>JAITSB010000009.1 GCA_031288095.1 Candidatus Opitulatrix roisinitermitis | reverse complement strand
TTTAGCGATATATTTCTCAATTTGCACTCGCCGTAATTGAATACTTGCTCGCACAAATTATCAAAATATCTCATCTAAATCCAGTTTAGCGATATATTCCGCTAATCTCATCTAAATTTAGTTTAACGATATATTTTGCTTAAAATTTTTAAGCGTGGGTGATGAGGGTCTCGAACCCCCGACCTTCTCGGTGTAAACGAGACGCGCTAACCAACTGCGCCAATCACCCCTCAGACTCACCTCCTTCTTAGTTTAGCATGATTAAACATCAGTCAAAATTTAGATTAACCCCAATTTTTTAGAATAGTTTTTTGGTTCAAAGTGTTTTTTTGTGTAAACTAAATATATGAAAAGTTTTAAATTTAAGGCAAATAAAAGAAACGACTTTGGCAAAGGTTTTGCCCGCAGAATTAGGTCGGCTGGTCAGGTCCCAGCAATTTTATATTCAAAAGGCGCTAAGCCTTTGCATATATCGCTGCCTTCACATGAAATGGCTTTAAGTTTAAAATCGCATAATGCTCTTTATGAAATAGAAATTGATGGTCAGAGTTTATTGGCTATTGTTAAAGACGCTCAAAGAGATCCTGTAGGAACCGTTTTGGAGCATATAGATTTTCTTTCTGTGAATAAAGGTGAGAAAATTAGAACATCAGTGGATGTGAGAATTTCTGGCACTCCTGTTCCAGGTTTGACGCATTTACAAGAACTCCAAACTATTTTAGTTAAAGCAGACCCAACAGCTTTGCCAGAATTTATTTCAGGAAGTGTTGAAGGTTTTGAAGAGGGTCATAATCTTTTTGTGCGTGATTTAGAAGTTCCAGGCGGTGTGGAAGTAGTGACAGATCAGGATTTGCCTGTGGCTATTGTCTTTGAGCCTAAGGAAGAAATTATTGAAACTCCGGCTGATGAAGAAGCAGCCGAAGGTGATGAAGAAGCAGCCGAAGGCGCTGAAGAATCAGATAAGTCAGATAAAAAAGACCAGACTGGTGATAAAAGCGCTGGCGAAAAAGGCGGCGATAAAAGTGGGGGCGAAAAAGGCGGCGCTGAGGCTGACAAAAAGTCTGATGAAAAATCAGATTCTAAGAAATAGTCTTTGCAATTTTCAATTTTTAAGTGTTTTTAGTTGCTGGGCTTGGAAATCCAGGCAGAAAATTTTTTTACAATCGGCATAATATCGGTTTTCAAACAGCTGATAGTTTGGCTGAAAAATACGGCGCTAAGTTTAAACAGACAAAATTTTCGGCCGATTTGACGGACATAATTAAAATAAATGATGTCCGTCAAATTATGATTTCCAAGCCCGTTACATTTATGAATGATTCAGGCTTGGCTATTCAAAAAATAATGTCTTTTTATAAAATCTTGCCAGAGAAAGTTATTATTGTTCACGATGATATAGATTTAGAATTTGCTGATATAAGGGTGAAATTAGGCGGCTCAGATGCTGGACATAATGGATTAAGATCTATTACGCAGGCTATTGGCAAAAATTATTATAGAGTCAGAATTGGCGTTGGCAGGCCAAAATATGATAGGTGCTCGGTTTTAGAATATGTTTTAGGAGATTTTGCTAAATCAGAAAAAGTCCAGTTGAGGTCTATAATAGAAAATGCTCAGAAAGAAATTTTGCAAATTTTGCTAGCCTGAAATATTTGCTAACCTAAAATAGATGATTTTAAAAAATAGTTAATCTAAAAAATAGATGATTCAAAAATATATCACTAAATCAGTTTTTAGACCTTTGTTATATAATGAATTAGCCTTATCTATCAAAAGTGAATCTTTTGATAAAGGAAAATCCCCTGATGAAGAAGGCTATCCTGAAAAAAAGGGTTGCCTTATAATAGTGAAAAATGAAGCTGAAGCTAATAAATTGAGATATTTATTAGAGTCTTTGCAGCCGTCTCACAAAATAGCTGTTTTCACTGACAACGACAGCCTCATTGGAGATAGTTATAATTTTTTTTCTGCCGAGCAGCTGGCATCATCCTTTAAAATTTTGCAGAACTTATTAGATTGTAAATCATTAGATAAAAAAATAGTTATTTTGCCTTATAGATCAGCTATAACTCCTATAAAGAATATTGCTAAATTGTCAAAAAAATATCAAGTATTAACTCTAAGCAAAAATCGCGACTATAAATTTGACCAAATTATTGAGCGTTTAGTGGAACTAGGTTATAAACGAACAGATTTGGCTGTCAGTACTGCCCAATTTGCTGTTCGAGGGGGGATTATAGATATTGTTGAAGCCTCAAGTAATAAAGCTTTTCGTTTAGATTTTTTTGGTGATAAATTAGATGAAATTTCTTCATATAATACTTTGACTCAAAGAAGTATGAAATTTGATGAAATAGACGGTCCGCAGGGCAAAATAAAAGATTTAAAAATTCAGCAAATAAAAGATTTAAAAATTTGGCCAATAGTTAATTTTTTCGAGACACAAAAAACTGGTAAGAAGAGTCTTATAGAATATTTTATTCCAACTTATAAATTAGTGATTCCAGATTATGAGCTGCTGCAAACTTTTGAAAAAGATTTTCAAGATTTCGCCCAATTAGGTTTAGCCGAAAATGGTCAAAAATTTTCTGATTATTATTTTTCTATGGCAGAGCTTTTTGCAAAAATTTCTAAAACGCCAGTTAAACAGCTCAATAATAACGCAAATTCTTCCATAATTTTAGTCAGCCCTTTTGAAGCTAATTTCGCTAATTTTCAGATGTCGAATGCGTTGTTTGAAAATAAAGTGTTTGAGGATAAAGTAATTGAAAAAATATATAAACCAAATATTAGCCAAAAGACTTTAAATTTTTTGGAGAATTTACCATACACCTATGAGGCTAGTCAGTTTAAAGCTATTCGTCAGAAAAAAAATATTATAAACCCTATGCAATTAACAAAAGGCGATATTTTAGTTCATGAACGTTATGGTATAGGAAAATATTTGGGTTTAACTAAAAGGTATTTAGAAGTTAATGATTTTGAAAATAATAATTTCGAAAAGCCTTATCAAGAATATATTGAAATTGCTTATGCACCTAATGCTCGTTTAAAGACTTCGCAAATAAAATATGGTATAACAAGCAAAACTTCTGATTATGACAGATTATTAGTTTCCACATCTGATTTGTCACAAGTCACTAAATATATTGGACATGACAATCCCCGCCTTTCTGAATTAGGTTCAGCTCATTGGAAAAAGGCCAGGCGAGCCGCTCGGCGGCTCGCCCGTGAAATCACTGAACAATTAGTTTCCGTATATTCTAAAAGATTAGCTATTCAAGGGTTTTCTTATTTAGCTGACACTCAAGAACAGAAAAATTTTGAAGACGAATTTAAATTTGTGGAAACACCAGATCAGATAAAAACCGCCGAGGTTGTTAAAGCTGATATGGAATCTGAATATCCTATGGATAGACTTATTTGCGGAGACGTGGGTTATGGCAAAACCGAAATTGCTTTAAGAGCAGCTTTTAAAGCTGTTGATAATGCTAAACAAGTAGCAATTCTAGCACCGACTACTCTTTTAGTGAATCAACATTATGAAACATGTCTAAAAAGATTTAAAAACACAGCTTTTAGAATAGAATATTTGTCTAGATTTCAGTCTGCTAAAAAAACTAAAAAAATTATTGAAGATACTAAATTAGGCAAAGTTGATATATTAATCGGCACACATAAACTTTTGTCAGATAAAATTTCTTATTTTTCGTTGGGTTTGATAATTATAGATGAAGAGCAAAGATTTGGTGTGTCTCAAAAAGAAAAATTGCGGCAGATAAACCCTAG
>JAITSB010000003.1 GCA_031288095.1 Candidatus Opitulatrix roisinitermitis | reverse complement strand
ATAATTTCGCCGTTTTGAAAAAGCTTTCCTAAGTTGCTGTTTTCTGGGGCATTTGTGTTTGAAGCAATTATTTTAGTTTGACCGCTCCCAGCAGAAATCATTTTGGCTAAGGCGTCTGGCCCATAATCGAATTCATGATTTCCTAAGGTTGTGGCATCGAATTTCATAATATTTAGCATATGCAAATCGGGGGCGTTTGAGGTAAAAAGCGTATTATAAATGCTGCCAACAGTAAAATCGCCGCCGTCAATAGTGAGTGTGGGAATATTTGTTTGTCTAGCCTGATCTATAAGATTTGACATTTTAGCGTATCCTCCATAGTTAATCACTTGCCTCTCAGAATTGAATGCTTTATGGGGGTCAATATGAGAATGTAAATCATTTGTATAAATTATTCGCAATTTTTGCTGAGTTTTAATAGTTTGAATGTTTAAAGCGGTTGCTGGAAAAACAGTTGGGAAAAAAGTAAATACAGGAGCTAAACTAAATATAAAAACAAAAAAACTTATGAAAATTTTTGCAGATGCGCATTTTTTTATCATATTTTAATGATAGTTTATTTATTTTTTTAATAATAGTTTATTTATCTGTTTTATTTTCTTTCATTCCAGCCGTTTTCTTCCCACTGGTTTAAAATTAATTCAAAATTGCGTTTATCTTGTTGAACCATGGAGTCTAAAATAAGTCCAGAAAATAAAGAAATTATAGCAGCAATAAAAGCTAGTCCGCAGACCATAAGCGTTGGATAATTTGTCACTAAGCCGGTTTCAAAATAGGGAATCAAACATCTAATTACAGCAATAATTCCAAAAATAAATGCTATAAAAAAAGCCAGTGTTCCAAAATAAGCTAAGGGATGATATGAACGGAATAATCGCACAATTGTTTTAAGCGCTTTAAGTCCGTCTGAATAAGTATTTAATTTAGAAACGCTGCCTTTTGGGCGGTCTTTATATTCTATAATTTCATTAGCTATGCTCATTCTGTTTTCAATAGCATAAATTGACATTTCAGTTTCCACAGTAAATCCGCTGGAAAGCACAGGACAAGATTTGATAAATTTATAAGAAAAGGCTCTAAATCCAGTTAAAATGTCTTTTATATCAGCTCTAAAAAGTGTGTTAATCGATTGGCGAATAAGCGTGTTGCCAAAATTGTGAAAAGGTCGTTTATTTTCTTTAAAATATGTGGAAGATAGTCTGTCTCCTATGACCATATCTAAGTCTTCATCTATTAGTTTTTTGTAAAGTTTTGGTATGGCGTTTGCTGGGTAAGTTAAATCGGCGTCAAGCATAACCACGCAATTAGCGTGAATTTCGCGAAATGCCTTTCTAATAACAGAGCCTTTGCCTTGTTCGTTGCAATTCTTTAATATTATTTTAGATGATTTTATTTTTTCAACTTCTTCAATAGTTTTGTCAGTTGAATTATTATTATATATGTATATATATGATTTAGGTATTTTTTTAATGGCTTTTAAGCATTCATTGACGACATCTTTAACGGTTTGTTCTTCATTATAAGCTGGAATAACCACTGCTAAATTCATTATGTTATTTTTTGTAAATATCATATTATAACCTTTTATTTTTTATAAATATTACTATCTATAATTATTTTATACTTATTTAAAATATTTTGCCTAATTATTTTTTGAGATGCTGTTAGACATTTATTTTCCACAGTAAATTCATCTTGCAGAACAGCAAATTTTCTAACAGATTCTGCTCTTGAAACCGTTTCATTGGCTTCATCAACAGATCTTTGAATTATTGCAGCAATGGCTTTATTTTTGGCTGCGTCTTTTGAACGCAATTTTTTAATTTTGTTTTTTTCAGCCCAAATATTAACTGCATCCATATCAAGTGTTATAAGGGCAGCTACAAAAGGTTTTTTATCTCCTATAACTAAACAGTGTGAAACTAAATCAGAGGATTGAATTATTTGTTCTAGGGCTGTTGGTGAAACATTTTTGCCGCCGGCTGTGACAATTATATCTTTTTTTCGACCAATTAATTTTATGAATCCTGCGGAGTCTTGTTCGGCTAAATCGCCTGTCCAAAGCCAGCCATTTTTTAGAACTTTTTTGGTGTTTTCGGGGTCGTTGTGATAGCCTAAAAAAACGCTTGGAGTTTTAATAATTAGTTCACCATCTTGGGCAATTTTTGTTTCTACTCCAGAAAAAGGCAGCCCAATTGTGCCAATTTTGTTGTTTCCTGGGCGATTACACATGGCAGGAGCAGTTATTTCGGTTAATCCGTAGCCTTCCAAAACTTCTATTCCCGCACCTCTGAAAAAATGCGCAATATCAGGATCTAAAGCCGCTCCTCCGCAAACAGCCCATTTCATTCTATTTCCTAAAACTGCCCGAATTTGTTTAAAAACTAAATTATCATAGAGAATTTTTTTTGCAAGCAATTTGGGATTAGCCATATTTTGTAGACTACTATTTTCATCTAATGATTTGGAATATTCAATAGCTGTTTTAGCGGCATCTTTAAAAATTTTTCCTTTTATTCCTAGACCGGCTTTTTGAGAAGCTGCATTATAAACTTTTTCAAAAATTCTTGGAACGCCAATTATATAATTTGGTTTTATATAACGCAGATCATTTAAAAGAGCGGATATATCGCCGCTTAGAGCCAATAGTGAAACCCCTTCAATAATTGCTAAAACAGCAAAGCGGGCAAAAATATGGGCTAATGGCAAAAATAATAATATAGCGGTGTCAGGGGCTTGAAGCAGTTCAGGCAAGCCTTCATTAGTGGAATAAACTATTGCTAAAAACGCTTTATGCTGAACTTCCACTCCTTTATGCTTGCCGGTGGATCCAGAAGTATAAACAATTGTGGCGATATCCGTTGATTTGTTTTTTGATTGGATTTTTTTTATTTCGGAATCTTGTATAGAAGATCCGATAGTTTCTAATTCATTCAGAGCGCCTTCGTTTAAAATGCGAATAATTTTAATTGTTTTGAGTTTTCCTTTAACTAAATCAACTTGCGTTTTCATTTGGTGATTTTCAATAAACAATATTTTAATTTCAGCATCATTACAGATAAATTCAATTTGATGAGAGGAAGATGTCTCATAAATAGGCACTGTCACAGCACCTATTGTCCATGCCGCAAAATCTAATGCCACCCAAGCAAAAGAAGTTTTTGACATAATGCCGATTTTGTCATTTTTCTTTACGCCAGAGGTCAACAGACCTTTAGCAATAGAAATAACATATTTTTGAAAAGTTTTAGCTGTTATATCTACCCAACTGCCAGATTCTGTTTTATAAGCTAGGAGCTTTTGATTAGGCGTTCTTTGCACTCGATTTTGCAAAATTGTGCAATTAGTGTCAGATATTTGAACTTTTTTTATTTTATACATTCTTTAACTTTTATTTCAACATTTTTATTTCTGTGTTTTTTGAAATGTTTGTTTTTAAATAAATTAATTTTATTTTTATTCTATTTTTTCTACTATTTTTTCAAATTTATCAGGCGTAATTGAACCAGGTTCTTTATAAATGGTCTCGCCATTTTTGAATGCCCAAACTGTTGGTATAGAAGATATGCCGCTTTTTATAGATAATTCTTTATTAGCGTCGACGTCAACTTTGGCAAATTGTATTTCAGGGTATTTTTCGGCCATTTTTTCAAAAACTGGTGAAAATTGTTGGCAAGGAACGCACCACGAAGCCCAAAAATCGATAATTATGGCTGGTGTTTGACTAGTTATTTTATCAAAATTTTCTTCTGTTAAATGTATAATTTCCATAATGCTAGTTTAGCATAAAGGCCTTTTAGCCCTACTATAATTTATGTAAACTGTTTTGGCTTTACTTCAATTATGGTAAACTGTTTCTATGATGGATAAACTTATATATTTAGCGCCAATTTCTGGCACAATTTCTATAATATTTGCTGTTTTTTTAGCATATCGGGTTTTATCGCAAGATCCAGGCTCAAAAGAGATGAAAGACATTTCTAAATCTATTCAGGAAGGGGCTAAAGCGTATCTTAATAGACAATATAAAACTATAACTATTGCGGCTATAATTTTATCTGTTTTAATAGCAGCGCTCTTGCCGCAAGAAGATTTTAATAGTGTGAAAATAGCTCTTTGCTTTTTAGTTGGGGCGCTTTTTTCTGGGGCAGCTGGTTATATAGGTATGAACGTTTCTGTACGAGCTAATGTCAGAACTGCTCAAGCGGCTAAAACTTCTTTGAAAAAGGCTTTGGACACTGCTTTTAAGGGCGGCGCTGTGACAGGTCTTGCAGTAGTCGGGTTGTCTATGCTAGGTGTTTCGCTATTATTTATTATCTTTAAAGATATAGAATTAGTTATTGGCTTTGGTTTTGGGGCTTCATTAATATCTTTATTTGCTCGTGTGGGCGGAGGAATTTATACCAAAGCAGCTGATGTTGGCGCTGATATTGTGGGCAAAGTGGAGGCTGGAATACCAGAAGACGATCCAAGAAATCCAGCGACTATTGCTGATAATGTGGGAGATAATGTTGGAGATTGCGCTGGTATGGGTGCAGACCTTTTTGAAACTTATGCCGTGACTTTAATAGCTTCTATTATGTTAGGTATAACAGTGAAAGATTCATTCCCTCAAACTTTTCCGAGTCTTGGTTCAATTCAGCAAACGGTTTTATATCCACTTATGTTAGGTTCGGTGGCTATTATTGCTAGTGTTGTTGCGGTATTTTGTGTGCGTTTAGGCAAAAAAAATAAAATTATGTCGGCCCTTTATAAAGGTGTGGCAGCAGCCAGTGTTTTAAGTTTAATGGGCTTTTTTGTTATAACTTATAAAGTTTTGGGTAAAGCTCATTTAAATTTCTTTTATGTGACTATTATTGGTGTGGCTATTACTGTTTTGATGGTGATTTTCACTGAATATTATACTTCCACAGAACACCGTCCAGTTAAATTAATTAGAAAATCCTCGGAAACCGGTCCAGCCACAAATATTATTTCTGGTTTAGCTATGGGTTTTGAATCAACTATTTTACCGGTTTTGACAATAGTTATAGGAATTATAGCAGCTTTTTTTGTGGCTGCTGGGCCAAATTTAGATCCAGGTATGGGTCTTTATGGCATTTCTATAGCGGCTGTTGCTATGCTTTCCACAACAGGCATAATTGTGGCGCTTGATTCTTACGGACCAATTACTGACAACGCCGGCGGAATTGCTGAAATGAGTTCTCAGCCTGAAAGTTTGAGAAAAATAACGGATGAACTTGATGCTGTGGGAAACACCACTAAAGCTGTTACAAAAGGATATGCTATTGGTTCGGCAGCACTTGGAGCTTTGGCATTATTTGCTGATTATCATGCTAAAATAGATGAGCTTTTGCCTCATAAATTAGTTTTAGATAATAGATTATTTGATTTGCCAGTTAAAGATGCTGCTTATGGAGGAAATGCTATTATGTCTAATGGCTTGAATTTAGCAATATCTTCGCCTCTTTTGTTGGTAGGACTTTTAATTGGCGGTTTGCTTCCTTTTGCTTTCACATCTGTCACTATGCAAGCGGTTTCTAAGGCAGCTTCTAAAGTGGTTGATGAAGTTAGAAGACAATTTAAAGCTATGCCAGGAATTTTAAAAGGAACTCAAAAACCAGAATATGCTAAATGTGTAGATATTGTGACAAGCGCTGCTTTAAAAGAAATGATTATTCCTGGTCTTTTGGCAATTTTGACGCCTTTGATAGTTGGTGTTATTTTGGGTCCAGCAGCTTTAGCAGGCGTTTTGATAGGAATAATAGTCGTTGGGTTGATGTTAGCTAATTCTTTAAATAACGCTGGCGGAGCTTGGGATAATGCTAAAAAGTTAGTTGAGATGGATGGCAAAAAAGGTTCAGAAGTTCATTTAGCTGCAATTGTTGGCGACACTGTGGGTGATCCAACCAAAGACACTTCGGGCCCAGCTCTAAACGCCCTTATAAAAGTAGTTAATATGGTGGCTATTTTGTTTGCTCCTTTATATGCCACTGGCGGCCTTATTTCTCATTTCTTTTAATTTTTTCTAACAACAATATATAGAAATTTTATCTATTATGTCTCAAGCGTTTAGAAAAGCCTATAATAGCGCTGAAAAAGTTTTTTTGGATTATTCGTCTGGCCATAAAAAGATTGTTGAATCTATAAGTCAAAAAAGTTGGGACCCGGAAAGACCTGAAGAAGAAATTAAAATTTCTAAAACCGTTTTATTGGGTGTTTCAGGGGGGGCTGATTCTCTGGCGCTGGCCGCAGTTATGTCTAAAGTGGCTCATAAACATAAATTCAAAACTGCGGCAGTTATAGTAGATCATCAAATGCAAAAAGATTCTGCTAAAACAGTTGAGGCTGCTGCTAAAATGTGCAAAAGAGCTGGTGTTGATTATGTAAAAAAGGTTAAAGTGAAAGTTAACAAAAAATTATTTGGGCCTGAAGGTTCGGCTAGGCTGGCGCGCTATGATGCATTTTTTAATGCAGCTAGTGATTTTAAAACACTTTCTGTGTTTTTGGGGCACACTTTAAATGATCAGGCAGAAACAGTTCTTTTAGGCTTAGCTAGGGGTTCTGGAGCAGCAGCAATTTCTGGCATGAGAGAACAAAACGGTTTAATATTTCGGCCTTTTCTAAATATCACTCGAAGTGAAACAGAAGAAATTTGCAAAGAGTTTGATCTGGATTATTATGAGGATCCCACAAATGGGTCAAAAGAAAAAATCGACGAAAATTATCCTCTGCGTTCTCAAATAAGACATAAGCTTTTGCCTGTTATGAGAAATGTTTTAGGCAAAGATATAGAATATCAGCTGGCAAAAACGGCTCAGCTAGTTGGGCAAGATGATGATGCTTTGGAAGTTTTTGCTGAATTAGATTTTGAAGATATTATGTTATCTGAACCAACTGATGATTTAATTAAGTTAGATGTTAAAACCTTAGAATCCTGCCCTAAAGGAATTTCTAGCCGATTTATCAAGCTGGCTTTGGATTATTTAAATATGGATATGAGCAGATTGCTAAATGCTCATTTTGAACAGATTTTTGATTTAATTTATAATTTTAATGGTCAAAGACCAATTAATTTGCCTCGTTTAACAGTGGCCAGAATAGCCGATGCTTTAATTTTTGCTAAGGTAAAAAAAGCTAAAACAATTAAATCGGCCAAAGCTGTTTAGAAAAATTTATTTTCTGGAAAGTTCACTAATTTCCTTATGAATTTTTTTTAATGTTTCATCAGGATTTTTTACTTCAACAGTGTTAATTCCTAGAGTTTTAACAGGGTAGTCGTTGCCGTCTTTATCTAATCTATCACCATAAAAAATCATTTGAGAAAATTTTATTCCGGTTATTTTTTTTAATTCTTTCATTCCATAAGCTTTGTCCACACCTTTTTTTGTTATGTCAATGGATGTGGAACCGCCAGACCGAACTTCTAAATTTGGCAATAGTCTCCCAACCGATTTAGCCAATTTATCTTTTTTGGAATTGTCTGGATCCCATCCCTCTTTTTCAGATTGCGGAGCGGATTGACCTAATGCGGAGAAAGTTATTTGACTTCCCCGATTTTCAATTTTTTCACCCCATGTCTGCTTTTCCCAAAAGCCTAATTTTTTGGCTTGATCTTCTAAAATTAGAATAGAATCTGTTATTTCTTTTTTTGATAGATTTTTGGCATAGATTTGCTGAAAATGCGTTCCACCTAATTTTTCATCCCATTTATAATATCTAGTGCCGCAAGTTGGCATAATATGGAGTTTTTTTAAAAGCGGTGAAGAATCTAAAAAAGCTAAAACCTGAGTATCAAATTGTTCAAATTTTCCTCCGGAAATTATACAAACCTCAGCATATTTTAATAACTTCGTTAAAGCCTCTACCATAAATTGCGAAATTTTTGATTTTGAAACAGCTAATGTGCCGTCCAAATCAAAGGCATAGAGTTTATACATACTATCATTTTAGCATAAAAGATAGGTCTTGATTTTGGTGTTGTTTTATTCTGTGGAGGTTGGTGTAGGAGTTGGTGTGGGTGTTGGTGTGGGTGTTGGGCTAGGGGTGACATAGTTTAAACATTTAGGATAAATGTATTGAGCGCCGGCTGGTGCAGGTGAAGTTATGGTGGTTCCATCTCCGTCTAAAATTTCAGAAGCAAAAGACGGAATGCCAGAAGCATTCCAATCTTGAAATGTTAGCCATTCAACAAAAAAACCGCTTCCCCAAGGCTCGTATGAAATATAGACCTTAAGGCGTTTTCTGGTTTGACTTCCGGCGATGTCGTCTAAAACCCATAGTGCATAATGCTGATCTCTATAAGTGCAAGAAGTGTCAATTCCTAAAAAATCAAAAGCATTAGAAAAATCATATGTATAATCATTGGGCGTAAATGATAATTTCCAATATGTCATAGGTGTTGTATTGGAAGTATATGTTCCAACATATATATTTAAACTTTGTGATGTTAGTTCGTTTATTTTTTCAGTGTCGGAGACTTCTGTGTCAATAACTTTAATATATCTAAAATATCCAGCGTGAGAAGGCAAAATTCGTAAAGCTGGAAATCCTTGAAGATTCAGCATTGAATCATATTTATTGGCAGCCGCTGTGCCGCCGTTAGCAATAGCTACCACTCCGGACAATTTACTTGTGGGGAGCAGTCCTGAATAATTAGCAAAATTAGAACCTAAAATATTTGTGGCCGCTTGGGTTGCTGTGCTGGAGCTAGTTCCCCCGTGAGATATATCAAGCCTAGTTTGTGCAGTGCTAGCCCAAGAAGAATAAGAGGTAAAACCTGATAAAAAAACAATATTAGCCAGAGTTAATGCAAAAAATCCGATGGCTATTTTTTTGCGCTTTATAAAAGATTTCATTGTTTATTTAAAGAAAATTTATGTTAATGTTAGGATTTAGCGGTATATGAAGCACATTTAGGGTATACAGGATTAGCATTTTCGGGTTTTTCGGTTGTTTTTATCTCTTCTGGAGTAAAATTAGAAATGCCGGCAGTGCTCCAATCTCTGTAAGTCAGCCATTGTAGATGATAGCTCATTCCCCAATGTTGATATTTAATAAATATTTTTAATATTTTGGTGTGTTCATCTGCTTCTGGTATATCTTCAATAACCCAATAGGCTAGTGTGTCATCGTTAGGGTTGCAATCACTATGTAATCCAGATAATGATATAGCATTGGCAAAATTAAAAGTTTTGTTGATTCCTTTAAATGATAAAATATAGGATTGAGCGTTTTTATAATTAAGAAGATCCACGCCTGCCAAACCGTCTATTTGAAGCTGCTGAGTTCTTATTTCGTTGTTATACGTGAGTGTATCGGAAACAGTCACTTGCAAAACCTTCACATATTTTGGGTCTATGGTGTTTGTTAGATAAACTCTAATTCCTGGGGATCCTGTTAAATTATACATAGCATTTTTAACATTATTTGCTCCTGTGCCGCCGTTAGCAATAGGCACCACTCCGGTCAATTTACTTGTGGGGAGCAATCCTGAATAATTAGCAAAATTAGAGCCTAAAATATTTGAGGATGCTTGGGCTGCGGTGTTCGCATTTGTGCCGCCGCGAGAAATAGGCAAAACCGTGCTTGAAGAAGCAGCATAAGAGTTTATATTGTAGCCGCCTGCAAAAATTGCTATTGCGAAAAGACAAGCAACTCCCAGAATGACAAATTTTTTTAACTTTAAAAAATTCATAATTTTAAAACTATTCATAATAAAATTTTTACAAAAAAAAAAAAACGCTCACTGTTCCAAAAAATTATTACCAGATTGTTAAATTTAAAAATTCTACAGCCTTCACAAAAAATAGCAATTTTTCGAGCGCTCCGGGCCGCTTGGCCGAGTCATACTCTTCAAAATTAATTTTTTGCCTCCGTCGTAGAATTTTAATTCCTCTTGGTACTAATTTTTGAAAACAGCTTGCTTGGAAAAAAAGTGATTAAATTGTTTTTGTTAATTATGTTTTGTTAGTTGGTAATAATTTTTTGGAACAGTTCGCTTGGGTAAAAAGTGAAATATCTTGCCAAATCTTGCATTTGGTGGGGAGTTTAAAAAGTGGTTAAATTGTTTTTAGTTTAGAGAACAGACCGAACAGAATAGCCGTAGTTTTTGCTGTTGCTGTACTGGGTGTTGATGCCGCCAGAAACGAGATATAAAGAGTATGCGTTGTAGCCTTCGCTCTCAGTAGACGACCAATAGTAGCCGCGGCTCTCCTGATAGTAGAGGCGGCCAGCGCTATCGGAGAATCCTGAATAGACGCTTAACCAAGGAGCTGGATAACTTGTGCCGCCTTCTCCAAAATTCTTATAATCAGTAGTGCTATAAACAGGATTTCTATTTCCATCAGAATTTGCTGCCACAGCTACCATTTTATTACTTAGTTCGTAAGCAGATTTTGCTCCACTATTTGGACGTAAAGACCAACCCTTGGCTGAAATAGAATAACCTGAATCTGAAGACGTTCCAGCTACAGCCGCACTCCAATTATATAAATATCCGCAAGCTGTTGTATTTCCTGGGTTATGAGTGTTTACAAGGCCTGATGATGAGCAATATGTAGTTCCGCTAGGGTCGTTATTACCAGTATTACTTATTTGCGGTAAAGTATAATTCGAAGATATATTAGTATCAGCAGGAGTCAAAACGGTTGTGGAGGTTGTGGAACCTAATTTCAAATTATCTATCATCCAAACATTGCCGTCAGGCATTTTTTTGACACGATATTTTTGTCCGTTTGGTGAATCGATATTTCCGCGAAGGTCATTTAAAACAATCACTTGTCCTTGTTTCATAGCAGCTTTGCAAGCCGCTCCATTGGCGCCAAAAGTTTGCATACTAGTTGTGTCGCACCCGCTAAGAGTTGGTTTTTCAGAATAAGTGATAGTGCCATAATTTTGGTAATTAGCGCCTGCGTCGGTGGATATTTTTACAGTATGACTTCCAGCAGACATAGCCGGCAAAACGCAGCCCACTTGAGGAATTGAATCAGCAGCTGCTGAGTCGGTGGTGTAGCCTTGCCCAGAAGTTGTGCAATCAATATTATCTATTTTTATTTTATTATTATTACTTGTTGGACTTAGACAATTTTTTTTAATAATTAAATCTCCGCCTGACCAATTTGTATATTCATTTGAAAAGTTAGTATTATCCATGGAAAAATCAGGCGTTATTAATTTTTCGACAAAATTATATATGGCTTTGGCACTTGGCAACTGATTATCGGTGCTGTTGCAGTCAATAGCTTCTACGCGCCCTAGATTTTTCTGGGCTGATTCCACGTTGTTGGCATTGGTTCCTCCGCGTGATATGCCTAAAACTGTTTGAGGAACAGAAGCACTAGCAGAAATTAAACCGTTTAAAAATAGAGCAATATTAAACAGACAAATTGTGCTCAAAATACCTAATTTTTTTAATTTCAAAAATTTCA
>JAITSB010000019.1 GCA_031288095.1 Candidatus Opitulatrix roisinitermitis | reverse complement strand
TTGCCCATTTATTTCAACAACTATTTTATGATAACCCATTTCAATATTGTCAGCGAATTTTTTGACAATATGACATATCTGTTTGCCATCAACAATTTTGGTGTCATCATATTTGCCTGAATCAATTCTGTAAAGTTCCTGTTTTTTGCCAGATTCTAATTCCAATATTACAATAGCAATATTTCCTTTAGGAATATAAAAATCAAATTGAATTGCTTTATTTTGAACTTTATGAATAGTCGAGGCTATTGGCCGGCGCCAATTTTTTATATTTACATCAGCCAGAGCCTCTTCAATAGATTCTGCACCTGATGTATCAACCCCAAAAGATTTTAAAATAAGCTGCAAATTATTTTCAGAAATCTCAATATATTTGTTTTTAGGACCAATAAAAAAAGTTCCTATATTATATTTTTGAGCTAATTGAACTAATGGAGACCTTCTTTTGTCGGTTTTTGCCATAGTATAAGTATAGCTGATTTAACAAAGAAAAAACCAAAAACAAAACTTTATTTTTGAAAAATTTCCTATTGTAAAACGCCTTTATTTAAAACAACGGTTCTGTCTGCTGTCTGCAAAATTTCTGCCTTATCATGCGTCACATAAATAGTCGTGATTTTTAACTTTCTTTGCAAAGCTGCTATTTGTAAACAAATTTTGCTTTTAAGTTTAACATCAAGATTTGCCAACGGTTCATCTAATAAAAAAACTTTGGGTTTTTTCGCAATTATTCTAACCAAAGCTCTGCCTATAGCAACACGTCGTTTTTGACCAGACGACAGGAATTGAGAATTTCTGTCCAGAAGTTCTGTCAATTCTAACTCTTGGGCAACTTTTTCTACATTTGATTTTATTTCAGAATTATTTATACCTAAAATTTTTAAAGGGAAAGCCATATTTTTTGCGACCGACATATAAGGATACAAACTAAATTGTTGGAAAACCATAGAAATATTTCTCTCTCTAGGAGATAGCTTTGTGACCTTTTTTTTGTCTATAAAAATTTCGCCACTTGTGGCACTTTCTAAACCCGCCAGCATTCTCAAAACGGTAGATTTCCCCGAACCAGAAGGCCCCGTTAAAGCCAAAAACTCACCATTTTCTATTTCTAAATTCAAATTACGAATAATTGGTTTTGAATTATTAGAATATATTTTTTGAATATTTTTAAAACTAACAGACATTATTTGAACAAAACCCAAGCACTCTTAGATTTAGTCCAATAAATTTGCCCATTTTCAAAATCCTGATAAGTTTTGCCATCAGGAGTTTTTTTCTCATCACTCACAGGATAGCCTAATCTGCCTGCCCGCGAACCTAATGAGTTATATAAACCACCAATTGCGCCATACACAACATAAGCGCCTTTTGAACTTATCCAGAAAATTTTGCCATTATCATAAATTTGTCCTACACCGCGAGAATCAGGCAATTCTTCAGATTTAGGAAACGATAAAAATCCATTTGTTCCATTAACAGAACTGTATTTACTTTTTATAGCGCCTTTAACTATATAAGTCTTATTAGTTTTTGACACCCAATAAATAGTTCCTCCTTGAAAAGTTTGAGCAACCCCTTTTGAACGAGGCAATTCACCGGACGTTGGATAACCTAAATATGACGCTCTGCCCCACATTGAATTAGAATATCTGTTTTTTATAGCACCCCAAACAGAAAATGTTCCGCCATTAGATTTTAGCCAATAAATATTTCCGCCTTTAAAAGTTTGAGCTGAACCTTTATTATCAGACAGCTCATAACTCGTTATAGAACCCATACGGCCTGAGCCGCCCCCTAATTCATCATATTTAACAGCTATGGCACCATAAGTATAATATGAATTAGGCCTGCCAAACCAGTCGCTATAAGTTCTAAAAAAATTCCTGTTTCCATAAGCTGAACAAGAATCACCTGTGCCATAAGGATTTGCCAAAGCAGCTGCATTAGGTTGATAAGGTGTGTAAGTGTATAAAGCAGCAGTCGCCCAGTTTGCAATATAAAGATCTGTGCCGCCGCAAACTAAAGTGGGAGAATATCTAACAAAATTTTCTTGACCCGGTTTATAATTATAATTCCCAGTAATTTTATAAACATTTAATTGCCTGGCTGCACTATAAACTTGATTAAAAAAACCATAATATTTAGAATCACAAGCAGCAGTATCTGGACAGCCCATACCCATAGCTGATTTGAAATGAGAATCATCGTTTTTGTGCTCTCCCTTAGGATCAACATAATAAGGCCATAATGCTGTCACAAGTCCTTGCTCTTTTTGCAGCATAACTAAAAGAACTTTTTCGCTAATTTTGCAGGCCGCCGAAACTTTAGAAATAATTGCGGCAGATGATTCGCCATTAACAGCCGTATAGCTGCCAGAACAATAAGCATCAGCTTCCCGAGTATTAGTGTTCTCTTTATAATCTTTTAAACACTTATTATCAGCAGATGAATTGCAATTAGGCGCTTTTGAATCTAAAAAAGTTTGTATTTCACTTTTAGACATTTTGCCGCTTGTCCAAAAATTACCATCTGATATAATTTGACCAGCATTCCAATAGTCCATACCAGCTGCTTGGACACCTTGCGGTCTATAAGTTAATAAAGACACAAAAGTAACTAGCACCATTGACAAAACAGTGAAAAAAACACTGACCTTTTTCATATATTAATTTTACTTTTTTAATTTTATTTTTTCAATAAAATTTGTGTAATATATGTGAAAAATTATTTTCATCATTCAGCAAAATTGACTTCTAGGGCTCTAGCAAAACGCCCCATAAAAGTGGCCATTTGAGTTCTAGTTACTTGTCGGTTAGATATATAAACAAGGCCATTTGTCCGCGAGTGACTATTTTATGAGGTATATAAACTTTCTCACCCTTTTTGGCGGTTTTGTCACACAAGGCATGCAATTTTTTCAAGGAGACTTTTGGGTCGTAAACTACACAAATGGCGACATTTATAAATCATCTGACGGCACAACTTGGACTAATAGCACAATTCACTTAGAAAATTTTGAAAACACCGCTAATGGCACAGCTCCTGGAATAATTTATATATTTAACAATAGATTAGTTATATTCCAACCTAAAACAGATGGAACGACCAAAAATATTTGGACCACCACCGACGGAGT
>JAITSB010000014.1 GCA_031288095.1 Candidatus Opitulatrix roisinitermitis | reverse complement strand
GTGGCGAAACCTATTGGCCAAAAGTCACAGCTGTGACGGGTTATGGCACGAGCCCGGCTCATGTTAGGAGCTGCGGTTATGGCTCCAAAGCTAATTGCAATACGGGGATTAAGATCTAGAGTTTTTAGAAATATTTTTTCTTGAGTATTGAAAAAATTAAACTTCAAAATCCGAAAGCTGAATGTTCGACCACTAAAATTAATGTTGTGATTATAACTATCCAACCAATATAAATAATTAAATCTAATTTATTATCGCAAAATTCATTTATTTTATTAAAAGTTTTTTCTTTGATAAAGGGCCAACTATATTCATTTTCCTCAATTTTTAATTTTGGGATATAATGGCATATAATAAAACGATTAATTGACATAAAGCAAAAAGTCATAGAAATCATCATAATTAAACACCAAGGACATAGTTTTTCTATAACAAACATTGACTGATATAAAAGCCAATAGGCAAAAACTAAGCCGACTGCCGTACCTAAATAAGTTGCTATAATAAACCATTTAGGAAATTTTACTTTAGATATTAAAGCTACCCCAATTGTTAAAAGCACAGCTCCTGCTCCGATTACAAAAAAAGCATTAGGGGCTTGAATTCCAAACCAATTGACTAAATTCGCTTGCCAAGTTTTTGCTACTTCGGAACAAGACACTTTTATGTTAAAGTCGCATGACAGAGTTATTCCTGGCTGGCGATACATTTCCAAAGTATCCAATGATAAATTCCAACCTGCTAAAAGAAAAAGTCCTGAAAAAAATGTAAAAACTATTATTGAAAAAGGCGGCATTTTTTTTATAATAGATATTTGTTTAGTAACTTGTTTTGTCATAATTCTCCCTATATAAATTCTCGCTATAATAGATCAGTTGCTTTAAACATAATTTTTATAACTATATTTAGAATTAAAAATAAGTCATTTACGGAGGTTTTTGCAAAAACTATATTTTCGGTCATTAAGTTTTCTGCTATTAAAGACAACTTCCAAAGCTGCTTTAATTCATCCACTTGTTTATTATAATTAGATTGTTCTTCATAGTTAAATAGCAAAATAGTCAAAAGGTCTTGCAAAATATTATTTAATAAATGAAAATCTAGCCCTAAACTAAATATAGCTTTCTGTTCTTTGTCAAGGGGGCTCTTTTTGAACTTGTTATGACTCTCTGCAAAACTAGGAACAACTGGCAAAATAACCAAAGAAAATAATTCTTTCACTAATTGTTCAACATAATTTTCAGAATAAATATTATCGATTTCTTTAATATGGTTGGCTGACTGAACGTCATTTGACAAAAACTTATTTTCAAGCAAAGATTCACCTAGCGGAACAACATATAAATTTTCTATAAATGCTTTAAATAGATTTAAAACTTTTCTAAAAATTTGTCCATTTTTAGTTTTTTCCAATTTAACCATTTTTGGTTTTACGCCAGCAAAATAATTTTGAGCTAAAGTGATTTTTCCAGCAGTAATTAAAATTTCTAAGTCGTTTTGATATAAGGGTAGAACGCTATTTATATTTTGAGAATTTGGCGCAGATCCTTCTATAAGCTGTTGAATGGCTAAATCTATATTTTGATTGACAGATGCAAAATAATTATTTTTATCAAGCTCTTGGGGAAAATTAAATAAATTGTCGTCGTTAGTAAAAACAGTTAAATTATCTATAGACTCTTCTATTAAAGCAGCCTGTTTAGGCGATAAAAAGCCTTTTTTAAAATTGATTCTAGTATAAGCCAATTTTATTTTTAAAATATTTTTTATAAATAAAGAATCTAAATCAGAAAATAATGATAGATCAAAAAACTCACTTGTTTTTTGAATATTTTCTGCCATAATTTCCATAAACCTAGTCTAGCATAAAAGTAAATGATAAACTATATGTATGCCTAACTTCAATATTGAACAGTTAAATAAATCTGTTAATGAAGGCATTTTAGCTTTCAGCAATGCCAAAAACATTGAAGAATTAAAAAAGGCAAAAATTAGTTATTTGGCAGATAAAAGCCCTATTTCTGAATCAAGTAAATTAATTGGAGCTTTGCCTGCTGAAAAAAGGGCAGAAGCTGGCAAAGTTTTAGGCTGTTTAAGAACAAAAATTTTGGATGAATACAATGCGGCTGAAATTAAATTAAAAAACAAAGCTTTGCAAAATCTTTTAGAAAACGAATATGCTGATATAAGTTTGCCGTTTGACCGCCGAATATCGGGCGCAAGACATCCTTTGTCGGAGTTAATTGATACAGTGTCAGATTTTTTCACTTCTTTAGGTTGGACTATTGCTGACGGACCTGAATTAGAAGCTGAATGGTTTAATTTTGATGCTCTAAATTTTGCGCCAGATCATCCTGCTCGTGCTATGCAAGACACTTTTTATACAACTTGCTCTAATCTAGTTTTAAGAACACATACTTCGCCTGTTCAGGCTCGTGCTATGCTTTCTCAAGGCGTGCCGATATATATAGCGGTGCCAGGCAAGGTTTTTAGGTCTGATGAATTAGATACAACACACACACCTGTTTTTCATCAAATAGAAGGTTTAGCAGTAGATAAAGGACTAAATATGACTCATTTAAAGGGCTGTTTAGAAATATTTGCTAAAGCTATGTTTGGTCAAGCAGCTAAAACTAGAATAAGACCGTCTTATTTTCCTTTCACAGAGCCGTCTGGCGAAATAGATGTTTGGTTTGAAGCTAAAAAAGGCGGAAGCGGCTGGATAGAATGGGGCGGTTGCGGTATGGTGCACCCTAATGTTTTGCGCTCTGTTGGGGTTGATCCAAATATTTATACAGGTTTTGCTTTTGGTATAGGTCTGGAAAGGACTCTAAATTTGCGCCATGGCATCACAGATATGCATGATTTAGTTGAAGGAGATATAAGATTTGCTCATCAGTTTATTCAAGGGGGCATAGATAATAGAATAGATGGTGAAAATGATGCCTAATATAAATATTGACTGGCTAGCTCTACATACCCAAATAGATAAAAACCTAACAGCTGAAGTTTTAGCTTCCAATTTAGTTAAAGTGGGCATAGAAGAAGAAAAAATTCATTCTAGCGGAGTTTCAGGCCCTATTGTTATAGGCAAAATTTTGCAAAAAAAAGGCGAAAAGCAGACTAATGGAAAATTGATTAATTGGTGTTATGTGGATGTGGGAAAATATAATACATCTGATGGAAATAGAGGAATAATTTGCGGCGCAAATAATTTTGAAGTTGTGGATAAAGTGATTGTGGCATTGCCGGGGTCTGTTTTGCCAAATAATTTTGTAATCACCGCTCGAAAAACATATGGACATATATCTGACGGCATGATATGTTCAGCTAATGAATTAGGGTTAGCTGATAAATTAGACAATATAACAGCAGACGGCATAATAGTTGTTGATAAAACTAATGAAAAACTTGAGTCTTTAAAAATTGGCGAGGATGTTAAAGAGTCTCTGCAATTAACCAAAGAATTGCTAGAAGTTAATATAACACCTGACAGAGGATACTGCTTTTCTTACAGAGGAATTGGACGAGAATATTCTTTATCAACTAATGCTAAATTTATTGACAGGGCTAAAAAATATATTCCGTCTGCCAATTATAAAATAAGTCATAAAACTGATGATTTTTTCAAAATTGTTGACAAAACTCCTATAAATAATATTTTAGGTTGTGGCAGATTTGTTGGTCTTATTGTAAAAAATGTTGATAATAATTTACCAAGCCCTAAATGGCTGCAAAACTGGTTAATAGATATGGGCATGAGACCTATCAATTTAATTGTTGATGTGGCTAATTTTGTTATGTTGGATTTAGGACAGCCTTTGCATACTTATAATTTGGATGAACTCAAATTTCCTATAATTGTTCGTCGAGCCAAAAAGGATGAGACCTTAAAAACACTAGATAATGTGAATAGAATTTTAGATAGAGAAGATTTACTAATAACAGACAATAGTGGCTCTCGCATTATTGGATTAGCTGGAGTTATGGGAGGGGAGTCCACTCAAATAGATAATTCGTCAAATAATGTTTTTATAGAAGCAGCCTATTTTGACCCTGTAACTATTGCTAGATCCGCAAAACGTCATAAATTATCATCTGAGGCATCTAAACGTTTTGAAAGGGGGGTTGACACTAATATTCAAATAAACGCTGCTTTTATGGCGGCTCAATTAATAGCTGAATATGGGAGTAGTGAAAACGCTAAAAAAAGTCAAAAAGGTGCTCAAATTCAATCTACTATTTATGATTTGAATTTAGTTAAAAACCCCCAAAACATTATTTTTCCATTAAATGAAATACCTCGTATAATTGGTTTAAATATTGATTCTGATATAAAAAAATCCGAAATTATTAGTATTTTAGAAAAAATTGGTTGTGTAATAAAAGAGGAAATAAAGCCAAAAGAAAAGACAAAAACTAATAGTATAGATTCTAGAAAAACTCCCAAAAATATAATACTAAAAGTAGCTCCTCCAACTTGGCGGCCAGATTTAACTATTCCAGCAGATTTATGTGAAGAAATAGCTAGAGTTTGGGGCTATGACAAAATTCCAGTTAGCATGCCGTTAGCTCAAATAGGGCATGGTTTGCCTCTTGAAATGAAACTAATAAAAAGGCAAAAAGACTTATTAGCTGATTTTGGACTAACTGAAACATATTCTTATCCGTTTGTTGGTCAGAAAAATTTTCAAGATTTATATTCAGAAGATTCTTATTCAGATATAGATAATCAGTTTAAAAACGCTATAAAATTAGTTAATCCTCTACAAGATAAAGCCCCATATTTAAGAACTTCTATTTTGCAAACTCTTTTATACACTTGTAAATTTAATTATTCACGAGGTTTAGACAATATTAGCCTATATGAAATCTCTCAAATTGCTAAAAAAAGCCAACCTTCTTCAAAAAATAATACTATTCCTAAATTATCAGGAGGTAAATTGCCTTCTAAAAAAGAATTATCAGCCATTTATGCTTCATCTGGCAAAACTCAAACATTTGTAGCCGGCGTTTTGTCGGGTAATATTAGACGAGCAGGCTGGTGGGGAAGCGCTAGATCTTATGACTGGGCTGATTGTTTTGAATTAGTCGACAAAATTAGCAAAGTATATGGTGTTTCATTGAAAATTAGCAAAATTAGTAATAAAATTGACACTAAAATTAGTAATAAAATTAACACTAAGAATAATGATAAAGACACTATGCCTTATCACCCTGGAATTAGCGCTAAAATAGCCACTTTTGACGATCAGTTGGTTGGCTATATGGGTCAAATACATCCGCAAGTCGCCCAAAATATAAAATTTGATAATCAGAGTAATAAAATTTTTTGTTTTGAACTTAATTTAAATATTTTATATAATAGCAGACCTTCTAAACCGCTAATTGCTAAACAAATATCTCTTTTTCCGCCCGCTAGACAAGATTTAGCATTTGTTGTTGATAAAAGCCTTAAAGCGAAAGATCTAATTAATACTATTCTAAAGGCCGCTAAAAACTATGAAATAAATAATAGCAACAATTATAATAGCGA
>JAITSB010000037.1 GCA_031288095.1 Candidatus Opitulatrix roisinitermitis | reverse complement strand
AAAATTATGCCTTTTTTAGGAAAATCTGGAATATCTGAAAAACGCGACAAAACATATTGGGCATTATTTTGACCTAAAATATCTAACTGATTTTTCATAATTTTATACTAAATAGTAATTCCTGTATCACAATTAGCTTTAGATCCATAAGCGCAACTTCTAACATGTCGGGGACTCTTGCCGAAACTCGTTAAAGCTGTAACTTTTGGATAATAAGTTTCGCCCTTAGATAAATTGCTAAAAGTCGCCGTTTCAGCATCTGATGACACATATTGCACAAGTGTGCTTTTTTTATATCTTTCTAACTCCACTTTGTATTGTAAAACAGGCCAACCAGCATCTGATGATAAACCCGGAATGGTGACAACAATTTGTCTATTCCCGACATTTTCTGCCCACACCACACCTAACGTCCCTAATTTAAAATCATTTTCAATAATAGAGCTAATAAAATAAGATGTTCCTGTGGTGGCTATATTTTCAGAATTGCAAACCCCTTGTTCCTCGTTATAAAAACACACCTTTCCTTGATAACTATGAGAAATAGAATTTGTTGGAACATCTATTTGGAAACTTTGAGAATGTCCTGGTTCAATTTCAGACGTTTTTATAATTCTACTATTATTTTGTGAATCCCAATACCTAATTGTTTGGCTATTTGCCTGCAATAAACTATAATTATAAATAGATATTTTGATAGGCGTTGCAGTATTTTGAACTGATTTATTATCAGGCCTTGAATTTAAGGGGGTAACATATAAGCCCAATCCAGTATTAGCTGTTAAAGCATCATTATAAATTAAATTAGTCCCATTTCTTAAATTATAAACCGCTAAATAACTTTCCATATCTTTAGAATCAAAACTGGTAACTTGACCATGCCGCAATTTTCTTGGGCCCAAAAGCTGTTGAGGAATAGTAGCAGAATTAAATTTTTCTGAACCTGATATTATATATTGCATATTTCCGTCAAAGTGGTCTTCACCAACAGAATAAAAGTTATCTGAATAAGCAAAAAATTTATTTTGATAAAATATCGTAGTCGTGCCTTCTAATGTTTTATACAATAAATTACCGCTATTATCATGTCGACCAAATTTGTTTGAATCTGTTATATTATCGTTTATTCGCACATACGGCCCGCCAAGATATTGCGACGAAAGCAATTCATTAGGACAATGTCCATTTGGCTTATCAGTTAAATAATATGAATTTCCATGTTTAGTGATTTGACCATCTATTTTGCCACGATAATTAACTGACGAATTGCAATCAAGGGAATTAGCTCCTGATGCGCCTGGAATATTGACTTTATACGGAGATTGACAAGACACAGTAACAGAAATAGAAGAACCTGATTGAGGGAAAAATAAGCACTTTGTCAAAACTGGCTCCATATATGTTTCAGAATTGCCAGCTGATAAAAGAATATATATATCACCATTTTCCTGATAAAATTTTGGCGCCCAAGTGTCAACATCTTCATTGGAATGAATAGGTATTCCATCTGGAACTGACAAATTAGTCACAGTTACAGGATTTGACCATGTTCTTAGATCACGACTAGCAGCTAACCAAAAACCTAAACCATCTTTTATCCTGCCGAGAGTCCCTATCATATAAAAATATTTATTAGTTTCATCAAAAGTGATTGAAGGATCTCTAAAATTAATTGGAGAATAAGTTGCTCCTTGATTTAGCGTGTTAGTTTCCGCTTTGTTGCCTCCATAATTTTCAATAAGATTTTTTAAAATTTCTTCTTGCTGGGGGGTAAAAACTTTCAAGGCGCTCTTTTTTCTATCTTCGGCAATTCCATCTTTTGTATTAGCAGCAAATGAATTAATTGGATCATCAAAATGGATTCCGTCCTGAGAAGTATATAAATAAATATCAAAAGGACTGTTCTCATTACTAAAAAATGCACCTAATAAGAGTGGAGAAATCGATTTATTGGAAGTATCTTGAACTTCATTGAGTAAAATATTGGATGAAGTTCTATGAATAAATGAAGCCATTTGATTACGGGTCACTTTTTGAGATGGACTATAAGTTGTAGGGGTTGTGCCTGTGGTGACGTTTTTGGCTTTCAAATAACATATAGCGTATTTTGTTTCAGTTGATAATTTATGAATATCAGAGAAGCCGCAGCTGGTGTTTGTTTTTATTGAACCACCTAAACGATACAAAAATAAAGCCATTTGATTACGGGTCACTTTTGTATCAGGATTATAATGAGTGGATGTGACCCCAGTTGTTATATAATTTTGAACTAGCCATAAAATTTCTTTATAACCCACTGTTGAAGGATTTATATCATAAAAAGGATTATTCTGAGGCGTAAAATCAGGTTTTCCCGCCACATTATAAATAAAAATTGCCATTTGGCCTCTAGTCAAATTATTGCTAGGCACATAAATCGTCGTAGTATAGCCGTTAACAACACCATATTGATATGCCCAAATTATGTCATCCCTAGCAGTATTGCCTAAGGGAACGTCATGAAATCTAAAATCGTATTTTTTTTTAGATAAATTATTATAAGATACTTTAACTTGGTCAAGCGCCGAAACTTTATTACTAAAAGGCGTGAGCACTGAAAAACATAAAGATAAACCTATTGTAGCAACTAATAAAAAGTTCCTTCCAACAAATTTATACATTATTTTTTTAAAAAGATTTATCTTTTTTTTCTTTTTCTTTTTGGCTGAACTTTATTATCTAAACGATGTCCTGGCAAAAGCTGAGCCGAAATATCTCTTAGTTGTGATTGCTTTTTTGCTTCTTCCTCGCCTATTATGTCTTTCAGCTTATTGTAAGCCTCATCAAGCTGTTTTTTATGTTCTATATCTTTTTTAGATTTTGATTGCAAAGTAACAAGCATAGGTGTAGCTAAAAATATAGAAGAATAAGCCCCAGCTGTCATACCAATAAATAGTGCCAAAGAAATATCTTGTAAAGTGCCTGCACCCACCCAAGCTGTTCCTATAAACAAAACAGCCGAAACTGGCAAAAGTGCCACAACAGTTGTGTTAATTGAACGAACAAAGGTTTGATTAACTGCTAAATTAGCTTGAGCAGCAAAAGATGTTCTAGTTTGTTTATAAACATCAGCAGTGTTTTCCCTAACTTTATCAAACACCACAACAGTGTCATACATAGAATATCCTAAAATAGTTAAAAAGCCTATCATAGAAGCCGGAGTTATTTCCCAGCCGACAGCGGCATATATACCAACAGTTATTATAAGATCTTGAAAAAGAGCTAAAATACCCGAAAGAGCCATACGCCAATTTCTAAAATATATAGTCATAAATGCCATACAGCATAGCATAAATATTATAAGAGCTGTTATTCCTTTATTAGAAACGTCTTTGCCCCAAGAAGGCCCAATTGTGGTATTAGAAACCTTATCTCTGTTTTCCTTTAAGCATTTTTCCTTATCTTCAGCTGTTTTATCATCAGCTGTTTTTGATTTATCTTCCTCATTTTTAGAATCTTGAGACTTTTCTTCTGTTTTTTTAGCTTCATCTTTTTCGGACTCTGATTTTTCACAATTTCCAAAATATGCTTCCGCCAAGGCATTTCTAACTTTAATTTGAGTTTCTTCATCTAGGGAATCAGTTTGTATTCTAATAGAATCTGAACCCAAATTAGAAACTCTGGGAACTTCATTAGGCAAAACTTTTTGCAAAGTCTCAACAGCAAATTGCTGAGAAGAATTGCTCACTTGATTGATTTGAAATTCTGAACCGCCTCTAAATTCAATACCTAAATTAAAACCTCTAAAAACCATTAGCCCCACGCATATAACAATAGCGACCGCTGATACTATATAAAAAAACTTTCTTTTTTGAACTATTTGATAACTTTTTTGACCTGTATAGAGGTTATTGCCCCATCTATCTAATAAACTAGCCATTATTTTTTACCTCTTTTAAAAAGTGCTATAAGTTTATTTAGGCTAAACTTATTTTTCTTTTTATTTTTTTTAGAGTTTTTTAGCTGTTTCTTTTTAATAAGTTTGGCTTTTTTCTTATCTGCTTTAACTTTATCCTTAGCAATTTTTTGTTCTTCTTTTTTAGCATTTTTATCTAAAGAGATTCCAGCTTTCCTCTCTGCAATAGTTTTTCTATCTTTAGTTTTAGCTTGACGAACCCAAGCGCTTGTTTCAGAAACACCTAATCTTTCAGGCGACAATCCAGAAGCCGCATGTCCTTGAGCAAAAAATCCAAGTTTTGACAAAAGCAAAACTAACGGATGAGTGAATAAAGCTACAACAACTAAATCTATAAGTGTTGTTAAACCTAAAGTAAAAGCAAATCCTCGAACTCCTCCAACAGCCAAAACATAAAGAATAACTGCCGCTAAAAAGTTAACAGCATCCGAAGCAATAATAGTTCTTATAGCTCTTTTCCAGCCGCGAGAAACTGCTAAATCAAGTGTTCTCCCGTCTCTCAATTCATCTCTTATTCTTTCAAAATAAACTATAAAAGAGTCAGCTGTCACACCAATTGCCACAATTAGTCCTATAATTGAGGCTAATGAAAGTGTAAAACCTAGTCTCCATGATAAAAGCAAAATTGTGCCATAGACTAAAATTGCTGAAACGCCTAAAGAGCCTATTGCCACAGAACCTAAAACATGATATTGAAAAACGCAATATAAAACCACTAATAAAAGCCCTATTAAACCAGCTAAAAGACCTTTTTGAAGTTGTTCAGAACCTAA
>JAITSB010000033.1 GCA_031288095.1 Candidatus Opitulatrix roisinitermitis | reverse complement strand
TTTTCACATATTTTATCTGCAAAGATTTTGACAAAAAAACTGTTAAACATTATAGACCACATATTTTTAGACTTCTGAAACTCTCCAAAGACAATTTCCCTCTTATGATTAGATCAGGCGCATTTTGGATAATTATTTTGCTTTCGCTTTGGTGCTTTTCTATTTTAGGCACCCAATATGTTGCAGCTGGACAATTAGGTGACGCTATTGTATCGTTTGCAATGTATGCTTTTGACGCTTTAGCTGCTGCAGCTCAGACCCTTGTTGGCGAGGCAAGAGGTTCGAAAAACCAAAATCGCATTTTAGAAATTATACACCGGACACGCCGTTTATCTAGACTTTTTATTCCAGCTGTTATTGTGTTTTATTTAGCCGGCGGCTGGGTTTTAACACATCTAATGACAGATGATATAACTGTTAGCGATTTGTCATTTTTGCTAATTTTGCTTTCGCTAATTCCTTTGCCTATAATCAGCTAAACCTACACTCTTGACGGCGTCTTTTTAGGTTTTGCTAAATACAATTTTCTTATGAAAGCTAGTTTAATTGGGGCCATAACGTCAATGGCGCTAATGTTTTGCTTAACAAATATTATTCACAACGCTTTTTGGCTTTTTGCAATTATTTATTTAGTTTATGAAACAGTTTTTGTGGGAATTCGCGGAATATACAATTATTTAGAATACAAAAAACTTATTCATTAAATCACATCCAGCTATTGATTTTGTTTTATTTCTCAAAACTAATTGACCTGTCATTTTTAAATGAAACAATAATGATAAACTAACTTATATTACAAAAAAGGACACATAATGGTAGACAAAAAAAAGACAATAAATAAAAAACGGACGGATAAAAATAAAAAAAAGTCAAAACAAAAACGCGTTTTTTCTAATAAAGATGAATTTTTAAAGTCCCTTCCTAAAAACACTAAAATAATTAAAATTCCTGGCACACCCTTTTTGTGGCTATTAATTCTAATAGTTCTTATTTCTTCAATTTATTATATGACACATGGCGACTATACTAAACAAATTGACACTTCTGACGGCATAACTCTTTTGAAAGGAGACACTGTAAAGCGGGTGGAAATTACCGAAGGAACTCAAAAAGTGACTTTAAACTTAGCAAGCGACTACTCTAAAAATGGCCAAAACTACGGCACACAAGTTGAATTTTTCTATGTCTCGCCACAAGGCTCTTCGGTGATGGAGGCCGTTGAAAAATCTAAACTTTCAGATGGCTATAATTCCACAGTTCCTCAAGAAAACCCCCTTATGTCTCTTATTGGATTTATCCTACCTTTCTTAATTATCACAGCAATTTTCTTGTTTCTTATGAACCGCATGGGGGGCAAAAATAATCCTATGAGTTTTGGAAAATCAAGAGCAAAATTGCAAGACGAAAATAAAGAAAAGATCTCCTTTTCTGACGTGGCAGGAGTGGATGAAGCTGTTGAAGAATTGGGCGAAATTAAAGACTTTTTAACAAAGCCTAAAGCCTTTGAAAAACTAGGAGCAAAAATTCCAAAAGGTGTTTTGTTGTATGGCCCGCCAGGAACTGGCAAAACCCTTTTAGCGAGAGCTGTAGCCGGAGAAGCAAAAGTCCCTTTTTATACGATGAGCGGATCTGATTTTGTGGAAATGTTTGTTGGTGTTGGAGCAAGCCGAGTGCGCGATTTATTTATACAAGCCAAACAAAACGCTCCTTGTATTATTTTTGTAGATGAAATAGATGCAGTAGGCCGTCATAGAGGCTCTGGATTAGGCGGAGGACATGATGAAAGGGAGCAAACGCTAAATCAGTTGCTTGTGGAAATGGACGGCTTTGATGTTAACACAAATATAATCTTAATTGCTGCCACAAATAGGCCTGATATTTTAGACCCAGCGCTTTTGCGTCCAGGCAGATTTGACAGACAGGTTCAAGTGGAAGCACCTGATCTAAAAGGTCGTGAAGCTATATTAGCGGTTCACGCCAAAAATAAACCATTTAAAAAAGGCATAAACTTAAACTTTGTTGCTAAAAGAACGCCTGGATACACTGGCGCAGATTTAGCTAACGTCCTAAATGAAGCTGCTCTTTTAGCAGCCAGAGCCGGAAAAAAAGAAATTGACAATGAAGATATAGATGAAGCTATTGACAGAGTTATGGCCGGCCCACAGAAAAAAACTCTAAAAATGAATGAAAAAGAAATGCGCAACACTGCCTATCATGAAGGTGGACATGCCTTGGTGGCCGCAGCCATGAACTACACAGACCCTGTCACAAAAGTGACTATTTTGCCACGAGGCAGAGCTTTAGGCTTCACGTCAGTAATGCCCACTGAAGATAAATATTCAATTACCCGAAATGAATTATTAGACCAATTAAGCTACGCTATGGGGGGCAGGGTGGCTGAAGAAGTCGTTTTTCATGACCCTAGCACTGGAGCCTCTAACGACATTGAAAAAGCCACAAGCATTGCTCGAAGAATGGTGACCGAGTTTGGCATGACCAGCACTTTAGGGGCCGTGAAACTAGGCAGTCATTCTCCTGAACCATATATGGGGCATTATAATTCTGAAAAAGAGTATTCTGATGAGGTGGCCTTTGAAATAGATAAAGAAGTTCGCCAACTCATTGAAGATGCTCATAATCAAGCCTATGACGCAATTATGAAAAATCGTAAAATGCTAGACAAATTAGCCAGCGAACTTTTAAAAAAAGAAACCTTAACAGAAGATGAATTAGTCAAAATATTTAAGGGAATAAAAAAATCTCCTAAACGCAAAATTTGGCTGTCAGCGCCGCGAAGAAAAGTTTCTAATAGACCGCCTGTTAAATTACAAAGAAAATGAAAAAAGCTTCGGGATTATTAGCTTTAATTATCGGAATCGCTTTTTTATGCATTGGATTTTTATTAAATTTAATAAGTTTAAATGCCTCATTTATACTAGTTCACGGGTCCATAGGCTTAGATTTTGCAATGATTTTAGCCAGTATATTAATATTGTTTTATGCCCTAGAAGTTAAAAGATTCTTAAACGGCAAAAAGCCTGAATTAAAACCCAATAAAGCAATTTTTGCATTATTGCTTTCTCAAAGCGGATTTTATTCAGGCTCGGCAATTTTAGGAATTTTAGCTGGCGGATTTATTTCATTGTCATTTTTCACAAAAGGGGTTTTATCCACACTTCATTTGTCAGACACCATTATTTCATCATCCTTTGCTGGGCTGCTAATTATTGTGGGGCTTATCGGTCAGCACTTATGCAAAACTAAACGACCGCTTCCATAGTGTAATGCAAATTGTTTTGCGGGGCTTCATTACTCGGCGATAGAATTCTTAAATAAACGCCTAGTCTATCTTTCCACCATGTAGAATCCCCCATATGAACAACCACAGTTCGTGTTTTATTAGAATCTATTTGAAAAGAACAAGCAGATAAAGTTGAAAAAACCTCTGCACCTAAACAATCAAAATAATTGTCCATAGAAAGCTTGCCTGTTTCTTCCATTATAATTACAACGAATTTTGAACCATCTTTAGCAGAATTGCTTAATGTTACCTTCACTTTACGATTTTTAACATTTTCACGATAATAAAAAGTCTTTGACTTCCATGTTGTATAAACAGCAGATAGAGTGGGTCCCGCACTAAGCCAATCATCGCTCACGGGCGCATCATATCCGTATGCTTTAAAGCTAGACACTCCCCCAACAAGACTAACGATAAGTGCTATATTCGCAAAACAGGTAATTGCTGTTTTTATAAATTTTTTTTCGAATTTTTTATTCATTTTTTCCTCCATTTAAATTATTGTTCTTATTATTCTATAAAATTGAATTAAGTTTTTTAATATAAAAATTAATTTCCTTAATTCACTAAAAGTTTAGTGAAAAAAATATTTTTAGAGATTAAAAAAATATTTTTCTATTAAAAATGTTATTTTCTGAAAACATAATTTAAGATTATTCGTAACACCCTCATTAGCAAAACTAAAAACTGGATAGGTTATTTTTAATAAACTAAATATAATTACAAAAAGCCAAAAGAATCTAAATTTGATACTAATTGACTTCATATAATAATAGGCTAACGTAAATAAAAACTTTTTCATTTATAATGCAAAAAAACAACAATAATGCAAAAACACTACCAAATACAAGATTTGGTGGAGTACCCTACAAGATTTGACGGGGTACCCCGATTTCCAAATTTAATTAGCGAAGATAATTGGTGGAATATTAAATGGTCCAAACCTGAAATGTATAAATAAATTTATAATTATAATTTTTAGGATTATTTCAGAATTTTTTTAGTTTTTTCAGAATTTTTTAGATTTCTTTATTTAAACTGACAATATGATTATTAAAAACGCTTGGAAATTTATTCAAAGGGCCAAAGGCCGAAACATACTTATTGGCATAATTGTATTTACTATTGCCACAACTTCAACTATAGCTTTATCTATTATGAAAGCAGCTAATGACGCCAAAGAGCAAGGTTTAGCCAGCACAAAAATAACAGCTCAAATTGTGCAAGACCGACAAAAAATTATGGAACAATCCCAAACTAACAGCTCCGGAGGCTCTAGAATGTTTGACCGAGCAAGCATGCCCACATTAACGCTTGATCAACTAAAACAATATTCTCAATTAGGGGGCGTGGAAGATTTTTATTATACTAATTCAGCATATTTATCAAATGCTAATAATTTTTCACCTATAAAAACATCAGATAATTCCAGTAGTTCAAATTCTAGAAATAATTCAATTATGGGATTAGAAAATTCAGCCGATTTTTCCATAAAAGGATATTCCTCTCAGGCAGCTATGTCTGATTTTATAGACGGCACAAATCAAATTTCTGAAGGCACTGTTTTCCAATTTACAAAAGCTAATAGCACAGAAACTAATAACTCAGAAATTGAGTGCGATATTTCATCAACTCTTGCAGCCCAAAATAACGCAAAAATATCAGACATAATAACTTTGAAAAATCCTTTAAAAGAAAGTGAAACTTATAAATTTAAAATTGTGGGAATATATAAATCAACTAGCGAAAACACCCAAGCCAATTCCATGTTTCCTGCCACATCTCAGGACCCATCAAACAGCATTTTAGTTTCGGAAAGTTCGGTAGAAAGCATAATAGCAAATTCTGAAAAGTCTCCCGCTTCTTCCACATCAGAAGGCCCTGATGGCCAAGCCAGACAAATTAGTTCTAAGATGGAAGACCAAATCAGCGGAACTTTTGTTTTGCCGACTAAGTCTGCTTATGATGAATTTTCCAACAACCTAAAAACTGTCGGTTTGTCTGATTCGTTTATATTACAATCACAAGATATTGAAAATTTTGAACAGTCTATTTTACCATTAGAACAATTAGCCAATTTTGCATTAATTTTATTAATAATAATTTTGTCAGTCGGAACAGTTGTTTTGGTAGTTCTAAATTTGTTTAATATACGTGAAAGAAAATATGAAATTGGAGTGTTCTCAGCTATCGGCATGCGCAAAAAAAAGGTGGCTGTTCAGTTTATTTGCGAGCTTTTAATTGTCACAATTATGGCAATAAGTCTAGGGGCGTTTGTTGGGTCTATTGCCAGTGTGCCTGTTTCAAACTCTATGTTAGCTTCACAGATTCAGCAAGTGGAAAATAAAACAAGCACACAAACAAGAACTTTTGGTCCAAACGCAGCTGGCGGAGGGGGCGCTGGGGGCCCTGGTCAGGAAAATGGCTCTTCTCAAAATGGAGGAATGCCAGGCGGAGGCATGTCTGGCGGCGGATTTGGTCGAGGTCCTTTAAATAATAGAACTGAAAATGCTAACGCTAACCCCATCCAATATATTAGCCAAATTAACACAACCTTAGACATAAATATTTTGTTAGAGCTTTTAGGGCTGGGGCTTATTCTATCTATTCTTGCTAGTGCCGGACAAATGATTTTTGTTCTCAGATATGAACCTTTACAAATATTAGTGGACCGAAATTAAAAGAAAATATAAATAAATTTAGGAGCAAAAAAAATGAGTGTTTTAAAATTAGAAAAAGTCAGTTATCATTACGCTAACAGCAAAGCCAAAAGAAATATTATTCAAGACAAAACTTATAAATTTGATTTTGGCAAACTCTATGGAATTGTTGGAAAATCTGGAGCCGGCAAAACTACGCTGCTTTCGCTTTTAGCGGGCCTGACCAAACCAACAGAGGGCAAAATAATTTATAATTCAAAAAATCTAAATAAGATCAACTCTTTTGATTATAGAGCTCAAAACTGCGGAGTTATTTTTCAGCAATTTAATCTCTTGCCGCAATTAACGGCCTTAGAAAATGTGGTGTTAGCTATGGACGTTTCCGGAAAAAAATATGGGCAATCTAAAAATAAATTAGCCAAAAATATATTACGATCTGTAGAACTGCCAGAAATTTATGACAATAAAAAAATTCTCCAATTATCTGGCGGGGAGCAGCAAAGAGTGGCTTGTGCTAGAGCCTTAGCTATAAAACCAGATATTATTCTAGCTGATGAGCCAACCGGAAATCTAGATTCAGAAACTCAAAATGATATAATAAACATTTTTGACAAACTGGCCCATAAAGAAAATAAATGCGTCATAATTGTGACCCATTCCCAAGAAGTTGCTAAACGCTTAGATATGATTTACGAACTCAAAAAATAATTTAATCCTTTTTTTTGTCAAGGGCAAACTGCTATACTAAAAATATGGATTACTACTCAGTTCTTGGCATAAATTCAAATGCTTCAGACGATGAGATTAAAAAAGCTTATAGAAAATTAGCTCGTCAGCATCACCCGGATATATCTGATTCTGATGATGAAGAAAATTTTAAAAATATCACCACGGCCTACGAAGTTTTGTCTGATCCCCAAAAAAGGCGAATTTATGATATGGGCGGAGACCCCACTAAGCCAGGAGGAGGATTTAGCGGGCAAGGAGCTAATTCAATGGCCGATATTTTTGAAATGGCAAGCAATTTTGGTTCTTTTTTTGCTGGTTCGGGGTTTGGTGAATCGCAATTTAACAAAACTTCAAAAAATCATTTTAACGGAAACAACATCCTTTATCCTTTGCAAATTAATTTAAAAGATGTTTTATTAAGTGGCAAAAAAGGAATAAATATTACAGCAAATTTTAAATGTGAAAAATGTGACGGAACAGGTTCAAAAACTTTTGATGATCCAGCAACTTGTGAACAATGTCTTGGAAAAGGTCAAATCTCCAAAATAAGCAAAACCTTTTTAGGTCAAATGGTGACATCAACAGTCTGTCCTTCATGCCAAGGCTTTGGAATAAAACCCGCTAATCCTTGTGATATATGTCACGGATTATGTCGGCTAAAACAAACCAAAAAACTGGAAATAGAGATTCCTAAAGGGATTAAAAACGGACAACAAATTGAATTGTCAGGACAAGGGGAAGCTGGTGTTTATGGCGGACTATCAGGCAATTTATATATAGAATTTAATATTTTGCCAGACAAAACTTTTGCTAGAAATAATTACGATTTGCACTGTGTGGTTTTAGTGCCTTTAACTATGTCTTTACTCGGCGGAAATTCCTCAATAGAAACCTACTATGGCAACCTTGACTTTTCTATAAAACCAAATTCTAAATCTGGCGAAACCATTAAAATACCTAATTGGGGTATTCCTGTTAGTCCTAATTCAAATAAAAAGGGCGATTTAATAATTCATATAAATATTTCTTATCCTCATAAATTAAATAAAGATCAGAAAAAAATTATAGAAGAATTTGCTAAAACTCTAAATGAAAAAGAAAAACAAACGGAACTTATAGATGGCGCTGCCTCTTTTCAGAATTAACGAATTAAAAATTCCAAATTTAAATGAAACTTATGAAATTAGTGAAAAATCTTTTTGGCAACATTTAATTCTTGCTCAAAGACATAAAAAAGGTGATAAAATAAAACTCACTGATGGAATTAATGCTGCTGGCATTTTTGAAATTCACCAAATAAACAGTAAAAACAAAACAGTTTTTGTTAAAATAATAAAAATTTTAAAAGTTATTAAATCAAAGCCTGAAAAAATTGTTGTGCAGGCTATAATAAAGAGCCCAGCTGATGCACTAGCAATAGATCTTTTAACGCAATCTGGTGTGGATAAAATAATTCCCTGGAAAGCTGAAAAATCTATTGCTAAATGGAAAGACTCTCATAATAAAAAATTTCTAAATCAAATAATTTCATCTTCTGAACAATCTAGACGTTTGCTTTTACCGCAGCTAGAAAAACCTCTTAAAACAGCAGAGCTACTATCTTTTTTAAAGCATAACACCAATTCTATAAAAGTTTTTATTTTAGATAATTCAGATTATTCTGAAAAAATCAGAAATAACATAACACAATATGAAGAACCTGAATTCCAAAATTCAAAATTCAGAAAATTAGACGCAGTTGTGTTTATAGTAGGCCCAGAAGGCGGCCTTTCTGCAAAAGAACTGTCTCTTTTTCGCAATTCCCTAGACAAGCAAAACTGTGAAATAATTTCACTTGGTGAAAATATTTTTAAATCTTCTTTTGCTGGAGCCGCTGCCCTTTTAAAATTTTTCTAAATTATTTTTTGCAAACTAAAAAGCGATTTTTTTGAGCCAAGTCTTTAACTATTTGTATTGTTTTAAATTTTACTGGAACTTTTTTCTTGGCAAAATCAACTAATATATTAACAGCGCTTTCATAACACTCAATATATAAAATTTTGCATTTTCCTAAACTGGCTTGATAGATGATGCTTTTTGCTAAATCGCATCCATCTGGTCCAGCAAAAAGAGCTTTGTGCGGTTCATAATTTAAAACTTCTTTGTCAATTAAATCAACGGCTTGAAAATTATCAGGAATATAAGGGGGGTTTGAAATTATACAATCTGACTGATAAATAATTCGCGAAATTCTTTTGTCTAAAATCTTTTTTAGAGCTTTGGGGAAATTATATTTTACGAATTTTACATTATCTAGATTTAAAAGTTTTTTATTTCGGTTTGACAAATTAATAGCTTTTCTAGAATTTTCAAAACCAAAAATTTTATAATTAAATAGCTCATTATTTTCCCGATGTTTTAATTGACCAAAATGTTTAGCCAATGACAAAGCTATTGCTCCCGAACCGGAACATATATCAAGAATTTGCAAATTTCTATAACGATTAATTTTAATATCTTTTAAAAAACACTCTATCATATATTCTGTTTCCATTCGCGGAATAAAAACACCTGGCTTCATTTTTAATCTCAAATTTAAAAATTCTATTTCTTTTAAAATATATTGTAAGGGTTTGCCTGCTAGGCGCCTTTTGGCAATTTGTTCAATTCTTTTTTTATTGTATATAGTTTTTAATGATAAGCCATTTTTAAATAAACTCTTTTCAAATAAATTATTTTTAATCAAAATTTCCAATTTTAAAGTTTCAGGATAAGAAAAGCCCAGAACCTTAGAAAAAATTAAACGCCTTTCATTTGGCGGAAGTTTGTAAATAAAATTCATTATCTTTTTTTATAGCACTATCTATAATATTCACCAAGTCTCCGTCCAAAACTTGATCTAAATTATAAGATTTATAACCCGTCCTGTGATCAACTATTCTGTTTTCTGGAAAATTATATGTTCTTATTTTTTCACTGCGGTCAAGTGTTTTCACTTGGGATTTTCTCATATCGGCAGCTTTGCTTTCAGCTTCTTCTTTTTTCAATGCATAAAGACGCGATTTTAAAACTCTTAAAGCAGCCGCCTTATTTTGGGTCTGAGATTTTTCATTTTGCATAGACACCACAATTCCTGTTGGTATATGAGTTAAACGAACTGCTGAATCTGTTGTATTAACTGATTGACCGCCAGGCCCGGAAGAGCGAAAAACATCAACTTTTAAATCATTTGAATCTATTTCAAAATCTTCCTCCAATTCGTCAGCCTCTGGATAAACTAAAATTCCAACTGCTGATGTGTGAATTCTGCCCTGCGACTCTGTGGCAGGCACGCGCTGGACTCTATGCACACCTCCCTCATACTTCAAATAATGCCAAACTCCTTCTTCTGGCGCTGCATCTTGGCTCCCCCTAAAAATAATTGTGGCATCTTTAATTCCGCCGCCAAGGGAGTTTTCTTGCATATCTAAAACTTGCATTTTCCAGCCCTTAGAATTAGCATACTTTTCATACATTCTATACAAATTAAAAGCAAAAAGAGCTGATTCTTCCCCACCAACTCCAGCTTTTATTTCCATAATAGCATTTTTTTGATCATCTGGATCTTTAGGTATTAAAGCATTTTTTAAAGCACTCTCCACAATTTTTAATTCTTTTTCAAAAACGCTAATTTCCTCTACAAAATCTGAATCAGCGGCCGAAAGTTCTTTTGCAGCAAAAATATCTTTTTTTAAAATTTTAAATTTTTTATATAATTCAACCACTTGTTTTAAAGCCGCATATTTACGCCCCAATGAACGGGCTAAATTTTGGTCATTATGTGTTTCGGGCAGGCTAAGTTTTTTTTCTATATCTTCATATTCTTTTAATTTAATTTCAGCAGCTTCATAACTTTCATCAGATATATTGTTTAGCTCTGCGCTTTCACTAGACATAAAATAATTTTAGCACAAATGCTCTTTTTTGATATAAATAGAATTTTTTTTCATGATAAAATTATTTTATGTCTAGTGAAAAATCTATCGGCATTATTTATGGCGGAAAATCGCCCGAACATAATATTTCAATAACAAGTGCTGAAAACATATACAACACTCTAAAATCCTTAAATTATTTTATTAAATCGTTTTATATAGACAAAACTGGCGAAAATTGGTATATAGAAAATCCTAAAATTTCAAATAGCAAAAACCCTTTGCCTGAATCACAAAATATATCTAAATTAACCGATAATTTGGAATCAAAAAGCCCCTTGGAAATGTCTAAAATTATTGAAGAATTAAAAAAATGTGAATGCGTTTTTATAATGGTTCATGGAAACACTGGTGAAGACGGGGTCTTAGCAGGATTTCTTCAAACTCTTGGAATAAAATATATTGGCTGCAATTTAGAATCCTCTGCTTTAACGTTCGACAAACACCGAACAAAATTGGCCTTAGCAGCCCGCAATTTGCCAATAGCGCCCTTTTTCCATATAGATGTGCGCGACGGTTTTGGATTCGTTGAAGAATATTTAAATAAAAGTTTGAAAAAAGATTTCTTCCCATGTTTTATAAAACCTTGCAGATCTGGATCTTCTTATGGCATAAATAAAATATCTGAATTTGGCGAGCTTCTGCCAGCTATTAGAAACGCTAGTCAATATGATTATTCTATTTTAGTTGAAAAAGCAATTATTGGCAGAGAAATAGAATGCGCTGTTTTAGAAGGCGAAAAAGCCACTGCACCAAAAGTTAGCCTGCCGGCTGAAATAAAGATAAAAGATTCTGGAAACGCTTTTTATTCCACAGAGGCAAAATACGAAAATGACAGCGTTCCGTTAGAAACTCCAGCCCAATTATCCCAAGAACAAATTCTTTTAATTCAAAAAGTTGCTGCCACTAGTTTTGCTGTTTTAGAATGTCAGTCTATGGCGCGTGTAGATATGTTTCTAATTAATGGAAACTCTGTGATTATAAATGAAATTAACACAATTCCTGGATTTACTTCTATCTCGCAATTCCCAAAAATGTGGCAAACTAGCGGATTGCCTATGCCGGCGCTTTTGCAAGAATTAATTAAGACCGCTCACTATTAACAATAGTCCAAGACCCTAAAACTTTTTCACCAAATTTATCAGTTTTATAAGCAACCAACGTTTGACCGCTGGCAACACCATTTTTTTGGGGCGAGGCTAAAACAAATTTCCAGAGACTGCCTTTTTTTATATTTTCAGCATCGCAAATTTTTGCCTTTGCCAAAATCGGCTTTGAATGAGCTCTTATTTGAATTCTAATTATTTCTTTAAAAGATTTGTTTACGTTCTCTAAAACTTCGCCGTCATAGCAACTATTTAGCTCAGCGTAAATAACTTTTGTGTCTAAATCATCTTTGCCGCCAACAACCACTTCATTAGCCTCTGGTTTTATTTTTATAACATATCTAGGGCTTCCGTCGCTATTGGGATTTTTAATATTAAGTCCTTTTCTTTGCCCTATTGTATAATTAAAATGACCTCTATGTTTTGATAAAATTTTTCCATCATTATCTAATATATTTCCCGACTGCTCCCCCAAATAGCTTGTTAAAAATTCACCCGTTTTTCCTTTTTGGATAAAGCAAATATCGGTGCTTTCTGGCTTATCCTTAACCTCAAATTCAAAATCTTTAGCTTTTTTTCTAACATCATCTTTACTTAAAAATTCGCCCAAAGGAAAATTGCATTTTGCAATAGCTGTTTTAGGCATAACCGATAAAACATAAGATTGGTCTTTCAGAATATTTTTAGCTCTATACAAATCTCCACCAATTATTCTTGCCCAATGACCTGTGATAATTCCATCAAAACCCAATGTTAAAGATCTTTCAAGCAGAGTTTGAAATTTAATAAATTCATTGCATCTAACACACGGATTAGGCGTTCTGCCAAAACGATATTCATTAACAAAATCTTTAATGACTTTCTTTTGAAATTCTTCTGACAAATCCCAAACGTAAAAAGGAATATTTAATTTACTAGCAACTATTGCCGCATCATTAGAATCTTGAATTGAGCAACAACCTCTTGAACCTGAACGAACTAATTCACGATTGCGCATAAGCGCCATATGGACAGCCGTGACGTCATGACCTTCTCTAACAGCCAAAGCTGCTGCCACAGCAGAATCAACCCCGCCTGAAAGGGCTGCTAAAAGTTTCATACTTTTAGTTTACTTTATAAATTAGCACTTATTTAATTAAAGTCTGGAATTTAAAGAACCTAAAAGAGCTTCTAAAATTACAAGAGTTTGAGCGTTGCTTTTAATTCTGATTCTTGCTGTATTAATTTGTTTTATGCACCAAATAAGGCGAGGCAATGAAATAGAATCTGAAAAATTTATAATAGATTCTCTTAAGTTATAATTTATTAAATTATCAGTTAAGGCTGTTTTTGCCATAAAGATGTCTCTATAAAGCGACAAAACTGCAATTAAAATAAGATCTAATTCATCTTTTTTTATGCGTGTGGATTGCCTTTTTTTATCTTGAACATTTAAATCTAATTCTGCTACTATTTCATCAGCATTTTGAACAGCCGTTTTTTCAATTTTATCAGCCAATAAAACAACATCTGAAAAAGAAGCTATATTCAATATTTGCCGCAAAAGATGGCTGCGAACTTCTAAGAGCTTTGGTTGTTTAGCGTATTTTCTAGCAAGCCCTATATGGTTTCCAGAAATTCTAGCACACGCTTCTGCTAAGGCTGAATTTATGCCTGTCTCATTTTTTAAAGCTTCAGCTATAGCTTGGACCGAAGGCGTCTTTAATTCAATTTTTGAACACCTGGATCTAATAGTTATTAAAACATCTCTCGGATTAGTTGTGCATAAAATCCAAATTATAAAATCATCAGGCTCTTCTAAATTTTTCAAAAATAAATTTGCTGCTTGGGCCGACATTCTATCAACATCTTCAATTATAAAAACTTTATAATTTGACATCACAGGATATGTTTTAGACTCGTCTAAAACCTCTCTTATATCCGCCACCGAATATTCTGGCTTTTGCGTAGTTATAAAACGAATATCGGAATTATTAACAAAATCTTCGCCGCTCACTAAGGAAACTGCAAAAGCTTTTGCCAAAGTTGTTCTTCCAGAACCTGGCGGGCCTGTTATAAGCCAAGACTGTGGCATATATTTATTATTATTTTTAACAATTTTTAATAATTGTGTTTTAGCCGCGTCTTGATCTATAACTTTCTGCCATAAAGAATTATTTAATAACACTAGCTTTCCTTTAAATTAACATTATTTAGCAATTCTATAATAAATTTTTGTTTTTAGTTAAAAAAACGTCAATTATTTTTTGTTTTACTTGATCTATAGAGCCGTTGCCGTCAACAACGCACCACCTTTTAGCAAAACTATTTTTTTTATTAGCAAATTCTAAATACTTTTGCCTTATTTTCTTATGATATGATAAATCCTTATCTTCAAATCTATCATATTTTTTGCCAGTGGTTTTTTTAGCCTGCTGCAAAGCCTTGTTTATATCCCTGTCAATTAAAAAAGTAATATCTGGAATAAGTCCTCCTGAAGCAAACATATTTAAATTATAAACGCTTTCATCATCCAATCCGCCAACTTCTCCTTGATAAGCCACCGAAGAATCAAAATATCTATCAGTTATAACTGTTTTTCCCTGTTTTAAAGCTGGCAAAATTATATTATCGGTGTGATACGAACGGTCGGAAGCAAATAAAAGGGCTTGGGTTTTAGCAGTTATTTGATCTTTTTGAGTTGACGATTTTCTATGCATAACCAATTCTCTAATTTCTCGGCCAAAATTAGAATCTCCCGGCTCAAAAGTCAAAACAGCGTTTTTATCAAAATTTTCTAGAATCCATTTATAAAACAGTTTTGCCTGGGTTGATTTTCCTGTGCCGTCCCCTCCTTCAAAAGAAATAAAAAGGCCCTTATTCTTTAACATGGCGCTTTTTGGCTAACATTTCATAAGCTTCATCTGAATTTATTTCATCAACTGATTTTCCCCGCGGAATAGAAACATTGGTTTCTCCATCAGTTATATATGCTCCAAATCTGCCATTTTTTGCAGTGACAATTTTTCCGGTCTCCGGATCTGCGCCAAAAACTTTTTGCGGAGCAGACGCAGCTGCTCTGCCTCGAACTCGCGGTTTATTTAATAATTCAATAGCCTCATCTAACGTTATAGTAAACAAACTATCTTCACTTGGCAGAGATCTAGTCTCACTACCAGCTTTTATATATGGTCCAAATCGCCCATTTTGAACAGATATTTCAGCTTTAAGTTTAGGGTGTTCGCCCAATATTTTAGGCAATGTAAGCAATTTTAACGCTTGATCTAATGTCACTTGTTCTGGCAACATATTTTTAAACAAAGCAGCCGTTTTTGGTTTTTTAGAATCACCTTCTGGCAAAATTTCTGAAATATAGTCTCCCCATTTGCCCTTTTTTAAAGCTATTTTATAGCCTGTTTTTGGATCTTCGCCAAGCACTTTATCATTTTGCTTATACTCTGACAAAACTTTTTTAGCTAAATCCAAACTTATTTCACTAGGCGGAATATCGTCAGGAACAGAAGCTCTTAAAGGAGTTATGCCATCAGGCATTTTTTTAGTTTCCGTTTCAAAATAAGCTCCAAATCGCCCATGTCGCAAAACAATTCCGTCTCCTAAATCTAATGTGTTTATATCTCGAGCATTTACATCATTTAATTTTTCAGTTAAATTATGCAAACCTTTTCCGCCAAAATTATAATAAAAATTGTGTAAATATTTTTTGCCATCTTTTTTTCCAGCAGCAATTTCATCTAAACTTTCCTCCATATCGGCCGTTAGTTGATAATCAATCAACTCAGCCACTTGATCTTCCAAAAGACTAATTACTGCAAAAGCTGTCCATGTTGGAATTAAAGGATTGCGAGTATTATTTATATACCCGCGAGTTCGCAATGTGGAAATTGTCGATGCATAAGTGGAAGGCCGCCCAATAGATAATTCTTCTAACTTTCTAATTAAAGAAGCTTCGGTGTATCTAGCAGGGGGCAAAGTTGCGTGCATTTCAGCTTCAACCTTGCCTTGTTCTATAATATTTCCAATTTCCAAATTAGGCAATTTTTGCGAAACTAAATTTTCTTTATTTGATTTTTTGTCCTCATTTTTTTCAGATTCTTCATCAGATATGTCTGAATAAATTCTCAAAAATCCTTTGTCCAAAATAGTGGTGCCCCCCACAGAAAATTGGGCATTATCTTTTTGAATTTTATAAGTGACAGTTTTGCCTTTAACATCTTCCATTTGTGACGCTATTGTGCGGTTAAAAATGAGTTCATATAGTTCTTTCTCTGCTCCGGTCAAAGTATTTGGCAAATTACTTGGCAAAACAAATTCATCTCCTGCCGGACGAATAGCTTCATGCGCTTCTTGAGCATTTTTAGATTTTGCTTTATAAATTCTTGGTGATTGAGGGACCGCTTCTTTTCCATAAGTTGCTATTGCGTAATTTCTTGATGCTTGAACCGCTTGATCAGAAAGCGCCGGAGAATCAGTTCTCATATAAGTTATAAATCCATTCTCATAAAGTCCTTGAGCTGCTGACATTATGTCTCTAACTGATGCTCTGAGCCGTCTAGAAGCATCTTGCTGAAGAGTGGATGTTATATATGGCAAAGCAGGCTTACGGGTGTAAGCTTTTTCAGTTTTATCTATCACCTCAAAAGGCGATTTTGAATCATTTAAATTCTTTTCTAAATCTTGAGCGGCTTTAGCTGTTAAATGATAAACCACCTTGCCTTTGCCCGAAATTAATTTGCCGTTACTATCAAAATCTTTGGCTGCTGCCACAGTCATACTATCAACTTCAATAAGCTTTGCCATAAAAGGATCTTTAACTCCGTCTTGCTGTGGAATATAAGCCTGCATATTCCAAAATTCAGCTGCCACAAATCTAAAGCGGTCTCTTTCCTTATCAACAATTAATCTAGTGGCAACACTTTGAACACGTCCGGCAGATAGCCCTCGTTTAATTTTTCTCCACAAAAAAGGTGAAAGTTCATAACCAAAAAGTTTATCAAGAATTGTTCGAGTCTCTTGTGCCTGAACCAAATCCATATCTAAATCGCGCGTATTTTTCAGCGCATCTTCAATAGCTTTTTTAGTAATTTCCTGAAAAACCATTCTTTTTATAGGCACCTTGGGCTTTAACTCATCCACCAAATGCCAAGAAATCGCTTCTCCTTCACGATCTTCATCAGTTGCCAAATAAAGTTCATTAGCATTTTTGAGCAACTTTTTTATATCATTTATAACTCTCTTTTTGCCCTTAATAACTGCATAATAGGGTTCAAAATTGTTTTCCAAATTAACAGAAAACTTAGCAAACGGACCCTTTTTCATATCCTTAGGAAGTTCGGAAGGTTTAGGCAAATTTCTTATATGCCCCACACTTGCTATAACCACATAATCTTTTGTTAAAAAAGAAGAAATCTTTTTAGCTTTTGCAGGAGACTCAACAATAACTAATTTTTCAGCCATACAATAATATTATCACATTTGTTTATATACCATTTAGTCAGCTGCAATGGCTTCTAAAATTGGCAATTTTTTAGCCCGGCGAGCTGGCAATAAACAAGCTATAACCGAAAAAACAACCACAAAACCCACAAAAACAGCAATATTGTTATACGAAATAGTTAGATCTGATAAACCGCTATCTTTCAGGGCTGTCTGCGTGGCAACAGCGCCATTTATTCCTAAAACAACCCCCAAAACAGTTCCGAAGATTGCTATTAAAAAAGATTCCAAACCAAGCATAAGCGTCAAGCCGCTGTTAGATAAACCAATTGCTTTTAATAGCCCAATTTCTCTTGTTCTTTGAACAACGCTCAAAGTTAAAGTATTAACAATTCCTAAAAGAGCTATTAAAATACTTAATGCCAAAAGCCCATAAATCAAATTCAAAACAATGTTAACTGTTGAGCCTAAAATAGAATTAAGCCCGTTTTTGTCTAATACTGAAATAGTATAATAATCTTTTACTTTATTCTGCAATTCGTTTTTCACAATTTCAGAATTTTCACCGGCTTTTAAATTAACAAATATACGAAATAAAACCTGCTGTTCAGACATTGTTATGGCATCAAAATCTTTATGGTTTATGATAATTCCTGGCATAACCATAATATCAGCAATGCAGCCAATTCTAAATTGTTTTTCCACAACAGGTAAATCAGGCATAACTTTTTTTGTTTCATCATTTTTAATTTGCTCAATAATTGAATCATCTGGCTGTTTTAAATTCTTTTGCGCCCACTCTAAAACACTTTTTTTCACATTTTGTTCAATAGTTTTTTTATCTTTTTCCACCTTATCTTTATCTACGCCATTAATAGTTATATATTGACCTAAGGCAAAATTCTGGCTAGCCGCCAAATATTTAGGAACAATTAATTCTCCTTTTTCTAAAGCTTCATTCGGATCTCCAACATAGGAAAAAGTTTCTAAATCCAAATTATTTTTAAAAAAAGTGTCTTCAACGGAAATAATAGGCGTTGCTTCTGAATTTATTTTCAGCTGTGAAATATATAAAGGATTCACACTAGCCAGTGAATTATCTTGTTTAACTTTATCTATAACGCTTTTAGGCATCCGCAAATTTTGCGACAATATAATAAAATCAGATTTTATATTATTAGTTATTATAGAAGACACGCTGGTCTGCACAGAAGAGGCTAAAACTGAACAGCAAACCACCAAAGCCACGCCTATTAAAAGAGCTGATGATGTGTTGGCTGATGATTTAAAATTCCGCAAAATATTTCCTTTAGCTAATTTTCCGCTAACCCGCGAGAAAAAAACTAAAGGACTTGATAAAACCCATATAACAGGTTTTATAAATAAAGGAGACAGCAAAAGGACTGCCAAAAGCGTTCCAGAAGCGGCCCCCGAAGCCAAAAAGCTTTTATAATTTTCCAAACTATGCAAACCTAAAGTGTTTGTGAAATAATCAAAATTCATAATTAATATTATTGAAGATAGCGAAGATATAAGAAAATAAGCACCAACTATAATTCTGACTATGCCTATTGGTTTTGGCAAAGCTGCTTCGCTCATAGCTTGAACCGGCGGAGTTTTTCCAGCTTTTCGAGCTGGAAAAATTGCTGAAATTAAGGAAATTGTTATGCCCACAGCAAAAACAATTAATATTTGCCAAATGTTTGGCAAAACTGAAATATTTATATCAGTTCCAAAATTCTTTAAAATTAATGGAATTATTTGTATTAAAGCAGTTCCTAAAAGCGTTCCTATTGCTGACCCAAAAACACCAATAACCAAAGCTTGAAAAATCACTGTGGAAAAAACCTGTTTACTAGAAGCCCCAATTGCTCGAAGCATAGCATATTCTCTGAGCGACTCATGAACTATCATAGAAAAAGTGTTAGCAATTATAAAACAGCCAACAAATAAAGCAATAATCGCAAAAATAATTATAAAAGTATTAACAAAGCCGATATTGTCTTTAACATTTTGACTTAACTCTTGACGCATCTGATCTCCGCTTATAACTTCGGCGTGAGAATCATTTGGCAAAATATTTTTTATTTCGTCGCGCAAATTATCTATGCTGGCAGCAGTTTTTTCACCTGCAAATTTTCCCCAAACAGCTATTTGAGAAACTTTTCCATCGGATATATATCTTTTTTCAGCTTGGCTTTGATTCATGCCCACAAGCAATTCCCCAGGCGCTAAAAGAGGCGCTTTTAAAATACCTGCTATTCTAACATCTAAAATATCTTTGTCATCCACTATTTTTGTGGTGTCTCCAACCGATAAGTTTCCTTGAATGGCTGTCTGTTTCTCCAAAATTATTTCATTGTCTGCCTGCGGCAGCTCTCCACTTTCTAATGTCCAACCAGAAAATTGCAAAAAATTTTCCGGAATCCCTCTTAGCATAATGGTCCCTAAACTATAAATAGGCTTTTCGTCTTTGCTAACCGCCACAATTGACTTATTTATATTTGGGTAAGCTATTTGAACATCAGGCAATTCTTTAATTTTTTCCGCCAAAGAAACGTCTATTTGCTGTCTATTTTGCGTGATTCCTGATAATTGAGAAACAGATATTGAGCTTTGCGTTTCCGGAACCCCACGCACAAAAAGATCAGCGTTTAAAGATGAGGCATAAGCTGAATCTATTGTGGAATTTATAGCTGTTTGAAAACAAAAAGTGGCAATAATAAAAGATGTTCCTAAAGCCACAGCTATGATAGATAACAAAAATCTGCCTAAATGAGATTTTGCGTTTTTGAAAGCTAGCCTAAACACTTAAATATTGTCCAAAAAATTAAATATTGTCCAAAAATATTGTCCAAAAAATATTTACTCTTTAAAAACCTGCAAAACTTGATCATAACTAGGCTTAGCTAAATCATGAATTATTTTTCCGTCAGCCAGCACTAAAACCCTATCAGCATAGGAGGCTGCTCTAGGATTATGGGTCACGAGCACAAGTGTTTGTCCAAACTCATCAACACTTTGTTTTAGAAAATTTAAAACCTCTCCTGAGCTTTTAGAATCTAAATTTCCTGTTGGCTCATCAGCAAAAATAATCGCTGGACGAGTCACTAAGGCTCTAGCACAAGCCACTCTTTGCTGCTGACCGCCAGAAAGCTCTGATGGGCGATGTTTTAGACGGTCTTTAATTCCAAAAATATTAACTATTTTGTCAAACCATTCAAAGTCAACTTTTTTATGAGCTATATCCAAAGGTAAAGTTATATTTTCACGAGCATTTAAAGTCGGCACTAAATTAAATTGCTGAAAAATAAATCCTATATTATCACGCCTAATTTTGGTTAATTTTTTCTGACTTAGGTTTGATATTTTTATATTATTAAGAAATATTTCACCGCTGTTTATAGAATCTAAACCTGCAAGTGTGTGCATAAGAGTGGATTTTCCAGAGCCCGAAGGCCCCATAATTGCCGTAAATTGGCCTTGAGAAATTTCCACATCGACATAATCTAAGGCGACTACTTCTGTCTCAGCTTTGCCATATTTTTTGAAGACCTTATAAGCTTTTAACTGCGAAACCATAAGTTCAGTTTTTCATATTATACATTGTTCACATTTTATAAACCCGATATTTAACATTATGGTAATAATTTTTTGGAACAGTGAGCGTTTTTTTTTTTTTGTAAAAATTTAATTAGAGTGTTTTATTTAGAATCTTTATTTAGAATTGTGGAATAATATTATGAAGTTTTTTAAGTTGAAAAAAATCAATATAAGAAGATTAGGAATTTCAGGAGTAATTTTTCTTTTAATTGTTGTCTCGTTTTTAAATGGT
>JAITSB010000081.1 GCA_031288095.1 Candidatus Opitulatrix roisinitermitis | reverse complement strand
TCGTCCACATAAACAATAGACAATCGTCCGCAGAAATTTTTTGCATATCTAATGTTTTCAAATCGTTCAATTTAACTGTTGGATACTTAAAAGACGCAGAACTTATAAAAACATTTTTTCTAAAACCCACATTTACATCCTTTTTACCTGACTTATCATACTGCATTTTTCCGCCATAATCCCATGGCGGGTCAGCATAAATAATATCGTACTTCTTATCTGGTAGTTCAGGGAAAAAGCCGTTAAGCACATTGCACTTAGTTCTTTTTCTTTGCTCATTATTATAAATTGAATAGCCTGTTTTTGCCATACTTATATTGTAACATAAAATTGGGAAAAGCAAGAGGCTATGACACTTATAGTCTGTGGAAAACTTTACAAGATTTGATAATATATTTATATGAAGTCAAAAGTGTCACTTGTTGAAGTTTTCGCAAAAAATGTTCGACATTTTAGAATATTGCGAAACACAACCCAAGAAGAATTGGCTAATAAATCAGGGTTACACAGGACATACATTGGTGATATTGAGTGCGAAAGGCGAAATGTTTCAATAAATAATATAGAAAAGATCGCAATAGCGCTAGAAGTTTCGCCAAATATGTTATTAGAAATTATTAAAGAAATAAACTATGGCAAGTAATGAATTGAGTAAGCGAGCAAATTGGCAAACTATCAGTGGCGCAAAAGCATTGGGTGTAGAAGATATTTTTGCACAAACGCTACAAACTGCTCTTGATAGTGTTTATCCTGATACTTTCTTTATTGACAGACATCCAAAAGAGTTCAGTGATATTTATTCGAAATATCAACTTTCAAATGATGTTCTTAAAGAAATCTATAATATTGATGTTACTGAAAAGAAATCAAATGGGAAACCAAGATATGCGTGGGGCATAAGTATGGACTTTGCTATTAGAAACAGAAGGAATGACAAAATTCTTTTTGGAGAAATAAAACGACAAGATGGCTGGGTAGAAAATAAAGAGCCAGGTGCTGGACGGGGCAATGCCCACGAAAGAAGTTGTAAATATTTTACACCGGGTTTATTTAATGAAATACAAAAAACAAGTAAAATTCCAAAGGAAATTTTACCATTTTGGGTTGTCTTTGTTGGCGATATAACGCGAGACCCCAAGCGCAACAGAGAAGTTGCTTACTGGTATCAAGGTTTTGAAAAAAATTTCTTTATGTGGCGAAATGAAAAAGATCTCGGTTCTTTGTTAGATTTTTTTGAGAACAATTTATTGAAATATCTTTTGTGATTTTAGTTGATGTAGTTTTTACGTATTGCTTAAAGGTGTGCTACTCCGTTTTGGTCGTGTCGGGGGCGACCAAAACGGCAAAATATGAAAACAAAGATTTTTGGGCAATTAAAAAAATCATTGGGGAAAAATTAAATAATACAAAAATAGGGTTTTCATATTTTTGGCCGTCCCTGGCGGCGTGGCACGCCACAGCAATTTCTTGCGACTTTTTGCCATCAACTTTTCGTGCTAAAATAGGTTCGTGCTGTTTTGTAAACAGGCACGGGAAAAGTGAATAGTATTTGAAATAATTAGAAAAAAAAATTCGTGCGAACATTTTAGTAAATTTATTTTAGAAATTGGTAATAATTTTTTACAACACTGAACGAACGGATCGGCTATAAACGTCGTCACCAGACGAGGCTGCATTATCATTATATCTAAAAATGCTTTTATCATACCAGAGATTATAAAAATTGGTGCTGGACCAATAATTTCCAATGCCTCCGACTTCAGTCCATTGATTACCTTTTGATTGCCATGCTCCGGATCTAACACCTTGCCAAGGGCTATTTGTGCCAGAAAAATTTTTGATCTCAGTTGCGCTATATACAGGATTTCTATAACCTAATGAGTCGCTGGCAGCCTTTTTTAAAGCAGTAGTTAATCCTAAATGACTTATTGAACCGCTGGAATTTCTAGCCAATCCCCAGCCTTTAGCCGAAATAGAATATGCCGAATCTGAAGATGTTCCAGCCATAGCTATGTTCCAATTATATATATATCCGCAGCCAGACAATGTGCCAGGAGCTTCAGTCCAAAGAAGGCCTGAGGAAGCGCAATATGATTGAGAACTAGGGTCAGCATTTCTATTTGCAGCACTGATGGCGGGCAAAGTATAATTAGAAGATATATTAGTATTAGCAGGAGTTAGCGCGGTTGAAGAAGTTGTGGAGCCTAATTTTAGATTGTCAATCATCCAAACGTTGCCGTCAGGCATTTTTTTCACACGGTATTTTTGATTATTTCTTGTGTCATTTAAAACAATCACTTGTCCTTGCTTCATAGCAGCTTTGCAAACTGTTCCGTTGGAGCCAAAAGTTTGCATACTAGTTGTATCACAACCTGCTAAGTTAGGCGTTTGTTGATAGATAACTTGGCCGTAAGTGGAATAATTAGTTCCGCCGTTAGTTGATATTTCAATATTATGGGTCCCTTCTGATAGTTTTGGCAAAACACAGCCGATTTGCGTATATCCGTCATTAGCTGCTGAGTTGCTAGTATAGCCTTGTCCAGTGGTGATACAACTAACTCCGCCGACTTTTATTTTATTGCTGGCAGCTGTGGAATTTAAATTCTTTTTTTTGATTATTAAATCTCCTCCAACCCAATTAGTTAGACTATTTGAAAAACTGGTATTATCCATGGAAATTTTGGTATTCAAGACTTCTTTAACATAGTCATAAATTGCTTTTGAGTTAGGAAAGGTTTCGTTAGTGGAATTTTTGTCGATGGTGCTATTTATGCCTAAATTTGTTAGAGCTTGGTTTTGAGTTTTGGCGCCGGTTCCTCCAAAACTGATAGGTAAAGGGCTTTGAGAGGTGCTGGCTTTTGCTGAGAAAGAACCAGCCAAAAAAGAAGCAATAACAAAAAGACCAATTATTCCAAAAATACCCATTTTTCTTAAATTTAGCACTCTATCTTGCTCCTAACTACAATTTTTATAAATTCTTGTTCATTAAATTTATGATGTTCTTACTCTTACAGTTTTGCATAGAAATTGTATTTTTAAGACCATTTAATTCATTTATAGTAATATTCATAGTTAAATTTTTACAAAAAAAAAAAAACGCTCACTGCTCCAAAAAATTATTACCTAATTGTTATTTTGGATTACATAATTTACACGATACGATTGCTAGGCGTTTTAGATGATAGTTTGTTTTAGAGCAAGAGTTCTGCGAAGCCACATCTTTTTAGTGTAAATAAGTTGGGGAGGTGTTGATGAAACTCTTGAAATTTGAAAATTCTAGAATTCTTCCGGATGCTCAAGCAAAGGAGAAGTTTCTAAAGAATTTTCTGAGTTAGCGATTTTGGCTATATCTTTATCAACTTTGCCAAATTCCTTAGCAGCATTATTGTAGTGATTGACTGTGGTTCCTAGAGAATTTCCTAAACGAGACATAT
>JAITSB010000052.1 GCA_031288095.1 Candidatus Opitulatrix roisinitermitis | reverse complement strand
CGTCAATATGTTTTTCAAGAAATTATCTTGAAAATTTTTGCGGTAGTTATGCTTAAAGCAAGAAAATTTTCAAAAGTGAGTGGGACTGCGGACTAATTTTTCGGAAGATCTATCTTCTGAGAAATTAGGCTTTGCAGAACGGTGCACGCTAATTTCGGGAAAATATATTGTCGGTTGGAAAAAATATTTAATTTAACAATCCAGTAACAATTTTTTGGAACAGTGAGCGTTTTTTTTTTTTTGTAAAAATTTATATATTAATGAATTATTTAAAAGTAAAAAAATATGGCTACAAAGCGTTATAACACCTAAAAAACGCGCCTTTAAAAAAGTCGGGATCTGGGGAATAATATTTCTTTTTGGAACAACAGCTTTTATAAGCGGCACTAATATAAACTCTTATGCTGTTTCTTCAAACACAGTTCTGCCGATTGCTCGCGGCGGCACAAATGCCAACACCGCCGCCCAAGCATCCTCAAATATTTTAGGCAGCAATTTTGCCAATTATTCAGGTGTCTTGCCCGTTGCCAAAGGCGGAACCGCTGGAACAGATTATCCAACAGCTCAAAACAATTTAGGTCTAATGCCCAGTTTTTCATATACAGACAGACAATCAACCACTTATTATTATAGAATAGGTCAAGTTAAAGCTGTACCCACCGAAAATTGGAATAATAGCTCATTCACAGTTGCAATTTCGGCAATCGCTTCTGTTTGGATGGAGCAAAGCACTTTTTTGTTAACAGCTAGAGGAATGTCCACTTCAGAAGACGAACCATACGTGGATCTTATTACCTTAGTGGGCCCTTGCGTAAATCGGAATATTGTTTTTATAGAAAAACAAGAAGTAGATAATTATATCCTTTTTGTATTTTGGGTAGTTCGATATTCAAATTCCTCTTCAACCGATATAGTTTATCTAGCAAATTCTGCTGGCATTAAAACAAATCCAATAATTAAAACTCAAATAAATTATGCGAGTAATTTTACAAAAGGTTATACTCCAAAATGCCCGGTTTTTGAACCAACTCCAACTCCCACCCCAACCCCCACACCAACAGAAACACCTTAGATTTCTTAGGTTTTGTCATAACTTCAACAAGTTTTCAACAACTTTTGAAAAATTCCTTAATCACTTTTTCCCAAGCGAACTGCCCCAAAAAGTATTACCAATTAGCAAAACACAATTAACTAAAACAATTTAATCACTTTTTCCCAAGCGAACTGTTCCAAAAAATTATTACCAGAAATAACTAATATTTACAAAGAGCAAGAAAAAATATTTTTTGAGTAGTCTGAAAAAATGTGCGTAGTTTATATTAGACAAGCATTTTTTCATACAGTGCGTATGTTCGCGCCTGGGGTTGCGCATTACTGCGCATAACTCCGGGCTTGCGGAACAAGCGGTACTCAAAAAGTGATTTTTCTTGCGTAATTTGGAAATATTTAATTTAACAATCCAGTAATAATTTTTTGGAACAGTGAGCGTTTTTTTTTTTTTGTAAAAATTTAACTATGAATGGATTGTTTAGTATTAAAATTAGTATTAAAAAATTAGGCATTTGGTGCACAATTTGCCTTTTTAGCGTAGGTTTATTTTTAAACGGTTTAATTTCTGCTAATGCTTTAGCTTCACAAACAGTTTTAGGCACTGCTAAAGGCGGCACAAATGCTAACACAGTTGTTGGTGCTCAGCAAAATTTAGGAATAAGTGATAAATTATCCATTTTATCAACTAATAACACTTTTCCAAATAGCAAAACCGTTTATGACACTATAGAAAATATGTCAAAAGGTCGATTTATTATTGTTGGTCAAAATAATTTATTTTCCCAATGTTTAGAATCCTTTGACTGTGCTGATGCTCAAAACTGGGACACTGCTTCAACTTTAACTGACCAAACTCAAATATGCTCGACCTACTATAACACCACATGTTTGCGTGATTTAGTTTATGCCGGCGGAAGATTTATTACAATAGGCTCTGGGGGAATTGTCGCTCAATGCTTTGATAGCCTAGATTGCGGAGCCGTCAGCAGCTGGAAAAGTGCAATAGTGGGAAATAACACAAGCATTGTATGGGATGGCATCACTTTTGGTCAAAATTTATTTGTAGTTGTTGGAAATTCGGGGCTTATGAGTTCTTGCAGCGTAGAATTAGATTGTTCCGATACTAACTCCTGGTCAACGCCGCTAAAAATAGGCGGCACGACCGCAAATTATAATGATATAACGTTTGGCAATAATCAGTTTGTGGCAGTAGATAGCAACGGCGCAATATCCATTTGCAAAAATAGCTGCCAATCAGCCGGTTCTTGGTCCGCTGCATCATCTGTGCCAAATAAGGCTTCCATAAACGCTATAACCCATTCTAACGACCGTTTTGTGGCCATCACCACTAATATTTCTGTCACAGGATGTCTTTATGTTAACGATTGCTCAGTTGGCGCAAACTGGGCCCCTTTAGCCAAAATTTCAGGAGCCTGCGGAGATAATTTGCACACTGTTGTTTATGGGTCAGGAAAATTTATAGCAGGAGGGGCTTGTTTAAATATAAGCCAATGTTTGGAAACCGACGACTGCACACTTGGCAAAAATTGGTCCACAATGATAAATGTGCCTGCTAAAGGGGGTTATTGGCTTAGATCTATTTATGTCAAAGAAACCTTTATATTTACAGGCTTTGGTGGAGCCATTACAAGCTGTCTGGCAACATCTGACTGTTCACAAGCTTCTTCCTGGAAAAAATCAACTTATGTGGATGGGCAAACTAACCGTTGGCTAGGCTTAGCCTACCGAAAAGGTGTCTAGTTTTTCCCAAGCGAACTGCCCCAAAAAATATTACCAATTAGCAAAACGCAATTAACTAAAACAATTTAATCACTTTTTCCCAAGCGAACTGTTCCAAAAAATTATTACCAACTAACAAAACATAATTAACAAAAACAATTTAATCACTTTTTTCAGGAGCGAGCTGCCCCAACAAATTATTACCAACAATAACTAATATTTTGAAAAATCGTCAATATGTTTTTCAAGAAATTATCTTGAAAATTTTTGCGGTAGTTATGCTTAAAGCAAGAAAATTTTCAAAAGTGAGTGGGACTGCGGACTAATTTTTCGGAAGATCTATCTTCTG
>JAITSB010000077.1 GCA_031288095.1 Candidatus Opitulatrix roisinitermitis | reverse complement strand
TTTAAAGATCAATCTAAATTTGTTGGCAATGACCAAAGAGAGCCAATTGCTTGGTTAATTAAAAATAATATAACAGAAGGCTACACTTGCACAGCTAAAGGCAAACCAGATAAAGCTTGTACCCAAGCAGGCGACAAAGTCTATATTCCGGGCAATAATGTGACCCGCGGTCAGATGGCTTTGTTTGTGCGCCGTTTAGCCAATGGCTTAGGCGTGGCGCTGCCTGGCATGGAATAATTGCTCTTCAATAATTTCGAATGACTCAATAATTTCCTTCAATAATTGCTTCAATAATTGCTTTTATAATTGCTTTTATTTTAGTTTGCGCCTTTGTGCTAGACTGAAAATATGCCTAGAAGTATATTATATAGAAGTTTAATTTCGAGGAGTTTAGTTTCGAGGAGTTTAGTTTCGCGCCGTTTAATTTTAGTTTGGTCTTTGGTTTTTGCTTTGTTTTTGAGCAGCTTTTTGTTGAGTTCATGCACAAGTCATGAAGAATCTAAAAAATCAGACAAAATAAGACTATCTGCTTTAAATGGACCCACCGCTTTAGGTCTTTTGGATTTAGTTCAAAATGATAAATATTTGTTAACAGTTGACGGCAGCCAAGATGTGCTTTTAGCAAATTTTTCGCGGGGCGATATAGATATTGCCACAGTGCCTTCTAACACAGCAGCTGCGCTGTATAATAAGGCGAAAAATTTGCAAATTTTAGATATAAACACATTTTCGCCTTTATATATTGTGGGAGATGATAAAATAAAAGGCGAAAATGATGTCCAAACTTGGCAAAATATTTCTCAGACTCAAATTTGTGTTAGCGGCAAAGGCTCTATTCCTAATATGGTTTTAAATTATTTAACAGAGACTTTTAAAGTGAAAAGTGTTTTAGAAAAAATTGACTGGCAATCATCTCCGGCCACTTGTATTCAAAAACAGTTGGCAAACCGCAAAATCACAGCTCTTTTGCCTGAACCATATGCTGCCAGCGCTGTAAAACAGTTGGGGCAGGCTGCAAAACTTATAAATATTGGTCAAGAATTTTCTCAATTCACTGGTGTGAATATTATAACAGGTGTCACAATCGCTAGCCAAAATTTCATAAACGAATATCCTGGCAGTGTTAAACAGTTTTTGCAAGATCATAAAGACTCAATTCAAAAATTCAAATCTAACCCTCAGTCTTTTCAGTCGTCTATGGAGCGTTATGCTGTTTATGGCAAAGATGTTGTAAATGAAGCCGCCCAAGATATAAATATTGCTTTTTCTGACGGTCAGGATGCTCAAATAAAATTAACTGCTTTTTATGCTTGGGTGGAGAAAAATCAGCCAAAATTAATTGGTCAAACAGCGCCCGATAAAGCCATTTACTATATAGGAAACTAAAAAATTGCAGCGCTAAAAAGTTGTGAAAATATTTGGCTGAAAGAATTTATTTGTTAATCTAGTAATATGCAAATGTTCAAAAAAGGTTTTTTGTCAGTCATTTTAGCTTTGGCGTTAGTCTCAGCGGCTAGTTTAACAGGCTGTTCTGACAATCCTATTCCGCGCGGCGACTTAAATAACCCAATTAAAATTGGGGTTGTTAAATCGACTGATTCGCAATGGAAAATTCTCCAAGACGGGCTTTTGCAAGAAGGCTTAGCAGTTCAGATAATTAATTTTTCTGATTATACTTCGGAAAACCCCGCTTTATCTCGACAAGAATTAGATATGAACGAATTTCAGCATTTAGACTATTTAGCCAGTTATAATTATGAAACTGGTGATAATTTGATACCTCTTGGCGCCACAGCTATTTTTCCAATCGGTTTATATCCTAATAAAGCAGCCTCAATTCAATCTTTGGATGATATAAAAGAGGGTGCGACTGTGGTCATTCCAAACGATGACACAAATCAGTCAAGAGCTATTCATCTTTTGGTGGCTGCCGGCTTGGTGAAAGTGAGTAATAGTGGTAAATCTATTTTGACGCCTAATAATATTTTAGAAAGTTCAAAAGTTAAAGTCAGGTCAGTTCAAGCAAATCAGGCTGCTCATTCTTTGTCTGATAAATCGGTTAGCGCCGCTGTTATAAATAATGATTATATAAAAGATGCGAATTTAGAGCCTAAGGATGCTATCTTAAAAGAAAAAGCTGACGACGAATTTGCTCAAAGATTTATAAATGTTTGGGCTGTGAAAAAGCTTTATGCCAATGATCCCTTGGTCAATAAAGTGGTAAATTGGGCTAATAATTCTTCTCCCTTTTTAAACGCTATTTTGGAAAATAGTGCAGGAACCGCCCAAATTGTGGCAAAAGATTATACTGCCGAAAAACTTCAGTCTATTTTGGCAACGCTCCAAGATGAAAAAGCCCAAGAATAACATTGTTGAATTCAAAAATGTTAATAAAGAATTCAAAACAAAAAACAGCAAACATTTAGCTGTCAAAAACGCCACATTTTCAGTTAAGCAAGGCGAAATTTTCGGAATTGTTGGGCGTTCAGGCGCCGGCAAATCCACTCTTATAAGGTTAATTAACGGTTTGGAAAAAGCCGATTCAGGCAAAATTCTAGTTGATGGTCATAATATAACAAATTTAAATTATAAAGGACTGAAAAATGTTCGCCGCAATATAGGATTTATATTTCAGCATTTTAATTTATTTAATTCTAAAACTGTTTATAAAAATGTTGAATATCCTTTGAAAATTTCAGTTAATGGAGTCAAGATGTCGCCTGACAACAGGAGGCTAGTAGTCAGCAAATTATTAGAATATGTTGGATTAGAAAAATATGCAAATTTTCATCCTAACTCTTTGTCCGGCGGGCAAAAGCAGCGTGTGGGAATAGCTAGAGCGTTAGCCCTTAACCCCAAAGTTCTTTTAGCGGATGAAGCCACCAGCGCTTTGGACCCAGAGACCACTGTAGAAATTTTAAGATTGCTAAAAAAAATAAATCGTGAACTTGGATTAACAATTATTTTAATAACTCACACAATTAGCATTGTTCGTTTAATATGTCAAAGAGTGGCTGTTATGAGTGAAGGGCAAATTCAAGAAATAGAAACTTTTAAAAAGATTTTTTCTGATCCTAAAAGCCAGGCGGCAAAATCATTGGTTTCCACTTTTAGAATTTTGGAAGGGACAAAAACAATAGATGTTTAATATATTTTGGCAAGCAAAAACTAATTGGGATATTATAACCCCGGCGCTTTTTAAAGCCATTAGTGAAACATTATATATGGTTTCTATAACTTTAGGTCTAGGCGGTTTGTGTGGCATGTTTTTAGGCTGTGTTTTATGGTCCACTCGCAAAGGTTCGCTTTTTTCTCAGCCTGTGGTTTATAAAATTTTAGAATTTATTGTCAATTTAATTAGACCTATACCTTTTATTATCTTTTTGTCAGCTGTTCAGCCAGCCACAATAGCAATAGTGGGAACTTCGCTTGGAACAAATGCTGCTATTTTTCCTATGGTTATTTTTTGCACTATGGCCACATCTAGAATTGTTGAACAATCTTTAATAAATGTGGATTATGGAGTTATTGAAGCCTCTTTTGCGATGGGAGCTTCACGCCTAAAAACTCTTTTTGAAGTTGTGATTCCTGAAGTCCTGCCGCCGCTAGTTTTAGGTTATGCCTTCATTTTTATAGGCATTATGGATATGTCGGCCATGGCGGGAACAATTGGCGGCGGCGGATTAGGAGATTTTGCTATTCAATATGGTTATAATAAATTCAATCCTTTAATAACCTGGATTTCGGTGGCAATTATTTTAGTAATAGTTCAGTTTATTCAGCAGTTTGCTAATTTTATTGCAAAAAAACTGCTTGCTAGAAACTGATTTTTTGTTTTTTGAAAAATTTTGTTTTTTTGCTAATTGTCCTGTAAACTATTTTTAGTGTCAGAAATTAACGAGTTTTAGAAAAATCCAAGAGTAGGGGTATTTAAATTTATGGCGAAAGCGGGCGTAATTGAGGTAGAGGGTGAAGTTTTGGAGGCTATGCCAAATGTTATGTTTAAAGTGAAATTGGAGAATGATCATATAATTGTTGCTCATATTTCTGGCAAAATGAGGCAGCACTATATACGAATAATACCAGGTGATAAGGTGATTGTGGAAATGACGCCTTATGATTTGGAAAAAGGCCGAATAGTGTATAGATATAAATAGTATTTGTAAATTATTTTTATTTGAATGATAAATTTATAAGGAGTGTTTTGTGAAAGTAAAACCTAGCGTTAAGAAAATATGTGAACATTGTAAAGTGATTCGCAGAAATTCGCGTGTTAGAATAATTTGCACAAATCCGCGCCATAAACAAAGACAAGGATAAATAGGAAGGGATATATGGCTCGTTTAGTAGGAGTAGATTTGCCAAAAGAAAAAAGAGTGGAAGCAGCTTTGACTTATATTTTTGGCGTTGGAATTTCGCATAGTAGACAAGCTCTTAAAGCCACAGGTGTTAATCCAGATATTAGAGTTAAAGATTTAACAGAAGATAATTTAATAAAATTGCGCGATTATTTAGAAGAAAATTATAAATTAGAAGGAGATTTACGCCGTGATGTAAAGTCTAATATTAGACGCAAAATTGAAATCGGTTCATATCAAGGCTTAAGACATAGACGCGGTCTTCCGGTTCGCGGTCAAAAGACTAAAACTAATGCCAGAACTTGGAAAGGTCCTAGAAAAACAGTGGCTGGCAAAAAGAAAGTAGAAAAATAGGAGAAAGCAAGATAGCAGATTATGGCAGCACCAAGAGGTAAAAAGAAAGTAAAAAAGAATGTGCCACTAGCGCAGGCTCATATTAAGTCAACATTTAATAACACCATTGTGACTATCACTGATTTACAAGGCAAAGTTTTAGCTTGGGCATCAGCCGGAAATATAGGATTTAAAGGTTCAAGAAAATCCACTCCTTATGCTGCAGGAATGGCTAGTCAAGAGGCTGCCAAAAAAGCTCAAGAACACGGTGTGAAAAAAGTTGATGTTTTCGTGAAAGGTCCTGGATCTGGCCGTGAAACAGCTATTCGTTCATTATCTTCAGCAGGTTTAGAAGTAGGTTTTATAAGAGATGTAACGCCACAAGCTCATAATGGGTGTCGTCCGCCTAAAAGAAGAAGATTATAAAATAAATAATAACAAGAAAGGTAAATTATGTTAATTGCTCAAAAACCGACTATAAAAGAGGAAAAGGTGGCTGATAACAGATCTAAATTCTATTTTACGCCCCTAGAACCAGGTTTTGGTTATACTTTAGGAAACTCGCTTAGAAGAACTTTGTTATCTTCAATCCCCGGAGCAGCTATAACTTCGGTTAAATTTGCTGGTGTGACTCACGAATTTTCAACTATCAAAGGCGTTAAAGAAGATGTCGTGGAAATTATTTTGAATTTAAAAAATTTGGTCGTTTCTTCCACTTTTGATGAGCCTGTTGAAATAACTCTAAAAAAATCCGGGCCTGGTAAATTGTCAGCCAAAGATATAAAAACTCCCACAGGCATAGATGTTCATAATAAAGATTTATATATTGCCACTCTTGACAAAGGTGCTAGCATTTCAGCTTCCCTAATTGTTGAAAGAGGTCGCGGCTATGTTAGTTCAATTTTGAATAAAAAAGGCGACGAAGAAGCGGGCAGAATTCCGGTGGATTCAATTTATTCGCCAGTTTTAAAAGTTAGATATTCAGTTGAGGCCACCCGTGTTGAACAAAGGACAGATTTTGATAAGTTAATAGTTGATGTGGAAACTAAAAATTCTATTTCACCAGCTGACGCAATAGCATCAGCCGGCTCGACACTTGTGGAATTGTTTGGTTTAGTTAAAGATATATCGCCTGATTCAGAAGGTATAGAAATAGATAATATAGAGGAAAACGGCGACGTTCAGGAATTAAATGAAAGTGATTCCACCAGTATACGTTCATTAGATTTATCTCAAAGAACTGTTAATGCCCTCACTAGAACAGGTATTAACACAGTGGCCGAATTAGTTTCTAAAAGCAAAAAGGAAATTTCTCAAATAAGAAATTTTGGTGAAAAATCAGTTGACGAATTAGAAGCTATTTTGCAGTCTGCTGGATTATCACTTAGAGATTAATTATAATATAAAGTTAGAAATTAAGGAGATTTTAAATGCCTAAGCCAGCTAGAGGCCCTCGTTTAGGAGGCTCACCAGCGCATGAAAGATTAATTTTGTCTAATTTAGCTACGGCCTTATTCACCGAACAGCAAATAACTACCACATTAGCTAAAGCTAAACGTCTTAGACCTTATTCTGAAAGACTTATAACCTTTGCTAAAAGAGGAGATTTAGCAGCTAGACGCCGCGTTTTGCGCCATATTAAAGATAAATCAGTTGTTCATATTCTTTTCACTGAATTAGCGCCTTTATTTGTTGATAGAAAAGGCGGTTATACTCGGATTATAAAAACTATGCCTCGCAAAGGCGACAATGCGCCAATGGCTATTATTGAATTGGTTGATAAAACTAAAAAAGTTAAAGAAGCAGCTTTAGACAATCAGGCTCCGGATAATCAGGCTGCTGATGGTCAAGCTGCTAATGCTTCTAATGACAAAGCCTCTAATGACAAAACCTTTAATGACAAAGCCGTTAATGCCAAAGCCTCTAATGACAAAGCGGTTAGCGACTCCGGCAGCCAGGCTAAAGACGCTAGCGCAAATAAATTTATTCCTTTCACAAAAAAAGATTCAGAAAATAAAAAACGCATAAAAACTGACACAAAGAAAAAAGCTAAGCCAATTATTCATCGCAAAAATTCTCAAAAAGGCTGAAAATTCTCAAAAAGGCTGAAATTAAAGATATAGCAGCTAAAATACGCCTAAGAGCTGACTTATCTTATGACGGAGGGGCTTATCACGGTTGGGAATCACAAATTTCGCAGAATTTGCCTACTATTCAACAAACTATTGAAGATGTTTTAGCAAAAATTGCTGGCAGTTATATTAAAATATTTTGTGCTGGCAGGACTGACACAGGTGTGCATGCTTTTGAACAAGTGATTCATTTAGATTTAGATGTTCAAAATATTAGAAAAATTGTTGGACGCAGTTTTTCTGAGAATTATTTTGCTGACAACAATTTTGTTGAGAATGATAGAAAAGTCCAGAATAATCAGCAAATGTCTTTGCTTTTTATACTTAGATATAAACTAAATTGTTTATTGCCAGATGATATAGTTATAAAAAAAATTAGTCTGGTGGATTTTAATTTTGACGCCAGAAAATCAGCAATTTCAAGGACTTATAAATACTATATTTCTAATAATATTGCTGAACGTCAAGCTATGTATTCGCGGTATTGTCTTTGGGTGAACGAGGAGCTAAAAATAGATTTTATGAATGAATCTGTTCAGCCGCTTATTGGTCAGCATGATTTTATTTCTTTTATTAAGCCCCGTTTAAAACAAACCACTATTAGAGATTTGCATTTTTTTCAATTTGAATACAATAAAAAAACATCTCTTATAGAGGCGACTATAAAAGCCAATGCTTTTGCTCATAATATGGTTAGATGTTTAGTCGGTGCTTGTTTACTAATTGGAAAAGGCTAACGTCAGCCGCATTGGCTTTTAGAATCTTTGCTGGCTAAAAAAAGAAAAGCTTCTTTAGGTCCGGCGCCGGCAAAAGGTCTTTTTTTACACGCTGTGGAATATTAAATATTAAAGGAATATTAAATATTGAATTAGGAATATGAATGCAAAAGTGTGTGTAATAGTGCAAAAGTGTGCAAATTATAGAGTAGCAAAATTATGAAAATAATTTCGGGAAAATATAAAGGATTAGTTTTGCCTCGTCCGTGTTCAAACACCAGGCCGACAACTAATAAAGTTTTGCAAGCAATTTTTTCCAAATTAGAAAACTATTTAGACATTAGTCAGTGTGTGGTTTATGATTTGTATGCTGGCACAGGCGCTTTGGCTTTTGAAGCACTTTCTAGAGGCTGTCAAAAAATTTATTTAAATGATCAAAATAGACAAACAGTTAGACGCTTGCGGCAATTTATAGATTCTAATGAAATTTCTGAAGCAGTTATTTATTCTAAAAATGCCAAAAAAATAAAAATAAATAATGAAAAATCGTCAAAGGCGGTTGTTTTTTTAGACCCGCCTTATAATACACCCCCTAATGAATTAATTGCTGTATTGCAAAATTTGACAGAAACTAAATTAATAATTTTGGAGGCCAGATTACAGAGTCAGGAAGCCTATTCTAATGTTTTAAATAATTTTTTAGAATTAAACAATTTTTCGCGAGTTTATCAGTCAGCTTATGGTGACACTATTATTTTCTTTATAATTAAATCGTGATAGACTAAATATATGGTAACTAAGATTAGATTAAAAAGAATCGGCAAAAAAAAGGCGCCTTTTTATAGAATAATTGTGACTGATTCTCGCAACAAAAGAGACGGCAGAGTTATTGAAGAAATCGGCAAATACCATCCTATGCAAAAACCGTCATACATTTCAGTCGATAGTCAAAGGGCTATATATTGGTTATCAGTGGGCGCTCAAACATCTTTAGCAGTTCGTAAAATTTTTGAATTGACTGGTGATTACCAGAAATTTAGAGGAGATAAATCAGCTAAATCATCTGTTAAAGGATTTCAGAAATCTGTTGATATTGAAGCAAAAATTGCTCAAATTAATGATGAGGCCGAAAAAATGAAACATGAAGCAGCTAAAAAGAAAGCCGAAGTTGAGGCCAAAATTCAGCAAGAGGCTAAGGCCCCAGCCGAAACTCCAGCCGAAACACCAGCCGCGGAAGCCCCAGCCGAAACACCAGCCGAAACACCAGCCGCGGAAGCCCCAGCCGAAGCCGAAACACCAGCCGAGAATTCTGCTGAAGCTTCTGCCGAAACTCCAGCCGAAACACCAGCCGCGGAAGCCCCAGCCGAAGCCGAAACACCAGCTGCCGAAGCCCCAGCCCCAGCTAATGATTCGGTTGACAAATCTGATAATAGTGTAGATAGCCAAACAGAAGAAAGCCAAGAAGGGAAATAATATGATAACAGACGCTTTAACAAATATTGCTAAATCACTAGTTAACACACCAGAAGATGTAAATGTCAATCTACGAGAATTCGGCAAATTAAAAATTTATACTATAGCTGTTAATCCTGATGAATATGGTCAGCTTATAGGGCGAAATGGCAAAGTTATAAAAGCTTTGAGAGTTTTAGGTGCTTCTTTATCAGATAATCCATCGACTGTTCGTATAAATTTGGCGAAAATTAAAGAAGACGTCTAATTGAAAAATTTGCTAAAATATATTATATATTTGAATAATTGAAAAATAGAATTAGACAAGAGGCTAAACCTGCAAAAAAAATATAGAGTTGGCTATATAACTAAATCTCATGGGTTAAAAGGTTTTGTGGTCGTCAAACCCACCACCGATGATTCATATAAAAGATTTGGCAAAAACGGCGTTTTGTATGTGAAAAGTTTAGGAAATTTTACAATAGAAAAATCCACTATTGGACAAAATAAAATTTTAGTTAAATTTGCTGATATAGATAGAATTGAACAAACTAAAAAATTAATAAAACAGGAGGTGTTTGTGAAAATAGATAATGCAAAAGAAATTGACGAATTTTATGTTGATGAACTTTTAGGTTTTTCAATATATAATCAAGCAGGAGACAAATTGGGCAATGTTGAAGAAATAGATATATCTGGACCTCAACATAAAATAATTTTTTCAAAAATTATTTTACCATTTGCTAAAAAACTTGTGCCTGTTATAAATTTGTCTGAAAAATATATAATTGTTAATATGCCAGAAGGAATAGATAAATTATGAAAATAGATATTATAACAGCTTTGCCTGATTTCTATAAGTCATTAAATCTGTCGTTAATAGGCAAGGCTCAAGAGAATAATTTGGTGAATATAAATATTATAAATCTTTATGATTTTGGAATAGGAATTCATAAGTCAATTGACGATTCACCATACGGAGGAGGTTCAGGCATGGTTCTGATGCCAGAAGTGGCCAAAAACGCCATTGACAGCGTTTTAGAAGAATCCTCTATATTAATTATTCCAACAGCTAGAGGCTATATATATGATCAAACGGAGGCTAAAAAAATAGCTTCGGCTAAACATTTAGTATTTCTAAATTCTCGCTTTGAAGGTTATGATGAAAGAATTGTTGATTATTATATAGATAAAGGAGTTGCTGTTTTGCAATATTCTATTGGAGATTATATTTTATTTGGTTCTGATGTGGCCACTCAAGTTATTTTAGAAACTTCTATTAGGTTATTGCCCGGCGTTTTAGGCAATAGCGATTCATTAGTTATAGAATCTTTTTGTGACGGTCTTTTAGAACACAATTCTTATACTCGGCCTAAGATTTGGAAAAACCTAAAAGTTCCAGAAGTTTTGCTCGGCGGAAATCATAAAAAAATTGACGATTTTAGACTGGTTGATTCGCAAAGCAGAACTAAGAAATATCGGCCTGATTTATTTGAATAGATTTTCAGCAATTTTTAAACTATCTTTATAGTTTTGTTCAAAACTGCCTTTTAATTCATATAATGAACTATCCGGATAGGCTGCTTTTATCATTTGCAATAGTTTAATATTGTGTTTATTTCTTTCTTTATAAAATTGACGTGTTCCGTCAGCTACCCATTTGTTAACTGGGTGTAAATATATTATGGCGTCATATTCTGAGCGAACGCTATAAGCTAAATTGTAAATAGTTTTATTTGGTTTAGGAAATGTCGCTTCATACCAAAAAAGTGTATCTATGCAATCAGTGTCACAAAAAAGAATTTTATTAGCAATTCTATTTCTTTTTATCATTTCTAAAGTATGTCGTAAAAAGATTTCAATATAGTCATTGTCGGTCATTTGAAGAGTGTCGCCCGCTCTTTGTGAAATATCTCTGCCGATTTCTGGAATGTATTGAGTGTTGAAATATTTTGCTAAAGCAATAGCTAAAGTTGATTTGCCAGTTGATTCAGTTCCTATTATTAACACTTTTTTGTTAAAAAAAGGTTTAACTATATTTGGCAAAAAATCATAGTGGTGTAAAGGATTTTTAAAAAAAGATTTTTCGTTCAGGTTTGAATATTTGCCAAAATCTGAATATTTGTCAAAATCTATATATTCAATTTTTGAATCTTTTTTCAGAACAGCAGGCTTTTTTGAAATTCTTGCGCTAAACTGACTTTTTTCAACAGTTTTTATTTCTATATTAGCAATATTTGATTTAATGAAATCTTTTAGACTAGCAAAAATCCACTGATATCTTATTTTGCTTGAAATTAAATCATTTTTGCTTTTGAGAATCACAATAGTGATTTTTTCAGCTGGTTTATTTACATAGTTAAGCAGTTTTTTCAGCTGAGAAGCAGTTAGAGGGTGGAATCTTCCGAAAAGAATTAACTTATTTTTTGTCCGTGATTTTTCCATTTTAGAAATCCTATAAAGGCGGTTATTGTGTAAATGGCATATAGCACACTGGTTAAAAATAAAGCTCTATTAAAAAAGATAAATATTGACAATATATTGACAATTATCCAAATATGCCATTGAAATAAATATCTTTTAGTTAACATAAATGTTCCTATTATATTTAGCGAAGTCAGCAAGGCATCAGCTGCTGGAATAGGCGAGTCCGTTAGGTGAGATAAAATCAGCCATAATGATAAAAATATTATTATTTCTGCTAATAATAAATAAAGAATTGTTAATTTGTTTAGTGTTCTATAATAAATTATTTTAGATTTTTGTTTGAAGTTTTTGCTTTCATTCATCCAAAGAATTAAGCCGTAAAAAGACATAATTAAATAATATATATTGAATCCCATATCAGCATAGATTTTTGAATAGTAAAAAGTTAGTATATAAAATAAAGCGCTAAAAATCCCTATAATCCACATAAATTTTTTTTGGAAAAGTTCTAGAACTATATATATAGATGTAAAGCAAAAAGCAGTAATTTCTAGCATTATTTAGTTAATGAATTTTTTATAGAGATTTGTTTTAGGAATTATAACAGATCCAATTACCAACATAAGAGTAATTGAACTAACTGTTAAACCTGCATTATAATAAGGAGCTGAATAGGTTAGTTCTATATTATGGAATCCAGGATTTATAAAACTGCCAATAATTCCGCCATTAACTTCAAAAATTGGAGTATTCTGTCCGTCAATTTTTAGACTAAATCCAGGATCATAGCCGAGCGAAAAAGCAATAACTGAATCGGGCCGTGTTATATTTATATTGCCAAATAAGCCTTGGGTGTCAAATTTGGTGACATTCATTTGATCAAATTGCTTGGGCGCATTTTGTATATCTGATATCGGCATAGTGAAAGCCTGAATTGACTCTATTGGCCAAGTGCCGTTTGATATATTTATGTCCAGATTTTTTATGTCCAGATTTTCTATATTTTGGTTTTTATCAGGTTGAATAATATATCTAAGATTTGTGTCTAAAGAATTATATGTGTTAGTCCCGCCGGCCAGGCTGTTTCTATTGCCGTTTATAGTTAATGCATTAACCGCGTCGCCTTTTTGTTTGCTATCTAATATTTTATCGTTTAGTTTTATTTTTATAAATAAAAGACGATTATGGATAGTTTTAGGAAGTTTATAATTTATATTTTGATTAGCATCTATTTTAAAACTAGATAAACCTTTTTGCTGTTTAGCAAAAATATCTGATAAATCTAATTGTTCAATATTTTGAATGTTTGGTTCTTGAAGTTTTTCGGCACTCTTATCTTGGGAATTTTCGCCTATGGAATCTTCATTTGTGGAATCTTTATTTAGAGCAATTCCTTGTATAAGAGAAGCTTTTTGCTGAATATCTGTCATATTATTTATATTAGAAAATAAATTATTGCCAGCATAGCCAATAGAAAAAACATTATCATTTTCCCAAACATAAGGATTAGTATTTTGATATCCAAGTGTTGGTGCGGAAGTATCGCTTGTTTCTAAAAATAAATATTTTTCCGCCATAAGTGTTCTAGCATAAAGAGAATTGTTATTTGTAATTCCCCAAAATATTGCTGAACATAAAGGAGGCTGCCAGAGCATATTTGTATGGTAGTTTTGATACGAAGGATCATTGGAGGAGGTATATATTGAGTCTGTGAAATAATTGTCTGACAAAACTTTGTTAATAGAATGATATTGGCATTCCATAGACCGGCGGGGAGTGGTTGAAACAGTCGAGCGATATATAGGATTATTGCTTTCTAAGGTTTCTTGAATAGAATTTTGAAAGTTTTTTGAAAAAGTGGTAAATTGTTTTGACATATAGATGTCAGCTGATGGGTGGTTAGATATAAAATTGCGAACTGTTGGAATAATAGTAGTTAGGCATAAAAAGGATGCGGTGAAAACAAAAAAACTTTTTTTGTAGAGTTGTTGTTTTTTTTCACTAACAGGTGAAGAATAAATTGCTGAGTGAATAAATTTTAGAGCAGCAGCAAATAGAAGGGCAAAAATAGGCAGAAAAGGTATAAGAAATTTTTCAGCTGCATATAAGCCCATGCCTAATATATAAGAAAATATTGGAAATATGCAAATAATCAAAAATGATGCTGCGAGAAATATATATTTTCTGCTTTTTGAAAACAATAATAGACTGACAAAAATTAGACATATAGCGCTAACTCCTAAAGAGGTTGCTGAATCAATATATCTTGGCAAGTATAAATTTTTTGTGGATGGAAAAAAATATAAAGAAGGATATAATAAATCAAATATGTTATATTTCACGCTAGTTTGGACTCTATTTGTTAAAACTACATTCACAGTCGGCAGAAAAACCAAGCAGCTAAGCCCTAAGCCTAATAAGGCATAAATAGCAATTTTCCCAGCTAAAATAAAGAAGTGTTTAATATGAGATTTGACTTTTTCGGCTTTTTGGGTTTTTTCCAAATAAACAAATATGGTGTATAAACCTATAATTATGAGACAGCTAAATATATAAACAAAACTAGTTAAACTTATTAAAGCGATGCTAATAATAAATAATAGAAATTTCTTTTTATATATTATTCGGTCAACGCTAATTAAAGCAGCAATCAACCAAGGCATATATGAAATAAACATATAATTAGCACAGGCTTGATAACATAGACAAGTGGCAAATAATATTGTGGCAGAAGCACAGGCTGCAAAACCGCATGAAAAGCGCTGTCTTAGCCAATAATAAACTAAGCCGCCAGTGGCTAAAATAGTTAAAGACATAATTAGAATTAAATAATAATAGCCGCTAAGAAATGGCAAAAAATAAAAAGGAATAATTAATGGATTAAATAGTCCGTGATAGGTATAATTAAAAGCGTTTTGTCCGCCGCCTAAATTAGGAATGAATTGAGGAATAAGTTCATGTGATTGCCAAAAAGTTTTTCTCAAATCTTCTATAAGAGGAATATGCTGATAAATGAAATCAGACGACTGCGTCATATAGGAAAAATTTAATTCATTATATATAAAAACGCCTACAAAAAAAATGACAAATATTAATTCAACTGATATTAGGACCAGCCAATCAGTTTTAGTGAATTTTTTAGCCATACATTAATTATAAGTCATTTTTTCAGTTTATTTGCTAGTTTTGTTTTTGGCAAAATTGTGCAGCCAATTATCAACATAAGGGTTATTGAACTAAAAACAATTCCGGTATTATAATAAGGGGCTGAATAGGTTAGTTCTATATTGTGAAATCCTGGTTTTATAAATCCGCCAATTATTCCGTTATTAGCTTCAAAAATAGGAGTATTTTGTCCGTCAATTTTTAGACTAAATCCTGGATCATAGCCGAGCGAAAAAGCAATAACAGAATCGGGCCGTGTTATATTTATATTGCCAAATAAGCCTTGGGTATTAAACTTGGTGACATTCATTTGGTCAAATTGTTTAGGTGCATTTTGTATATCTGATATAGGCATAGTGAAAGCTTGAATTGAATCTATTGGCCATGTTCCAGCTGAAAGAGAAATTTTTAGGTTTTCTATTTTATTGTTTGTGTCTGGATCTATAATAAATTTGAGTTCTGTGCTGGATGAATTATATTGAGGATTTTTTATGAAATTAGTTTGAACGTTATTTATATTTAGAATATTGTTGGCGCTTTTTTCATTTAGGAGAGAGTCGGATAATTTTATTTTCAGAAACAATAATTTGTTGTGAAGCGTTTTGGGCAATTTATAAGTTTCTGTTAAAGGATTTGATAGTTTGAAAACAGATAAACCTTTTTGCTGTTGGGCAAAAATATTTGATAAATCTAATTGCTCAATATTTTGAGTATTTGGTTTTTGGTTTTCCGCCGTGTTTTTATTTAGGGAAATTCCTTGTATAAGAGCAGCTTTTTGCTGGATGTCAGTCATATTATCTATATTAGAAAATAAATTATTGCTGGCATACCCAATAGAAAAAGTGTTATTATTTTCCCAAATATAAGGACTAGTGTTTTGATAGCCTGCTAGGGAAGTGGAAATATTATTTAATTCTAGAAATAAATATTTTTCGGCCATTAGCGTTCTGCCAAAAACGGAACTATTATTTGTGACTGACCAATAAATATTTGTGCATGCTGGAGGCTGCCAAAGCATATTTGTATGATAATTTTGATAGGCTGAATTATTTGACGAGGTATATATAGAGTCGGTGAAATAATTCTCAGACAGAACTTTGTCTATTGAAGGATATTGACAAAAATTTGCCATAGGGGAAACCATTGAACGATAAATAGATTTATTTATTTGCAATTTTTGCCAGACAGCGTTTTTTAGACCTGCGGTGAAATTAACATACTGTTTAGAGCTGAATTTATTCATGGCTGGCGTTTGGGGCATGTTAGAATTATTTGAGCTGTTTGCTCTATTATAAATAGTATTTTGTATTGTGGGGATAGATATTGATAAGATTGCAAAAATTGACAAAAAGGCTAATAAACTTTTTTTATTTATTGGAAAATTCTTTATATTTAAAAGGGATTGGTTTATAAAATAAAAAGACTGAGTAATTAGCAAACCAAAAATTGGTGTAAAAGCAATTAAAACTTTGTCGTCTATATAATTAAATGCATTAAGGATGTAAACGCATATAGGAAATAGGCAGATTGTCACAAAAACACCTGATAAAATCTGCCATTTTCTGTCTTTGCAGAATAAGAGCAAAATAACAAAAAGCAAACCAAAAATAGATATTCCTAATGAAAAAGGACTGGAAATATCACGTTGTAAATTTAAATTTTTTATTGAAGGAAAAAAATAAATAGATGGGTAAAATAGATCAAACAGACTAAAAGAAGATCTGCTATTTATGCGATTTGTTAAAACTTGTCCGGCGCTTGGCAAAAGAACAAAACTTATTAGAAAAACACTAGCAATTTGGCAAATTAGCACTCGGCAGATATTTTTCCAAGCCTTTTTTAGATTGCTATTTTTTTCTAAAATCACAAATATTGCATATAGAATTATTACAATAAAACATGGGAGGAGGGCCACAAAATTAGTTAAACCTAAAAGGGAAATACTTATTATCAACCCTAAATATTTGTTTTTGTTAATTAGTCGGTCAACGTTAATTAAAGCAATAATCAACCAGGGCATATATGTAATAAACATATATTGAGAATATCCGATATGATAAAGTCCTCCTGCAAAAAGGCATGATAAAGTTCCGATGCTCGCGAAATAGAGAGCAAATCTTTGTCTTAGCCAATAGAAAATTAATCCCGCAGTTAGTAGAATAATAATTGTTATAATTAGGATTAAATAACTATAACCTGAAAGCCAAGGCATAAAATAAAAAGGCAAAATAATTGGGTTAAGCAAGCCGTGATAGGTATAATTAAAAGCGTTTTGCCCGCCGCCTAAATTAGGCATAAATTGAGGTATTAGTTCGTGGCTAACATAAAAAGTTTTTCGCAAATTTTCAATTAGTGGAGCATGTTGATAAATTTGATCTGGCAAGCCGGAGAAATATTGAAAAGAGTTTTCAAAAAATAAATAAGAGCCAAAAATAAAAAATAGACCTAAAAGTTGAATAATTATCAAAGTTAAATAATCATTTTTTTTGAAACTATTTTTTGTCATATTTTTATTTTTCTATTTTGCTTATACATTAAATTATACATTGTTTTTATTTAAATTAATTTCAAAATGATATAGTTAAAATATGGCTAATCAATCCACATCAAAAGTAGATAAATTTATCACTAAAAATAATTTGTGGAGTAAAAAGATAATTATTCGGTCTGTTCATCCTTATATTAATGATTATGTTAAAGTGAAGGTGGCTGTCGACGAGATTTTTGAGGTTAGTGCTTCAATTTTTCAAGAAGGTAGAGAGCCTATACGCTCAACGGTTATTTTTGAAAATGAGTCTGGTTATAGTTTTGCTAAAAATCTTGAATTATTGAATTCTGGCAGGGCTAGATATGGCTGTTTTATTTCGCTAGATTTAGTTGGCAAATGGTCATTTTATATAAAGGCTGAGTATACAAATGCCTATAAAGTGGCAGATGAAAGCGTAAATATAGTTTATTCAGACACATATTTTATTTATGCTAATGCTCAATTATCATCTGAATGGTATCAACTATTTCCTCGTTCTGTTGGAGCTCATAAAAATAAGATTGGTCATTGGCAATCTGGCACATTTGCGGATGTGGCAAAACTTTTGCCCCATATAAAAGATATGGGATTTAGTGTTTTATATTTAGGACCTATTAACCCCATAGGAGTAACTAAAAGAAAAGGCAAAGATAACTCTTTGGCAGCTTCTAAAGATGATCCAGGGTCTCCTTGGGCTATTGGCTATAATGGCAAAGGCCACTATGATATAAATAAAGATTTAGGTACTTTGCAAGATTTTAAAAAGCTTATTAAATCTGCTAAGAACTACAATATTGAGATTTCAATAGATTTAGCTTTGCAGTGTTCGCCTGATCATCCATGGCTGAAAACTCATCCGGAATGGTTTAATATTAGGCAAGATGGCACAATTGCTTATGCTGAAAATCCGCCTAAAAAATATCAAGATATTTATCCTTTGTCTTTTAAAAACGCCCCAGACAGTTTATGTTTGGAAATTATAAATATAATTAAATACTGGCATAAACAAGGCATAAATTTTTTTCGAGTTGATAATCCACACACAAAACCTCTTTGGGCTTGGGAGTATATTTTAAAAAAGATTAATCAGTGGAATCCTAATATTTTGTTTTTAGCTGAGGCTTTCACAAAATATCCTATTATGAAAGCTCACGCGGGTGTTGGCTTTCATCTGTCTCATTGCTATTTTCCTTGGAAAAACACCAAAGACGAGTTGTCTGATTATATAATGCAGACAGCTGGCAAAGACGGATTTTCTCTAAAACCGACATTTTGGCCCACAACGCCTGATATTATGACTAAATATTTAGTGAAAGGAGGATTGCCGGCTCATAGAATTAGGGCTATTTTGGCCGCTATGGGGTCTTTATCATGGGGCATTTATGGAGGGTATGAATTTGTGGAAACTGACATAAATAAATCAGGCACTGAATTAGCAAATAATGAAAAATACGAATATAAAGTTAGAGATTGGCAAAAAGCTGATAAACAAGGTTTGCAAAGTCTTTTTAAAAAATTAAACGATATTAGAAAATTGAGTTATTTTAGAGCGTTTCATTCAGTCGTGGTTTTATCAGCCAAAAATAAAGATGTTTTAGTTTTCGCCCGTTTTATAAAAGGAGAATTTACTGACACCAAAAAAGCTAAATGTTTGATAACGGCTGTTAATTTAAATTACCAAAAAACTAATAAGTTTCAGTTCAAAATTTCAAAAAGAGGCTTTGACGATTTTAAAAATGTTGAATCACAAAAGACGCGCGATTTATTAACTGGTGAAGAATTAATATATTCGCCAAAAACTAAATTTATTTTAGATCCCAAAAAACAAGTTGCTTTGATTTTTGAAATAGAAGCAGTTTAGTCTTTTTTGCAAAAATAAAGCCTTATAGAATAGAAATAAAGACTTATAGAAGAGAAATAACTTATAGAACAGCTTTTTTCCAGGCGCTGGCCCAAAGTTCGCCTAAAATTTTGTAGCCTTCTTGAGAAGGATGTAAACCGTCATAAAGTAATTTAGGATTGTTTGTGAAGGTCTTCCAGGCTTGTTTATCGCCTATAAAAACTTCCTTCTTATCAGCTATTTTGTCTAAAACATCAGCATAACTTTGAATTAATTTGCGCGAATTTTGAGTCCAAGAACCAGGAATAGTTTCAAAATTAGGCGGTGCATTTAGAACTATTTTTTCCACACCAATATTTTTTAATTTGTTTATAATATAGCGCAGATTTTGTTTATACTGTTCTGGTGCTGTTTGAATTTCTTCTCTGGCGTCATTAGTTCCTAGCATAATGCAGACATTTTTAATTTTAAATGCTTGAAAATTATTTAAAGCTAAAGGCAAAAAGACGTTCTTATATGAATCAGTTGTTTGTCCGTTGATGCCGTCGTTGATATATAAATACTTATTGCCTAGGGTTTTAATCATAGATTGCACAGCATTTGAATGAGGGAACGGATCCCCAAAAGTTATTGAGTCTCCTATAAAACCTATTATTTCTTTATTAGCAAAATTTTTATCATCCCAGCCGTCTAGAGAATAGCTTCTTGCATTTTGTGAATCAGTTTTTATATCTAACACATTAGTCTCCTTATTTTCTTGGTTTATTGTGTCTGGACTATTTAGGTCTATATTAGGGTTTAGGCAAAAAAAACTAGCCGCTAATATCGCTAATAAAACTCCGCTTGCTGCAAAAATAACACGCCGACGCGTAAATATTTTTAGTTTTTTTGCTGACATACTTTAATTATGCCATTAATATTTGCTGGTTTGCCTATCGGCAATAAAGATGATGTTAGTAGTAGAGTAATATCTGCTATAAAACAGGCAAAAATAATTGCGGCAGAAGATACTAGAAAATTTAGAACATTTTTACAAAAACAGAAAATTAGTTTGATAAATACTAAAATTATCAGTTTTTATGAACATAATGAAGATAAAATGCAAGAAAATTTAGTGAAAACAAGTCTAAAAGAAAATGTTTTAGTGGTTTCAGATGCTGGCATGCCAGCAATTAGCGATCCTGGCTGGAAACTAATAAGATTGGCAGTTGAGAAAAATGTTGAATTAACAATTCTTCCGGGCCCTTCAGCTTTTCTTTTGGCGCTTATATATAGCGGCTTCCCAATAGATAAATTTACTTTTTTAGGATTTGCTCCACGAAAAAATCAAAAAGTTCAGACTTTTTATAAAGAGATTGCTAAGAGTTCTGTCACCACTGTTTTTTATGAATCACCTCATAGAATTGTGAAATCTTTGGAAATTGCTAAAAAGATTTTGCCCGGCAGACAAATTGCTTTATGTCGGGAGCTGACAAAAATGCACGAAGAGATTATTAGAGCAAATGTGGATCAAGTGCTAGATATTATGAAAACAAAGCTGGCTCAAGGAAATAAAATAGGCGAAATTGCTGTTGTTATTTCAGCAAAATAATTATAATTTTTCCGAGGAATGTTATAATTTCTCCGGCTTCAAAATTATTTATGTTCCTAAAACTATTTATGCCTTTAAGGCTGTTAAAGGCTGAACGCCGTTAGTCACAGCTAATTTTTCAGCTTCTTGAGGGGTCACTCCCACCATAACATTAAATTGCTGACCGGCATCGTTAAATTGTTGATTATTCTTGGTTTCGCTAATTGGGGACAGAATTAGGGCATTGCGGGCTAAATAGACGATTTTTTTAGCTTCAGAATCAAGCGTCAGAATATTTATAGAATCTCCTTTTTGAAAAATTTTGCCGGCTGATGAATCATTTAAAGTTATAACTAAAGGAACTTTTCCAGCCGGAGCGGGCAAATTTTCTGTGTTGCCTGCCAAAAGATTGTCGGTGAAAATTTGCCCTTTATAAATATCTATAACAGATTTATTGTTTACTAATGCATTTGGGTCTTTTATGGTTTGATCTATAATGGTGTTAGAACTGACTTCTAAAATTTGCAAATCGTCAGCTCCTATAATTTTTCCAGCAGTTATATTTTTAGCAGCCACAACCACTTCTTCACCTCGCGGCACTGAATCGATTATTTTAAAAATAATGCTAATTACTGTTAGAGATAATAGAAAGGCGGCTAAAAACCTTTTGCCGTGCCAGATAGCTAAGGCGGGGTCTAGCTCTTTTCTAAATAATTTCATATATTTATGTTAGCAGTTTGCAGGTTTGAAAGTCAAGAGTTATTAATTGCCTGTTGAAAGTTGAATTATTCAAATATTAAATTCTTCAAACAGCACTATGTTTTTGGCATATTAGATGTTTTTTAGCATATTATATGTTGGAATGTTATATGTTAGAATGTTTATATGGAGTTTGGAACAGGCTTTATTTTTTTGTGTATATGTGTTGTAATATTTGTTTTTTTAACTCCTACAATTATTCATAGAACAAAAAATTCTGCTAAAATTTTTCCAGCTGCTTTTTCAAATAAAGTTGTTAAAATACCGCCAGAAAAATTATCTAAAAAGGAAAAGGCATGTCTTTAAATATAGGAATAGTTGGTTTGCCTAATGTTGGAAAGTCCACTCTCTTTAATGCTTTGACAAAACAAAAAGTTTTGGCTGAAAATTATCCTTTTGCCACAATTGACCCAAACGTAGGCATAGTTAATTTGCCAGATAGCCGTTTATCTAAATTAGCGGAAATATTTAACCCTGATAAAATAGTTTATTCAACAGTTAGTTTTGTAGATATTGCCGGAATTGTTAAAGGCGCTTCACAAGGAGAAGGTTTAGGCAATCAGTTTTTAGCTAATATAAGACAAACAGATGCTATATGCCAAGTTGTTAGAGCTTTTGACAATAGCGACATAGTTCATGTGTCAGGTCAAATAGACCCTGTTAGAGATATTGAAATTATAAATGCCGAATTAATGTTAGCTGATTTACAAACTATTGAGAATATTTCTGCCAGGCTTGAAAAAGAGTTAAGGGGTGCAAAAATTGACAAAGAATATTATGAAGAAATTTGCCAAGCTAAAAAACTTTTGCAAGAAGGCATTTTGCTTTCCCAGGCAGCTAACAGCGGAAAACTAAATTTGGAAATAATCAAAGACTTGCAGTTTTTGACAGCTAAGCCATTTATATTTGTTTTTAATGTTGATGAAAAAACCCTGAATAATAAACAGCTTTTAAAAGAATTGTCAAATATCGTCACTCCAGCAAAATCCTTGTTTTTAGATATTCAATTTGAGGCAGACTTAACCGAAATTTCTGATGAAGAAGCTAAAGAAATGCTAGATATGTCTGGATTGGATGCTCCTGGTTTAGATAGATTAATAAAAATTGGTTTTGAAACACTTCAATTACAGACATTTTTAACAGCTGGCAAAACAGAAGTTAGGGCTTGGCAAATTTCCCGAGGCACCAAAGCTCCTGACGCTGCCGGAGTTATCCACAGTGATTTCAAAAAAGGCTTTATAAAGGCTGAAATAGTGTCTTTTGAAGATTTGCTAGAATATAAATCACTTGCTAAGGCTAGAGAAGCCGGGAAGGCTAGATTGGAAGGAAAAGATTATATTATGCAAGAAAACGATGTTGTGGAATTTAAATTTTCCAATTAGTTTCAAAGTTTTTCAATTAGTTTAGAGCCGTTATTCTCTAGTGCCGTTATTTTATAGTGCTGCTATTTTGATTTTTAGCGATGTTTTCTAAATCTAGCAATTCTAGTAACGGGCCCGCTGCCGATCAAAAGAATAAGAGTTATTGCGCTAATAGCAATTCCAGCCATATAATAAGGGGCAGAATAAGTTAGTTCAATATTATGATAGCCTGGGGAGATATTTGCCCCTATAATGCCTCCATTGACTTCAAAAATAGGTGTTTGAACGCCGTCAACTTTTAACGCGAAACCTGAATCATAACCTATGGAAAAAGCGATTACAGAATTAGGCCGAGTTATGTTTATGTCGCCATATAAACCATTAGTGTTAAATTGCTTAACATTCATTTGGTCAAAATTTTTATAAGCGTTTTGAATATCTGCAACAGGCATAGTGAAGGCTTCAATCCTGTCTATTGGCCAAGTGCCTTGAGATAAAGTTATTTTGAGATTTTCAAGATTGCCTTTTTTATCTGGCGGAATTATAAATCTCAAATCTGTATTCGTTGAATTGTACATAACGTTTTTTTGAAATATATGAGTAATATTGTTTATTTTTAAACCATTATAAGATTGTTTTTCGTCTAAAATCGCTTTATTTAATTTAATCTTTATAAATAATAATGAATTTGTGAGTTTTTTAGGCAATTTATAAGTTTTGTTTAAAGAGTCACGCAGCCGAAAAATTGAAAGCCCTTTTTGTTCTTTTTTAAAAATATCTGATAAATCAAGTTTTTCAAAATTATCGATCTTAGGAGAATTATTATAAGTTAAGTTTTTTAGCAAAGTTTTTTCATCTGCGGTATTTTCAGTTAAACTAATACCTTGTATCAAAGAGGCTTTTTGCTCAATATCGCCCATATTTTGCATATTAGAAAATAGGTTATTTGTAGCATAACCAAGTGAGAATACATTGTTATTTTGCCAGACATAGTCTTGCGTATTTTGATAACCCGTTGTGTCGGTTTTAGTGTCGTGTTTTTCTAGAAAAAGATATTTTTCGCCTAAAAGTGTTCTATTAAAGATGGAATTGGCATTTTGCATAGTCCAGTTCACATAAGTGCATTTTGATTCATTCCATAAAATATTATTTTGATAGTTTCGCCAGCTTATGTTATTTGATGAAGTGTATATAGAATCTGTGAAATAGTTATCTGAAAGAATTTTATTCATTGGGTAATATTGGCATTCTTCTAAATATTGATCTTGAGATGAAGATATGGCTGATCTATATATAGGTTGATTATTTTCAAGTTGGTTTTTGGCGGCTTTGAGAAAAGATTTTGTATAATTTACTTCTGAATTGTGCATTTTTGAAGAATAAAAACTTTCTGTGAAATGATTTGGATTTTCCAAATAATTTCGGATAGGTAAAATTGCTGTTGATAAACAAGAAAAAATAACGACTAGTCCAAAGGCTATTTTTTTGTTTAGGTTTGGCATTCTAATACTGTGTATGTTTTTTTGTATTAATTTAAATGATTGAGTAATAAGTATTGCATAAATAGGCAAAAAGGAGATAAACACTTTGTCAAATATATAATTAAACATATTAAGTGCATAAGAAAATATTGGAAAAATGCAAAGAATTAGAAAAGATGATGCTAAAAATACATATTTTTTATTTCGTGAGAATAAAAGAACGCAAAGAAATAGTAGGTTGAAGGCTGCTATGCCTAATGAGGACATTGAATAAATAACTCTGTAATTATTTAAAAACACATTTTGAATTTCAGGAAAAATATAAAGTGAAGGGTAAAGTAAATCAAATAAAGCATATGAGACTTTTTCTCCGCTGCGCGATAAAAATGTCGGGATTATTGTTGGTAAAATAATGAATGTGGCTAAGGCGATTCCTGATATACAAAATATTAAGACTCTGGTTGTGAATAAAATAAGCGATTTAATTTTTATTTTTAAGTTCTTTTCAAAATGAATAAATATAATCCATAAAGCTATTAACACCGCGCAGGGCAAAAGGCTTACAAAATTTGTTAAAGAGATTAATGTAATTGCAATAATCAGCGTGGCAGGACTTTTCTTTTTTGCTATTTTGTCAATGCCAATTAATGCTAGTATATGAAATGGTAAAGACGAGAAAAAAACAAATTGAAAATAGCTGCCATACATTACGGAATTTGTCAATATCATTGAAAGAGTGCCTATTGTAGCGAATACATTAGAAAATCTGCATCTTAGCCAATAATATGTCAGCCAAGTGGTTGCTAAAATAGTTGCTGTTGCAATAATGAAATAATAAGAATAGCCAGATAAAAACGGCAAAGCGTAAAAAGGCAAAATTATTGGGTTAAAAAGGCCATGATATCCAAAATAAAAAGCATTTTGACCGCCGCCAAGATTTGGTATAAATTGAGGAAGTATATTTCCAGAATTATAAAATTGGTCTCTAAAATTTTCCATAAATTGAATATGTTGATTTAAAGCATCTGGAGCCATACTTGGCATATATCTATCGGCTAGTCCATACCAAAAAAATATAAACAGAAGAAATGCCAAAATAGATATTTCAATTATTGACAAAATAACCCAATCCGTTTTTGTGAATATAGGCTTTGTTAATTTGGTTTTTTGATTTTTTTTCATAAAAACTAGTGTCTTTTTATAAAGTGGGCATCTCGGATAAAATAGAGCGGTCGGTTTTTAGTTTCAATAAAAATTCTCCCTAAATATTCGCCTATAATACCTAAACTAATTAATTGTATAGAACCAAAAAATAGAATAAAAGACATGGTGCTGGCCCAGCCGTGTGAATCTATTCCCATAATAATTGTGCGAATTATCACCCAAACGAGTAAATAGATTAAACTTATAAAACAGCTAATAAATCCTAAAACAGTGGAAATTCTTAAAGGCGAAATTGTGAAACTAGTTATTCCGTCAATTGCTAAATTAAGCAATTTGAAAAAAGAATATTTGGAATCGCCTTTTTGTCTGGGGTCTGGTTCATATTCTATTTCTTTTTTATTAAAGCCTATCCAAGAATATAAGGCTTTTGTGCTGCGGTTTTGTTCACGAATTTTTTGTAAAGCTTTTACGCAAATTTTGTCAAGCAATCTAAAATCAGCTGCATTTTCGTGAACGGGAATGTTTGAGAATTGGTGAAGTATACTATAATAAATATTTGTGGGAATTCTCTTCAAAATGCTTTCATCCTTGCGGTGTTTTCTTTTAGCAAAAACATCTTTATAACCTTTTTGCCAGAGTTTTATCATTTCAGGAATGAGCTTGGGAGGATGCTGTAAATCAGAATCCATAATTATTAAACAGTCGCCTTTAAAATTATCTAATCCAGCAGCAATAGCAATTTCTTTGCCAAAGTTTCTGGATAGGCTTATATAGCTTATAGACTTATTTTTTTTAGTTTCTGCTGTAATTAGTTTAAGAGTTTTATCACGGCTGCCGTCATCCACAAATAAAAATTCCCAATTAAAATTTTTATTATTATTTTCTAAATCTTTTAAACTTTTGAATAAAAGAGGCAAAACTTTTTCTTCATTATGAGCCGGAATTAGAATAGTTATTTTCTTTTTCAAAATTTATCTCTCTGCAAATATTAGCGATTGTTTCATTGGTCAATATACATAATTCATATTTTATTTATACTTTAATTTTACACGTTTATTAGTTTTTAACGTCAATATTTAGAAGATGTTTTAAATTCATGTCTAATTTTATAAATATTCCGAACTTTATTAGTTACTATGCTGCCAATCAAAAGCATTAGAGTTATAGAACTTATTGCAATTCCTGTTTTATAATAGGGGGCTGAATAAGATAATTCTATATTGTGATAACCTTGGCTAATAAACGCCCCAATTATTCCTCCGTTGGCTTGGAATATTGGCGTTTTCTGGCCGTCAATTTTTAGAATAAAAGCTGGGTCAAAGCCAAGCGAAAAAGCTATAACAGAATTAGGCTTGGTTATATTTATATTGCCGAATAAGCCGTCGGTGCTAAATTGAGTGACATTCATTTGGTCAAATTTTTGATAGGCGGTTTCTAGATCAGCTAAGGGCATAGTGAAAGCTTCAATAGATTCTATAGGATATGACCCTTTAGACATTTCAATTTTTAGGCTTTCTAAAAAGCTGTCTTTGTCTGATAGAAACTCATCTGGAGAAATTATAAATCTAAGCTGGGTATCAGAAGATTTATAACTAGGATTTGACAAGAAACTAGTTGATATATTATTAATAACTATTCTATCGCTCATATCTTTTTGTTGAGCGGCTATATCAGATAACTTTATTTTTATGAAAATCAGTTTATTATGCAATTTTTCAGGCAGCTTATAAGTTTTTTGCAGTTTGTTTGTTAGTCTAAAAACGGACAAACCTTTTTGCTGTTCAGCAAAAAGGTTTGTTAAGTCAAAATTGTTAAAATTATTAGTATTTGGCAATTTTAGATTGTTATCTGGCAAATTTGGCAAAGAAACCCCCTGAATTAAAGCAGCTTTTTGTTCAATATCAGTCATATTATCTATATTTGAAAATAAATTGTTGTTAGCATAACCAATAGAAAAAACTTGATCATTTTGCCAAACATAATTGTTAATTTTTTTATAGCCTGTTCTATTAGTTATATTGTCAGACTCTTCTAAAAGGAAGTATTTCTGACCTAATAAAGTATTAGCAAAAACGGAATTTGAGTTATGGATAACCCACGGGCTAAATACCGTTAAGGGATTTTGCCAAAGCATTTTTATATGGTAATTTTGCCAATTAGAATTATTTGATGAAGTATATATTGAATCAGTGTAGTAATTTGGGCAAATAACTTTATTTATGGAATTGTAATAATAAGTTGGATCAACAAATGTGGAATTTTCCACTAGTGGTTTAATTCCTATATTTGAAATTGTTGAACGATAAATGGGGTTATTTTGCTGTGTTAACGTTTCACAAGCCGTTTTTTGCAGGTCGTTTGATAAATTTTCCGCTTGTTTTGAAGAAAAAAGAAATCTATCGGAATAATTTCTAGTAACGCTATATATAGAGAATGTGGCAGTTGATAAACACAAAAAAGCAGCGATAAAAGAGAAAAATGCTTTTTTATTTATTTTTTTAGCAAATTTGATCTCATTAGAATAAAGTTTTTCGGGGATATTTTTATATATAATTTTTAGAGCTTGAGCAATTAGAATAGCAAAAATTGGCAAAAAAGCCATAAGAAATCTGTTTTCTAGATAAAGTCCTAAATTTAATATATAGACAAAGATAGGAAATATACATAAAATTAAAAAACCGCCTGATAAAATTTGGAATTTTTTGTCCTTAGTAAATAGAAGTATAGCAATAAAAATTAGACTTATAGCAGCCACACCTAGTGAAAAAACGTCATTAATTTGGCGATTGATATATAGTCCTTTTCCTAAAGCTGGGAAAAAATATAAAGAAGGGAAAAATAGATCAAATAAGCTGAAAGAAGTTTTGGTATTTGATCTGGTTTGTAAAACACAGTTAGCTGTGGGGAAAAGAATAAAGGCTGTTAGACAAAAACTTGTTATAGCACATAATATAACTTGACCTATCGATAAGAAAAGATGTTTAATATTTAAAACATTATTTTTTAGAGTGTCATTTTTTTCAGCAAAAACAAAAATTGTCCATAAGCCTATTATTAGACAGCAAGGAAATAAACTGACGAAATTTGTTAATGAAATTAATGTGATTCCAACGATTAGTGTTAGAAATTTTTTTTTGTAGATTAATCTATCAACGCCGATTAATGAAATTAACAAAAAAGGTATATAATCTATAAAAATATATTGTGAACAAATATTGTAATATATACAAGAAGCGAATAAAACACAAGTTGTTGCAATGGCAGTAAAGCAGGAAGAAAAGCGTGATTTTAGCCACCAATAGGTTAAAGCTCCAATGGATAAAGCGATTATTACCATAAGTATGACCATATAATGGTAGCCGCTAAGCCAAGGCAGAGCAAAAAAAGGAAGTATTAGAGGGTTAAAAAGTCCGTAATATGTGTAGTTAAAGGCATCTTGTCCGCCGCCTAGGTTGGGTATGAATTCAGGTATTAATTTTGCACTATTATAAAAAAGTTGTCTAAAATTTTCAATAAGAGGAACATGCTGATAAATAAAATCAGATGAATTCGTTGTATAGACAAAAGATATTTCATTAAAAATAAACACTCCCAGAAAAATAGCAACCCAAATAAATTCAATTACTAAAAGCGCCAGCCAATCTGTTTTGGAAAATCTGGCATTTTTAGAGCTTAGTTTATCCATATAACAATTCTAGCAAATATACTATTTTTGCTAATGTATTGTTTTTAAGTGATTGTTTTTTTGCTATATTTTTTATAATTTTTATATTAAACTGTAATTAGTCAAAGTTAAACTATAAGTAGTCAAAGTAAGGCCATAAAATTGTGAAAAAAACATTAAAAAAAAGTAAGAATAAAATGAAAACGATTTCGTTGTTTAACGTAATTGCTGTTTTAGTTTTGGCTTTGAGTTTTCAAACTCTCAGTGTAGGTTTTCAAACTCCTTTAGCCGCGGCTAATACAAACGATGTTCACAGAGCTAGCATAAATGAAGTTCCTCCCGCACCTAAAAATGTTGTGATTTCTCAAAACGGCGATTCTTTGGAAATATCTTGGTCTGCCCCGTCTCCTTCTCCGTCTGGTGATTGGACTTATAAAGTGGAATTAGTGGATGAAATAGGTCGAATAGTCAAAACTGCTCAAAATATTTCTAAATTAGTTTTAATACAAACTTTTCAAAATCAATTTACTGGAAATTATTTAGCTAGGGTTTATACCCAAACACCAGATGGCCAAACTAGCTCAGCAGCCGAATCCGATAAGTCCAAACCTGCTCAAATAGCACTGGGCGCGGCTTCTGCAAATATAAATTTTGCCGACATTTCTGGTTTAGAAGCTGAAAGCCAAGCTAAAATCAAATGGGCAGCAGCTTTTGGAATAACCACAGGCTACACGCCCACAACCTACAATCCTAGAAAAGCGGTAAACCGCCGTCAAATGGCTAGTTTTTTCAAAAGATTAGCCGGCGGTCCCGGAGTTAGCGGACAGCCTATTAAATTTAAAGATGTGACTGATAAAGAACAAAATAAGGCCGATATAGATTGGCTTTCAGCCGCTGGAATAACAACAGGTTATATGTGCACAGCCAAAGGCAAACCAGACAAGACTTGTACTAAAAAAGGCGACACTGTTTATAGGCCTAACGTTGTTGTAAACCGCGGACAAATGGCTCAATTCATATATAAATATGTTGGGCAGCCTTCTATGAGTGCAGATGAAGTAAATTCGTATATGGAAAAGTTTTCTGATAGTCAAATTTTGCGAGCTAATGGTCAGGCTGAAGCGGTTGCTTGGCTTTTGAAGTATAATGTGACAAAAGGCTATCCTGACAGAACATATAAACCAACTACAAGAGTTAGTCGCGAACAAATGGCAGTATTTTTAGCAAGATTAGCCAATATTCTAAATATAACGCCTTATTTAACAAGGGAGTCTATTGAAACAAATGAGAATCTTGTTTTGCCAGCTAAATTTTTAAATGTTTCTAATTTAAATAGAAAAGATATAACCAAAATTAGTTTTGTAGAGACTTTGCCTCTTTGCGATAATCCAACAGATGTTTCTTCAAGCAAAAACAGAAGTATTTTAGGATGCGTTAAAAACAACACTGAAATTGTTATTGGTGAGCCGCTTGGGGTGAGAGGCAATCCGTATAGTGCAGATGGTCTTTTTTCTAATCTTTCCACAACAGCTCTGCAAAGTCTAGATTTCTCAACTCTTTCAGATTCAGGGAATGCTATATCAACTTATGCAGCATTTGCAGCGGATTCAGACTTTGCAAATAGCGCTATTCCAGATAATTTTGCTTTTCCGCAAGGTTTTGGAGTCAATTCAGAGAATACCTCATATATGTTTGCCAATAGAGTTTTTGCTCAAAGTAGGACTTTTGAAAAAGATTTTGCTAAAAATGCTGTCAATATGAACGCTATGTTTGCTGGCGCCACCTTAAATGGCGATATTGATTGGTTGAACACTGATTTATCAGCTTCCACGGCTAGCAAAACCAATATGTTTGCTGACACTGTGTGGAATAATCACTTTATATTTGTGCAAAATTTAGCTAGCCGAACTTTTTTAATCACTAATAGCAATATTAGTGATACTTCTAGAATTAAAATTAGAGGAGCTAGTTCAGTTTTAAAGTCTGAAATCGCTAATCCGACAACTTTTTTGGGAATAACTAGCCCCACTCGGGCTCAAATCACTAAAATATCTTTTCAAAATTCTTTCCCCATCTGTTCAGAACCTTTTGATCTGTCAGATGATGGTACAGCAGGTGTTTTAGCATGTGTGGAAAATTCCACTGAAATTGTTATAGGAGCAAATGGTCAAGTCGAAGCTAATGATGATAGCAGCAGTTTATTCGCCAATTTAACTTTAGCAGCTGGGGTTGATATTAATTTAGTTAATTTAAATACTTCTTTTGTTGCAAATATGTCAGATATGTTTGAGGATAGTAAATTAAAGTCTGATTTAATTTGGTCAACTAATTTTGGTAGTGTGGCAACTAATATGGGGAATATGTTTCGAGGAGCAACACTTTTAGATGGGCTTGTTTTGCCAGATAGATTTGGAGCTGTAGCCAGGAATATGAATTCTATGTTTAATGGCGCCACTTTAGATGGAGACATAGATTGGTCAGGCACTGATTTATCAGCTTCCACGGTTAGCAAAACTAATATGTTTCAAAATACCGTTTGGGGTGGACACTATATTTTAGTACAAAATTCCGCTTCTAGAACTTTTTTGCTTACTGGTAGCGGACTTAGCGATATCTTCAGAATTAAAGTCAAAGGAGCCGGTTCAGTTTTGAAGTCTGAGAGCCTTATTCCAATCACTTTTTTAGGCATAACTAGTCCTGAAAGAGCCAAAATTACTAAAATAACTTTCCAAAATACTTTGCCGACTTGCAATAATCCTTTTGATGTATCCTCCGACGGCAAATTTGGAGTTTTAGCCTGTGTGGAAAACAGCACAGAAATTGTTATAGGAGCTAATGGACAAGTCCAAGCTAACCCTAATAGCTCTTGGCTTTTTAGTAATTTATCTGCCTCGGCTGGGATTGAAATTAATTTGACTAATTTAAATATTGATTCTGTTATTAATATGGAAGCCTTTTTTGCTTATAGCACTTTAAAATCTAATCCTGTTTGGACTAGCGGCTTTGGAGCTGCAGCTACAAATATGAATTTTATGTTTAATGGCGCTAAACTAAATGGAGACATAGATTGGTCAGGCACTGATTTATCTGCTTCCACAGCCAGCAAAATCAATATGTTTCAAAATACTCATTGGAATGAACATTATATTTTGGTACAAAATTCTGCTTCTAGAACTTTTTTAATTACTAATAGCAGCCTTAGTGACGTTTCTAGAATTAAAGTCAAAGGGCAGGCTTAGTTAATTGGTTAATTGACGGGACTGGGGCTAGTTCTGGCAATGTTAAAATTAAATGATAATATATATTAAATGGTAATATAGAATATGTATGCAGTTTATAAATCTAATTTTGAAGAACGGAGAATAGTTTGGAAAAAAGCCGTTATGTTGCCCGTGCTAAATCGGAAGGTCAGCAAAAATATTTAGATTCTATAGAAAATAATGTAATTACCATTGGCGTGGGGCCTGCAGGAACAGGCAAAACATTTTTGGCTATGAGCAAAGCAGTTGATGCGCTTTTATCAAAAAGAGTCGAGCGAATAATTTTGACGCGCCCAGCTGTGGAAGCAGGCGAAAGATTAGGCTTTTTGCCAGGAGATTTGGCTAGTAAAATAGACCCTTATTTGCGGCCTTTATACGATGCTTTAAATATGTTAATTGAGCCACAATCGGTTAATAAATTAATTGACAATAATATTATTGAAGTTGCTCCTTTGGCGTATATGAGAGGCCGAACTTTGAATAATTCCTTTATTATTTTGGATGAAGCTCAAAACACCTCTAATGAACAGATGAAAATGTTTTTAACGCGTTTAGGCGAAGCTTCAAAAATGGTGGTGACAGGTGATTTAACACAAATAGATTTATTAAAGCCGTCAGCTAGCGGGCTTATAAAAGCTTCAAAAATTCTAAAAAATATTGAAGGAATTAGCGTTATTAACTTGACAGCTAAAGATGTTGTTAGACATAAATTAGTTTCAAAAATTATCAAGGCCTACAATATATAAAATTTTGTGAATTGCTAGTGTGAATCGTTAATTATGAATTGCTAATATGAATCACTGATATGAATTATTAAGGGGAAATATGAGCGAATTAAAACAAAGACAAGAATTTTTAGAATTTAAAAAGGCTTCTCAATTTCGCGATTTAAGAGATGTTGATGTTGAATATCAAAAACTTCGTTTAGAAAAAGTTATATTAGTTGGCGTTTGGTCAAAGGGAAATATATCTTTGCCAGAAGGCCAAGAGTCTTTAGAAGAGCTTGAACAATTAGCCCAAACAGCCGGAGCCTTGGTTTTAGGAACTGTTTTAATACACAGGAATTTGCCTGATAGAAAATTTTATATAGGAAAAGGTAAATTAGGTGAATTAAAAGATTTGTCCTATGATCAAAAGGCTGATACTGTGGTGTTTGACAACGATTTATTGCCTTCCCAAAGAATTGCTATTGAAAATGAACTACAAATTAAAGTGATTGACAGAACTGCTCTAATTTTAGATATTTTTGCTTTGCATGCCAAATCTAAAGAGGGCAAAGCTCAAGTGGAATTAGCTCAATTACAATATTTATTGCCTAGACTGCGCGGTTGGGGGCAGTCTATGAGCCGGCAGGCTGGCGGTCAAGTGGGCAGTTCATCTTCTGGCATGGGCTCTAGAGGGCCTGGCGAAACACAGTTAGAACTTGATAGACGT
>JAITSB010000030.1 GCA_031288095.1 Candidatus Opitulatrix roisinitermitis | reverse complement strand
AAGATAAATATGGCAGGGAAGTATGTTGTCCGCATAAAGCTTAAAGCTTATGATAATGCGGTTTTAGATTCCTCAGCTCAAAAAATAGTGGACGCTGTTCGCCGAGCTGGTTCAAAGGTTATAGGTCCTGTGCCTCTGCCAACTAAAAAAAATGTTTATTGCGTTATTAAATCACCGCATAAATATAAAGATTCCAGAGAGCAATTTGAAATAAGAACTCATAAAAGATTATTGGACATAGAAGATCCTACGCCGGCAGCAGTTGATGCTTTAATGCATTTGGAATTGCCAGCGGGTGTAAATATTGAAATGAAATTGTAAAGTGTAGGGTGAAAATATGGCTATAAAACAACTAGAAAAGAGAAAAGCGCTTATTGGCAGAAAGCTTGGTATGACGCAAATTTGGGATGAAAGCGGCGTTTTTGTGCCGGTGACAGTTGTAGAAGTTGGTTCAAACGTGGTTTCACAAATTAAAACAACTGATAAAGACGGTTATGATAGTGTTCAATTAGCCTATGGTCAAATAGATCCTAAAAAAGTAACTAAAGCTATAAAAGGTCATTTTGAAAAAGCTAAAATTCCTCCAAGACGTTATTTAGTGGAGCTTCAAACTAAGGATGCGGCTGATTATAAATTGGGCCAAGAATTAACTATTGACGAATTTGAAGTTGGAGGCATAGTAGATGTTTCAGGGACCACTAAGGGCAAAGGTTTTGCCGGAACTATGAAAAGACATCAATTTGCCGGTGTTTCAGCATCGCACGGTGCTCATAGAAATCATCGCAAACCTGGTTCTATAGGAGCTTGTGCCACTCCAGCTAGGGTTTTTAAGGGTTTGAGAATGAGCGGCAGAATGGGTGGTTTGAAAAAAACTATTCAAAATCTAGTTTTATTTGCTAAAGATTCTGATAAAGGGTATTTACTTATTAAAGGAGCTGTGCCTGGCGGCAAAGGTTCAATAGTTGTAGTAAAAAATGCTGTAAAGATTATTTAATAGAGTTTATAATGGTTGTTAAAATAGATATTTATAATTCAAAGGGTTCGTCAACGGACAGTGTTGCAGCTCCTTTATCTATTTTTGGAAAAACCGAAGCAGATATCAAAAAGGCTAAACCCCTTATTCATCAAGTTGTTACCGCTCAAAGAGCAGCTGCTCGTCAGGGGACTCATTCCACTAAAACAAGAGCAGAAGTATCAGGCGGAGGAGCTAAACCTTTTAGACAAAAAGGCACGGGCCGAGCTAGACAAGGAAGTTCAAGAGCTCCGCAAATGAAAGGCGGAGGAGTGGTTTTTGGTCCAGTTCCTAGAGATCATTCTAAAAGAACTAATAAAAGAATTATTTTTTCTTCACTTTGCTATTGTTTATCAGATAGAGCTAATGCTAAAAGAATTTATATAGTTTCTGATTTTGGAATTGACGCCAAACCTAATACTAAAAAAGCTCTAAATGTTATAGAAAAAATTTTGGGACAAGCTAATAAATTTAATTCAATGGTTAATTCTTTGGTTGTTATAAACCGAGATGAATTTAAAATTGCTAAATCTTTGGCTAATCCAGCAAATTCACATTTGATTTATGAAGATCAGCTAAATTCTTATGATATTTTGGTGAATGAAGCGGTGATTTTTTCTCAAAAAGCATATAATAATTTTATTGAAAGAACTAAACCAAAAGTGGAGGCTGGCAAATAATGAAAACACCTTATGATATTTTAATATCTCCTGTTATTAGCGAAAAATCATATAGCAGAATAGATCAAGGGAAATATACTTTTGTGGTGGCAAAGGACAGCAATAAAACATCTATTAAAAATGCTGTTGAAAAGATTTTTGATGTGAAAGTGGAAAAAGTAAACACTTTAAATAGAAAAGGCAAAGTTGCTCGTACAAGAATTGGAACTTTAGCTAAAAGATCTGATATAAAACATGCTATTGTGACTTTAAAACAAGGACAAACAATAGATGTTTTTGGTCAAGGATAATAATTTAGGAAATTAGGTAAATAGAAGGAAAATATGGCTATTAGAAAATATAAACCAGTGACACCAGGCATGAGAGGAGCCAGTGTTTCTGATTTTTCTGAAATTACTAGATCTCAGCCTGAAAAAAGCCTTTGTCGGCCTAATCATAAAACAGGCGGCAGAAATTCTCGTGGTCAAATAGCTGTTCGTCATATAGGCGGAGGGCATAAAAGAAAATATCGTTTAATAGATTTTAAACGCTATAATAAAGACGGCGTAAACGCCAAAGTGGCTCATATAGAATATGATCCTAATCGCAATGCCCGCATAGCTTTGTTGCATTATTTGAATGGAGCTAAGGCTTATATTATAGCACCTAATGGTTTGTCTCAAGGGGCTGTTGTGGAAAATGGACCAAAATCTGATATAAAAATTGGCAATAATTTGCCTTTGAGAAATATACCTGTAGGAACTATGGTTCATGCTATTGAAATCTTGCCAAAAGGCGGAGCTAAAATTGCTCGTTCAGCCGGAGCTGGTGTTCAGTTAGTTGCTAAAGAAGGGCCTTATGCTCAGCTAAAAATGCCGTCTGGTGAGATTAGAAATGTTGATGCTAGATGTCGAGCTACAATTGGCGAGGTTTCTAATGCTGAATATATGAATTTGAGTTTAGGAAAAGCTGGCCGCAAACGTCATTTAGGCATAAAACCTACTGTTAGAGGCGTTGTTATGAATCCAGTAGATCACCCACATGGCGGCGGTGAAGGCAGAACTAGCGGCGGAAGACATCCAGTTAGCCCTTGGGGAAAGCCTGAGGCTAAAACTAGACATCCTAAAAATAGAACTAATAAATTTATAGTTCGTCGTCGACCAAGTAATAAAAAGAAATCATAAAAATTTAGGAGAATTTTGTTATGGCAAGAAGTTTAAAAAAAGGACCATTTGTAGATGAACATTTACAAAAGAAAATTGAGGCTCAAAACACAAATGGCAAAAAAACCGTTATTAAAACATGGTCTAGAAGATCTATGGTTACTCCTGATTTTATTGGTCATACAGTTGCTATACATGATGGCAGAAAACATAATCCGGTATTTATCACCGAATCAATGGTGGGGCATAAATTAGGCGAATTTGCGCCAACCCGCACTTTTAGGGGGCATGCTAATGATGATAAAAAGGCTAGGAGAGTATAATGGAGCAAACTTATACTGCTAAATTGAAATATTTGCGTGTCACTCCTTTAAAAGCTCGCCGTATCGCTAAACTTATACGCAATAAAAAGGCTAATGAAGCTTTAGAAATTTTGCGTTTTCAGCCTCAGGCTGTTTGCGAACCTTTTGCAAAACTTTTAAATTCTAGTATAAATAATTTTCAAAATAAAAATGAATCAGCTAGCCCTGACGAAGTAAATGCTTTGCAAATAACTCAAATTTTAGTGGACGAAGGGCCAACTATGAAAAGATTGAAAATGAGAGCTAAAGGAAGAGCGGATAGAATTTTTAAAAAATCATCTCATATTAGTTTAACTCTGACTGCTAAAAATATTAAAGGAGATAATAAATAATGGGTCAAAAAGTTCATCCTTTTGGATACAGATTAGGCATTACAACAGATTTTAGATCTTCTTGGATTGCCGCTTCTGGACAAAATGATTTATCTTATGCTGATTATGTGGCAGAAGATGTTAAAATTAGAGCTGCTTTACAAAAGCGTTTAGCGAGAGCTGGAATAAGTCATATAAATATTGAAAGAATTAAAGATAGAGTTAGGGTTGATATTTTCACAGCTCGTCCAGGAATAGTTATAGGCCGTCAAGGAACAGAGGCTGATAAATTGCGCCGTCTTTTAGAAAAAATCACTAAAAAACAAGTTCAACTGAATATTTTAGAAGTCAAAAATCCTGAAATGGATGCCCAGTTAGCGGCCCAGGGCGTGGCTGAACAATTAGAAAACCGTGTATCTTTTCGTCGGGCTATGAGAAGAGCTATGCAGTCAGCTTTTCGTTTAGGAGCCAAAGGAGTGAGGGTGCAGTGTTCTGGCCGTTTAGGCGGAGCAGAAATGTCCAGAGCGGAATTTTATAGGGAAGGCAGAGTTCCTTTGCACACTTTGAGAGCTAATATAGATTATGGCTTTTATGAAGCAGACACCACTTTTGGGAAAATAGGTGTTAAGGTTTGGATTTATCGTGGTGATATGACTCAAAAAGAATATGAGGCTAAACAAGTTAAAGCAGAAAGACAGAATAGAACATTAAAAAGCGCTGTTAGAGAAGAAAATCTAGCTGCTCCGGCGCCGCAAACAGATAAAGATAAAACTAGCGAAGGAGCAAAATAATGTTAATTCCCAAAAAAGTTGCTTGGAGAAGACAGCATAGTCCTAAACGGTCAGGTGCTTCTAAAGGCGGCAATAGAATAAATTTTGGAGATTATGCTATACAGGCTTTGGAAAACCATTATATAACAAATCGCCAAGTTGAAGCGGCTCGTATCGCTATGACTAGATATATTAAAAGAGGCGGCAAAGTTTGGATTAATATTTTCACTGACCGCCCTTTAACTCAACATCCAGCGGAGTCTAGAATGGGCTCCGGCAAAGGAAACCCTGAGTGGTGGGTGGCAAATGTAAAAAGAGGTAGAGTTCTTTTTGAATTAGCCGGAGTCGATGAAAAAACTGCTAAAGAGGCCATGAATAGGGCTATTCATAAATTACCTTTAAAGTGCCGATTTATATCACGTCAGGTAGGTTTAGACTAATGACAATAGGTTCACCACAATTTTCTATCCAGTCTTTAGATGCTTTGGATAGTCAAAATCTTCAAGCTGAATTAAAAAATTGCAAAGAGGAATTGTTTAATTTGCGTTTTCAGAAAGCAACAGGTCAGTTAGAAACTCACGGTCGTATAAAAGCTGTGCGGCGTGATATTGCTAGAATTAAAACTGTTTTAACAGAAAGACGTTTGAAAATTAGAACTTCTCCTCAAGCTGTTGTTAAAAAAGATGAGACTAAAGACAAAAAAGATTCTGCTAAAAAAGCCGCTACAGAAAAAACAACAGATAAAAAAGCAACAGATAAAAAAATAATAGATAAAAAAACGACAGATAAAAAAAGCGCTGTCAAAAAAGATTCTGCTAAAAAAGTTGAGGCGAAAAAAGTCGTGAAGAAAAAAGATGCGGCGAAAAAGGAATAAATTATGACAGAAGAGAAAAAAGTATCAGCTAGCGGCAGACCTTACAGAAAAACTCGTCGAGGATATGTGGTGTCTGATAAAATGCAAAAAACAATAGTTGTTAGAGTTGATTCTAGGGTGAAACACCCGCTTTATGGAAAAGTTGTGCAAAAATCTACTAAATTTAAAGTTCATGATGATAAAGAACAAGCAGGTGTTGGCGATTTGGTTAGTATTCAAGAAACGCGTCCTATGTCAGCTGAAAAGCGTTGGCGATTAGTGGAAATAATTGAAAAAGCTAAATAATTTGATTTTTGAAAGATTTGAGGAAGTATTATGATACAACAGGAGTCAAGACTGAAAGTGGCCGATAACACAGGGGCTAAAGAGATTTTGTGTATTCGTGTTTTAGGCGGTTCAGGCAGACGTTATGCTTCTATTGGAGATAAAATAGTGGCGACGATTAAGGTAGCAACTCCTGGCGGAGGGGTGAAAAAAGGAGAAGTTGTTAAAGCTGTGGTGGTTAGATGTGTAAAATCCAGCCGCAGAGTTGATGGCTCTTATATAAGATTTGATGAAAACGCTGCTGTTATTTTACAAGGTGTGACGAATGATCCTAGAGGCACTCGTATTTTTGGGCCAGTTGGCAGAGAATTGAGAGATAAAAGATTTATGAAGATTATTTCATTAGCTCCGGAGGTTATATAATGGCAAAAATAAAAGCTAATGACAGAGTTTTAGTTTTAACAGGCAAAGACAAAGGTAAAGAAGGCCGAGTTTTAGAAGTTATCTCTGAAAAAAATCGTTTAATTGTTGAAGGCATTCAAAGAGCTAAAAAACATAATAAACAAGAACAATCAGACAAAGGCACTAAAAAAGGCGGTATAGAAACTATTGAAAATTCTATACATATTTCTAATGTCAAAATTTTAACTGGCGCCTCCAAAAAATCAGCCACTAGAATTGGTTATAGATTAGAAAAAATTAATCAAAACGGCAGAATGAAAGTTAAAAGAATTAGAATCTCTAAAAAAACTGGAAAGGATATTGAATAATGGCAGACAAAAAATCTCCTAAACCAAGATTAAAAGAAAAGTATAATTCTATAGTTATTCCCCAAATGAAAGAATTATTTGATTATAAAAACGTTAATCAAGTTCCTAATTTAGAGAAAATAGTTGTTAATATGGGAGTTGGCGGGGCTGCGAAGGATTCCAAACTTATTCAGGGAGCTATTTCAGATTTGTCAATTATAACAGGTCAATATCCTAGAATTAATAAGGCTAAAAAGTCAATAGCAAATTTCAAACTTCGTGAAGGCCAGTCAATAGGGGCTTCGGTCACTTTAAGAGGCGCTAGAATGTGGGAGTTTTTAGATAGACTTTTATCTATCGCTGTTCCTCGTGTTAGGGATTTTAGAGGTTTGTCTGCTCGTCAATTTGATGCTAAAGGTAATTATACTTTTGGTTTGCAAGAACAGTCAGTTTTCCATGAAATTAATCAAGATAATATAGATCAACAAAGAGGTATGGACATAACAATTGTGACTACTGCTAAAAATGATGATGAAGGCAGAAGCCTGTTATTGCAGCTAGGTTTCCCTTTTAAACCATATAAAGATAATAAAGGTCAAGATAGTAAAGTTCAAGATAATAAAGATCAGGTGAAATAATGGCAAAGACAGCTTTGAAGCAAAAGCAAGCTAAAAAACCTAAATTTAAAGTGCGTTTTTATACAAGATGTAATCGCTGTGGACGCTCAAAGGCAGTCTATAGAAAATTCGGTTTGTGTAGAGTTTGTCTTAGAGAAATGGCTCATTTAGGACAGCTTCCAGGAGTTAGAAAATCAAGTTGGTAAAGATAGAGGAGATAAAAATATGACAATGACAGATCCAGTCGCAGATATGTTGACCCGTATTAGAAATGCATCTGCTGCCCATCTAAAAACCACTTCTATGCCTCATTCAAAATTCAAAGCGGCAATAGCTAATATTTTGAAAGATGAAGGATATATAGACGATTTTTCGGAAAATAATTTATCAGTTGGTAAAAACATTATTATAACTTTAAAATATGCTGATGGTCAAAAACCAGCAATACATGGGGTTAAAAGAATTTCTAAGCCAGGTCTTCGTAAATATGCTAAAACTTCTCGTTTGCCGAAAGTTTTTGGAGGTTTAGGGATTGCAATTTTATCAACTTCATCAGGCATTATGACGGATAGACAAGCACAAAAGAAAGGTGTGGGCGGTGAAATTATTGCCCATATTTGGTAAAAATTATGGTATCTAGAATTGGCAAAATTCCTGTGGATATACCACAAGGAGTGGAATTGAGGATTGAAAATAATTCAATTTATGTTAAAGGGCCTAAAGGGGAATTATCAGAAAATATTCCTGAAGGCGTTAAAATTACGATAAATGAGGGTCAAGCGACTATTGTTCCATTTGATGATGAAAGACAAGCTAGATCTTTACACGGATTAGTTAGAACACTTATTTCAAATATGGTGGTTGGTGTGCAAGACGGTTATCAAAAAACTTTGGAAATTATTGGCACAGGTTATAGAGTTAATCTAAAAGGAAATTCTTTAGAATTTGCTTTGGGTTTTTCACATCCAGTTAGTGTTCAAGCTCCGGAGGGCATTACTTTTGCTGTTGGTGAAGATAACCAATTTACTGTTTCAGGAATTTCTAAACAATTAGTTGGTGAAGTTAGTGCAAATATAAGAAAATTGCGTCCGCCAGAACCTTATAAAGGCAAAGGAATTAAATATATAGATGAACGAATTATTAGAAAAGCTGGAAAGGCTGGTAAATAATGAGCGTTAAAATAATTCAGAAGAATAAAAAAACGGCTAAAATTCGTCGTCATCTTAGAGCTAGAAAAAATATTGCAGGAACATCGGAAAGACCTCGTTTGGTAGTATTTAGAGGAAATAAACATATTTTTGCTCAAATTATAGATGATACACAAGGAAAAACTTTGGCAGCTATTTCAACAATAAATTTAGATAGTAAAAAAGATGATGATAAAATAGCAAAAGCCAAACTTGCGGGTCAAAAATTAGCAGATGTTGCTAAATCTGCTAAAATAAATAAAGTTGTATTTGACACTGGCGGCAATAAATATCATGGCAGAGTAGCTGCTTTAGCAGATGGAGCTAGAGAAGGAGGCTTGAAATTCTAATGGCTGATCAAACAAAAATAGAAGCAGAAAAAGATAAACTAAATAATTCTGAAACAGGTTTAAAAGCTGCTAGTCAAGCAGCAGATTTAGCAACGGCTCCGACATCCTCTAAAAAGGAAAATGATAAGCCAGTTAATACTAAGCTAAATCAAGCAAAAACCGAAGAAGAAGCAGAACTTATTGAAAGAATGGTGTCGGTGAATAGGGTTGCTAAGGTTATAAAAGGCGGCCGAAGATTTTCTTTTTGTGCTCTTATGGTGGTGGGCAATGGAGACGGCAAAGTTGGTGTGGGCTATGCTAAAGCTAGCGAAATTCCACAAGCTGTTCAAAAAGCTGTGGCTGAGGCTAAAAAAACTATGTTTTTTGTTCCGCGTATTCAAGGTACTATTCCTCACCCTATACAAGGAGAGGAAGCAGCAGGGGTGGTTTATTTGCGTCCAGCTGCACCAGGAACTGGCGTTATTGCAGGCGGTCCTGTCAGAGCCGTTTTAGAATGTTCAGGCATCACAGACGTGCTTTCAAAGTCCTTAGGTTCATCTAACGCTATTAATATTGTTAGGGCAACGGTTTCGGCTTTGAAGCAATTAGAAGAAATTGAGTCAGTGGCTGCTAGACGAGGTAAATCCAAAAAAGATGTTGCCCCTAGTCAACTGTTGATAGCAGAAAATGTTGATAATAATAATGAAAAAAAAGAGTTGAAGTCCAAAGTAGAAGAAAGCAAATCTTAAAAAGTTAAGCAAAAGGGGAAAAATGACTAAAATTAAAATTACTCAAACTCGTTCGGCAATTGGCAGAACTAAAAATCAGCGACAAACTCTTTTGTCGTTAGGAATTCATAAAATTGGGCAAAGTTGTGAAAAAGAAGAAACTTCTGTGATATTAGGTATGGTAAATACTGTGAAACATTTGGTTAAGGTTGAAAAAGCAGCTGATAAATAAAATATTTAAATATAAATTGAGAGAAAGCTAAGGTAGAAAAAATGGTAGAGAAAAAATCAGCAGTTAAAAAAGATTTAGCTAAAAAGTCGCCGGTTAAGAAAGTTGTAACTAAAAAGGCAGCTCCTAAAAAAGAAGTTGCTAAAAAGACAGTTGCTAAAAAGGTAGCCCCTAAAAAGGTAGCTCCTAAAAAGGCAGCCCCTAAAAAAGAAGTTGCTAAAAAGATAGCTCCTAAAAAGGAAGTTGCTAAAACTAAAAAGGAAGTTGCTAAAAAAGCAGCTCCTAAAAAGACAGCTCCTAAAAAGACTATTTCTAAAAAGGAAAGCCAAGAAAAGGTTCGCCTTTTAAAAATTCATCATTTAAAGCCAGCCTTAGGTGCTAAACATAAAAAACAAAGAGTTGGTCGAGGTGATGGTTCAAAGGGAAAAACTGCTGGACGGGGCACCAAAGGCACTAAGGCAAGAAATACTGTCTATGCGGGTTTTGAAGGCGGACAAATGCCTTTACATATGCGAATTCCTAAATTTAGAGGTTTTAAAAATCCAGCTAAAATTTATTATCAAGTGGTAAATTTATCAGCTTTGGAAAAAGGCTTTCCAAATGGCGGAAAAATTGCGGTCGATGATCTAGTTGCTAAAGGGCTGGTCAGAAAAAATAAATTAGTTAAAATTCTTGGGTCTGGCGAAATTAGCGCAAAAATTGACATAAAAGTCAATAAAGCGTCAGCTACTGCCAAAACTAAAATTGAAAAAGCCGGCGGCAGTATTGAGTTATTAGGGAATTAATATAGTAAACTTATAGTAGGTGAATATGTTATCAAATTTATTACAAGCTTTCAAAACACCAGATTTAAGACGTAAAATATTATTTACTTTGGTGATAATAATAGTTTTTCGCCTTGGCTCCTTTGTGCCTACACCTGGCGTGGATTATACAAAAGTGGCTTCATGTACTGCGAGTATTGAATCAAATGATTTATTAGGGCTTATAAATTTATTCTCAGGCGGCGCTCTTTTGCAATTATCAGTTTTTGCTTTGGGAATTATGCCTTATATTACAGCTTCGATAATTGTTCAGATGTTAAGAATAGTTATTCCTCGTTTTGAAGCATTATATAAAGAAGGTCAAGCAGGCCAAACAAAAATGACTCAATATACTCGTTATTTAACTGTTGGATTGGCGATTTTGCAATCCACGACAATTATAACGACCGCTAGAATAGGAACGCTTTTCGGCAATGCTGGCGGAGATTGTAAACAGGTGATTCCTGATCAGTCGATTCCAACACTTTTAGTTATGATAATAGTTATGACCGCTGGAACATCTCTTATTATGTGGTTTGGTGAATTAGTAACTGAACGAGGTGTGGGCAACGGTATGTCGGTTTTAATTTTCACATCTATTTGCGCAAAATTTTTGCCGTCTTTGTGGTCAATCGCCCAAGGAAACGGCGGTTTTGTTAAATTTGCTATAGTTTTGATAATAATAGTTTCAGTTATGGTGGTTGTGGTTTATATTGAACAATCTCAAAGACGAATACCTGTTCAGTATGCTAAGCAGTCAATTGCGGGCCGAACAGTCGGCGGTGGGGACACATATTTGCCTATGAAATTAAATATGTCTGGGGTTATTCCGATTATTTTTGCATCTTCAATTTTAGCTTTGCCTGGATTGATTGCTAAATTTGGTGATCAGAATGCTGGTTGGGTCCAATGGATTAATCAGTTTTTAGCAAATCAAACTTCTTGGGTCCATATAACATTTTATGCGCTTCTAATTATATTTTTCTGTTTTTTCTATACATCTATTACTTTTAATCCTGATGAAATTTCTGATAATATGAAGAATCAAGGCGGTTTTATTCCAGGAATTAGGGCTGGAACATCCACAGCTGATTATCTAAGATATGTGCTATATCGCGTAAATACAGCTGGGTCTTTATATTTAATGATTGTTGCATTAGTGCCAACGATTTTAATTTTGGTTTTAGGACTTTCACAGTCTTTGCCTTTTGGCGGAACAACTATTTTAATTATTGTAGGTGTTGGTTTAGAAACTGTTCGACAAATTAATTCGCAACTACAGCAACATCATTACGATGGATTTTTATCATAAATGAATTTAATTATATTTGGACCTCAAGGCGTCGGAAAAGGCACCCAAGCTAAGCTTTTAGCTGAACATTATGGCCTAAAACATATTTCTACTGGCGAGGCTTTTCGTCAGAGCATTTCTGAAAATAATGAGTTTGGCAAAAAGGTTGAACAATATATAAAACAAGGTGAATTTGTGCCTGATGAGTTAGTTAATGCTATTGTGGCAAAAGAGCTTGCTGAAAACAGTCAAGGCTGGATTTTAGATGGTTATCCTAGAAATTTACCACAAGTTGAATATTTAAATAAAGCTTTAGAAAAGTTTGGTCAAAAAATTAATTTTGTAATAGTTTTGTCTGCTCCACATCAGGTTTTAAAAGAAAGAATGTTATCTAGAAAAGAAATAGAAAATAGATCTGATGATGTTGAGAAAATAATTGAAAGGCGTCTCCAACTTTTTTCCGAAAAGACAAAGCCTGTTTTAGATTATTATAATAAATTGAAATTGGTCAGAGTTTTGAATGGCGTAGGCAGTATAGAAGAAGTAAATAAATATATTATTCATAACATAGAAGACTTTTTAAAAAATGAAAATATGGTTTAATGATTTATTAGGGAATATAAAGTATTATTATGAAAAAATTAGATGTTTTGAATGCTAAAAAGTTAGTAATTTCAATTTTAGTGGCATTTATAGCTTTAACTTTTGTTTTGGCCACTTTGGTGGGATGTTCTTGGCAAAATTCCCTCAATAAAAATGATATTTCTTTCGCTGAAGGTCAAGCGGATTGGAAAATTTCTGGACAAGAAGTTAAATTTTCTTTGGATAAGAATTTTATATATGATTCAGATAAATCTGATAAAGACACCGAAAATTCTAAAGGTCAATTTAATACAAGAAATATTTATGCAAACGCCCAAATAGGCAAAAATCTTATAACTTTTAGCGCTATTTATCAGGATGATGTTGATCGTCCAATTTCTAAAGTTTTTCAATTAAAAAATGAAACCGATATGCATAAAGTGTTTGGTTTAGGATCTTCTCAAAAAATATTAGCTAGCGGGCAATTTACAGGCAATAATATTTTATATGCCACTTGGGCTAAAGTGGAGCCTTTGCCGAAAAACCCGAGTGTTTTGGCTGTTAATTTGTATATTTTGACTGAAAAGGGCCATATAACTTTTGCGTTTCAAACGACTAACGGATATAATTTTTCCGAAGAGTTTATTCAAAATTTTGTCAAGTCAATAAAAGTTGAGGTATAATATATAATATGAGAGAAATTTTTACAGTTGCTTTAGATGTCGTGTTAGTTTTGACATCGCTTTTTTTAGTTTTGCTTATTTTGATGCATAAAGGCAAGGGCGGCGGACTATCAGATATGTTTGGCGGCGGAATATCTTCTAATGCAGGCTCTTCGGGCGTGGCTGAGAAAAATTTGAATAGAATTACCGTTATAGTATCTATTATATGGTTAATTGCTGTGGTGTTAGTTGGTTTTATACAGAGATTAAACTAATAATTTATAGTGTGATAAACTGAAAATATGCCTACAATACAGCAGTTAGTTAGAAAAGGTCGCAAACCTAAACATTCAAAAACTAAGGCTCCAGCTTTGAGAAATTCGCCTCAGAGAAGAGGGGTTTGCACACGTGTTTATACAACCACTCCTAAAAAGCCTAATTCAGCTTTGAGAAAAGTTGCTAGGGTTAGATTGTCAACAGGTGTTGAAGTAACTGCTTATATACCTGGAGAGGGTCATAATTTGCAAGAACACTCTATAGTTTTGGTTAGAGGAGGCAGAGTTCGTGATTTGCCTGGTGTTAGATATAAAATAGTTAGGGGAACATTGGACACCCAAGGGGTTAAAGATCGTAAACAAGCTAGAAGCCGTTATGGTTCTAAAAGAGAAAGAAAATAATGCCTAGAAAAGGCGCGGTTGAAAGAAGAGTCGTTACACCTGACCCAGTGTTTAATTCAGTTTTAGTCACTCAATTAATTTCTAAAATTTTAAAAGACGGAAAAAAATCAGTGGCTCAAGGAATAGTTTATGGAGCATTAGATGGAGTAAAAGCTAAATTGGACACAGATCCTGTTGAAGTTTTGGAAAAAGCTATTGCTAATATACGTCCTACATTAGAAGTTAGATCACGTCGAGTCGGAGGGGCCACTTATCAAGTTCCTATTGACGTTAAACCGCATAGAGCAACAACTCTAGCTTTGCGCTGGATTACAGATTTTAGCAAAATACGGCGAGAAAAAACTATGATGCAACGTCTTATGAATGAAATTTTGGATGCTTCAAACGGTTTAGGAGCCTCTATAAAAAGAAAAGAAGATGTTCATAAAATGGCAGAAGCTAACAAAGCTTTTGCTCATTATCGTTGGTAAATAAATAAAAATAAGCCTATGAGGGTCATAATAATAGGCTCAAATCATGCTGGAATTTCCTGTGCTATGACATTGTCATCTTACTATAAAGATATTGAAATTTCGCTTTTTGAAGAGTCTAATTCAATTGCTTATATAGGGGCTGACGGTCTTTTGTGGATTTCAGGTGAAATAGATAATATAGAGCAAACTTTATATTCATCACCAGAAAAGCTGCAAGCTAAAGAAATTGATTTACATTTAAACAGCTCGGTTTATAAAGTTGACGCTACTAAAAAAGAAGTTTTTTATAAAGAGAATTCTCAAAATAAAAGCCTTATTTATGATAAATTAGTTTTGGCAACAGGTTCTGCTCCTATAAGAACTTTAAATGGCGAAAAAGGTGTTTTTGAAAATAAAACTAAAGTTTTAACAGCTAAAACACTTCCTGAAGGCAAAGAACTTTTTAAAATTTCTCATAATAAAAAATTAAAGAAAATGGCTATAATAGGAGGAGGCTATATAGGCGCAGAAGCGGCTGTGGCGTTTAGAGAAGCCAGAGATGATATAATTATAGATTTATATCAAAAATCAGATCAAATCCTCAATAATTATTTTGATAAGGAATTTGCTCAATTTGCTGAAACAGAGTTGACCAATCATAAAATAAATGTTAAATTGAATTCGACCATAAATGAAGATGATGTTAAAAAACTCAATTACGATTTAATTTTAGAATCTATTGGATTTTGCCCTAATTCTGAATTAGTTCCGGAATTGAATAGATTAGAGCCAACAGGTGCTTATAAAGTCAATTCTTATGGCCAAACTTCCGATAATGACATTTATGCAGTGGGAGATTGTGCTAGCGTTTATAATAATGTTTTAGAAAAAGATGTTTATATGCCCCTAGGCTCCTATGCGACTCATAGCGCCATAATTGCTGCTCATCATATAGGTTTCGTGGCGCAAAACTTGGCTCCCAGGCATAAGCACAATGGATCAGAAGGTGCTTCTAGTGTGAAAATTTTTGGTGTTATTTTGTCTAGTGTTGGCATGACATATGAGAATGCTCAAAATAAATTTGCTAGTGATGCTCAATATATGGATTTTTCTAACGTTATAAAGCCTAAATACTTAACTGAAAAACAAGGCAATGTGCCTATAACTATTCGGGTGGTATTTGAAAAAAACACCTTGCGGCTTTTAGGTTTTCAAATAGCTTGTAAACAAGATGTGACTAGCCTAATTCATCTTTTAGCTTTGGTTTTGCAAAAGAAAATGACGGCTTATCAGTTAAGGTATTTAGATATGTTTTTTCTGCCTGAGTTAAACCAAGTTTATAATTATCTACAAAGAGTTTTGTCTCAAGTCCTAAAATCCGCTACTGCTTAAATGAAGCACATTTAGGGTAGATATCTTCTGCACCTTGCGGTTTTTGCAAAAATTCATTTGAGAAGTTTTCAATTAGTGTGTAATCCTTTTAAAATTTTCCAAAAAAAAAAAAACGCTCACTGTTCCAAAAAATTATTACCGGATTATTATTTTGGATTATGCAATCTACACGATACGATTGCTAAGCATTTTTAGATGATAGTTTGTTTTAGGTAGCTGTATTATATAATAGAGTACCGGTTAATATAAAGTCCGACTTATTAAAAGAGACAACATTAATAGGCCGAAGTGTTATTTTTTCACATATTTCGGCGCCACCACATTGTATATATAGGACAGCTTCTGCGACTTGATTACACGACTTTGCAGAACAGAAATATACCGGCATACTAGGATAATAACTTGTGAGTTTAGCGGGTAAAATTATATTAGGTAGTGTCATAAAATTAGATAAAGGGAGTGTTAAATCTGCTTTTAGTGTTTGAGAAGAAATTAGCAATAAAGCAGTTTTGTTAGCAAACTTTTTCCAATATATATCAAAATATTCGCCGGTTATAGTGCCAGTTGCTATTGCTTGTCCATAGTCATAAGCGGCTTTGGCGGAAGGGATTTGTTCATCAGTGCTATTGCTATCAACGGAATTGACTTTGCCTAAATTATCTAGCGCTCCACTGGGCGAGTTAGACCCCGTGCCCCCTTTGGAAATTGGCAAAACTGATCCGGTCGACTCAGCCCAAGCACCTACATTGTATCCGCTCATAAAAATTGCTATTCCAAAAAAGAAAGCAAACCCTAAAATTCCAAAATTTTTAAGTTTCAAAAAATTCATAATATTACCTACAACATTCGTCAAATTACAATATTCTTACTCTTATAGTTTTGCATAAAATTAGGATTTTGTAAAATTTATTGTTTTTATACAACTCACCCATAATAAAATTATTTCAAAAAAAAAAAAACGCTGACTGTTCCAAAAAATTATTACCTAATTGTTATTTTGGATTATGCAATCTACACGATACGGTTGCTAAGCATTTTTAGATGATAGTTTGTTTTAGGGCAAGGGTTCTGCGAAGCCACATCTTTTTAGTGTAAATAAGCTGGGGAGGTGTTGATGAACTTTCAAAATTTGAAATTTGGGAATGTTGCAAAAAATATTTTTTTCTTGGCTTTGAAAATACTAATTATCTTTGGTAATAATTTTTTAGAACAGTTCGCTATGGTAAAAAGTGATTAAGAAGTTTTAGTTAATTACCTTTAACTATTTGACTTAAAAAATTATTACTGGATTGTTAAATTAAAATTTTCTAAATTTTACAAGAAAAATATTCAAAAATCTTTTGAAAAATTAGTAATAATCGGCATTAACTTTTTCTAATACAAATTTTCCAAGACTAGAATCATCTATTGAACCTTGAATATAAAATAGGTCTCTGTACCACCCTGTTTGAATTGTTCCTGTGTAATAGCACTCGTTTGGTATTGTAAATACAACCTCATATGTTGCAGAATATTTATTAAAAGCTGATAATAATTCAGTATCGCCGTTTGCGCATTTATAGTCGATATAAGACGAATTCCAATCCTTCATAAAAAAGCTTATAATAAGGCTATTATTTGTCACTTTGAGATTGATAGTGCCTATATCAACAGGCGCTGTTGCGCTAACTTGCCCTATATACTTTTGCCCTGATTTTATTGCAGTGCCAGTACTCGCAGTTATAAAACTATTTATATCTCCAGAGCCTAATAGAGATTTGTTAAAAATAGTTTTAATATTAGCGTTGCTAACTAATTTTTCTTGAGCGTTTAAATTCTCTCTTGCCTCATCGCCTGAATTAGCCCCAGTTCCACCTTTAGAAATTGGCAACGCGGAAATAGATCCATCAGCCCAGACAATAGATATTCTGCCACTTATAAAGCAAGTTATGCATAAGAGAATCGCTATTCCCCAGATGCCTAATTTTTTTAATTTCAAAAATTTCATAATACTACCTAGTTAAATTTTTACAAAAAAAAAAAAACACTCACTGTTCTAAAAAATTATTACCATAATGTTAAATTAAATATTTTCAAATTACGCAAGAAAAATCACTTTTTGAGTATCGCTTGTTCCGCAAGCCTGGGATTATGCGCAATAATGCGCAGCCCCAGGCGCGAAAATACGCACTGTATGAAAAAATGCTTGTCTAATATAAACTACGCACATTTTTTCAGACTACTCAAAAAATATTTTTTCTTGACTTTGAAAATACTAATTATCTTTGGTAATAATTTTTTTCGGAACAGTTCGCTCCTAAAAAAAAATGGTTAAATTGTTTTTAGTTAATTATCTTTAACTAATTGACTTAAAAAATTATTACTGGAATGTTGTGAAGAGAAAAGTTTGCCGTTCAAAATATAAGTGAGCTTTTCAGCAAATTTGCTATTATTTTTTCAATAGCTTGATATACTAATGTTAATAATTATGTATTGTGAATTATAAAGGAAATTTGGTTTGAAGAAATTTGGTTTGAAAAAGATAAAAACTAATTTTATGACAGTCTTGCTACTTTGGACGTTAATTTGTGTGTTTCTTTGTAATCTCATATTTATAGGTTTTATAAATATGAGATCTGCTTCAGCCGCTAATTTGTCAGAAGTTAGTCAATATAGGTATTCAAATTATGGTTCATTTCAAAATGCTGGTTGGCTGGATTATACTCATTTCACGCAAGCCAGTAATGGTGAAATATATTACTCTCTTGATAAACGAAAAAAGGAAACAGATCCTTTATTCAGAATATGTCATTTTATTGCTACTGAGCAGGATGAGTGTAAAGATATTTCTAGTGAGGTGACAAGTCTCGTTACCCCAAGACCGGCTTTTAATAATATTGCGGCTGACACAAACAATAATATTTATGTGAGCTATGTGAATTTTGCCACTTTAACCATTGTAGTTTTTAAAATCGCTGTTTCGACTTTAACAGTGGTTAAATCTTGGGTATATAACACACCTGGCGAATCTTCAGTGCCGACGATTTTCCCGCAAAAGTCTTTTGTTCAAAATAATGTACTTTATTTTTCATTTATGTATGACACGGTCCCGTTGATCAATTCCGCGTCTTATTTATATATAGATTTAAATAATCCTAATTCTCAAATTGAAACTATGCCTTATGCAAATTGTGTACCTGGTGAAGAAACCTGTAACCTAAAATTTATTGACTTTTCTGTCGTTGAAATTAACGCTGAACGAGCCATTACGGTTTTGTTGTATTCTGAAAGCCAAGGAGAAAATAAAAAAGCTCAAATATCAATAATATCTAATAAAAAAATAATTAGTTCTTACACTGTGTCTGATATAAGCGGCGTGGATGATAGATTAGTTAACGTTTTTTTCATTAACGAGAATACTTTAGTTATGGTGAATAGCTATAATTATATTCATTATTTTAATATATCTAAAAATAAAGTTATTACTTTAGTCAAAGAATTCAAAAGCCCTTTAACGAAAATAGTTACTGCCGATAGTGATAATTCTGAAAATATTTACTTAGATGGTGTGCTTATGGATTCCGGTCAAGAGTTTATTTATAAACTTAGTCAGGATGGAAAATTTACCAAAATGCAAGTGGATCCAAAATATTATCAGTTTAA
>JAITSB010000038.1 GCA_031288095.1 Candidatus Opitulatrix roisinitermitis | reverse complement strand
GAGTTACAGGTAGAAGCTCGAGAACTTCAACAAATTATAGCACAAAAATATGGATAATGAAAGGAAAAAAAATGGTAAAAACAACAGTAATGTATGGAACGAGGGCTAAAAGGCTTGAGTAACACAGATTGGCGAAATTACGCGGCGTTTTGCAGTTGAAAGATTTGCAAAAAGAATTAGACGATAGAAATATTTATACCAGTTTAAATAAACAAGGTCTTCATATCTATTCTTGGTCAAAAATAGAGAGAATGAAAGTTCTAATTGACCGCTTAGGTGATTATCGTTTACATTTGCAAACTTTATCAGCTCGTAGACGATTTGATACAGCACAAAATATATTTATTTATAATGATATGCGTGATGTGGCACAACGAATATATGACTGGGTGCAAGAAAAAGATAGGAGTAATCCTGCTGCTCTTTTGCGTTGCAAACGCGAGTATATGGGGTTGACAAAACATTATTTTGCACAAAGGCTAAATATGTATGAGTCCGCAATTAGGGGTTATGAATCGGGGCTTTATAAATATAGGCTGAATCCCGATTATATTTTAGAAATAGATAAAGCAAAAAATAAATTTGATAAGGCGATTATTAGAAAGACAGAGAAGTTGCAAAAATTACCTGAGGATGAAAGAATAATTTATGTCTATGCAGGTGCTGGCACTCATGAAAAAGACGACGCAGGCATTCCACTTCCCGCATCATATTTTCGGGCAATGGCATATCAGATAAATAGAAGAGTGAAATTTTCAAAAATTGTTTATAAAATGTCAGATGTAGAAGAATTTGAATAATATGTATCGCAAAATAATCGCAAGGGAAAAAAGATGAAAACATCAAATGGTATATGGGTAAAAGGTAAAGCCAATTTATGGTTAATTTGTAGAACAATAATTAACACCCCAATAATTGCTAGGCAGATTTTGTTTTTTAAAAGATTTTTGGACTTATACTTCATTTTTTGCTTTTTGTAGTTTAGGTTATGTTGGCGGTTTTCAAACATTTAGGCAAAATCTCTACAGCATCTTCAGGCAGTTCATAGAGTTTTTCTTGGATAAAAGGGGTTTTAGTTTCATTTTGCGGATCATTTTCATAAAAAATAACATTTGTTTGGGCTAGCCAGCGCAGATTTTTTGCATAAAAATCTCTTGATATAATTGTGTCTGCACTATTTTTTCGGTCAACATAATAAACTGGGAAATTAAAACCAGATTTGCATTCAGGGTCTAATGATATAAGATGATTTTCTAAAGAACGCCCTGAAACTTGTATAATTGACATTTGGGGGCGTATATCATAGCTTGTCATGCCGGCTATTATCGGCATTTGAAAACCCGCTCCGGCGGCGTCTGTTTGGTAGTTAACGGAAGCGACTTTTATATAAGTTGTTTTGCTAGAAGAGTTTCTAACATAGGTTTGTTTTTGAATAGTGCCTATATTGAGCTGTCCTAACCAAGTGTTGTTAGCTCCTGTGCCGCCTTTTGTAAAGGGCAAAATTCCTGTGTAATTAGCAAAATTAGTGCCTAAAATATTTGCGGAAGCCTGGGAGGCTGTATTAGCTTGGGTCCCTCCTTTTGAAATTGGCAAAAGTGCAGATGAACCAGCAGCGTAAGAGTTATAAGTGTGGTCATTATTATAGTCATTATTATAGGTATTAGTGTAGCCACTAACAAAACTTATGACGCTAAAAAAGCTAATTATTCCTAAAACGCCTAGCTTTTTTAATTTTAAAAATTTCATTAACAATTCCTTTTATCTTTTATCATAACTTATGTTAGAGATTCTAATTAAATTTTTACAAAAAAAAAAAACGCTCACTGTTCCAAAAAATTATTACTCAAATGTTAAATTTAAATATTTTCTCCAACCGACAATATATTTTCCCGAAATTAGCGTGCACCGTTCTGCAAAGCCTAATTTCTCAGAAGATAAATCTCCTGAAAAAAGATCGCAACCCCAGGCGCGAAAATACGCACTGTATGAAAAAATGCTTGTCTAGTTTAATTATGAATTTATGTTTAGGTAAGGGCTTTTAATTCTACCCAGTCGGTTATATTAGCTTTTAGCACTTTTTCTGACGGGCAGGCAAAATCCGCGCATCCGCCAATATTTTGAATCCAACCATTCATATATAGAGCTTGTCCATATCCTCCGCCCGGAGTTTTTGGATATAATCCAATATACATATTTTCATTATATAGAAAAGTGCCTAAGCTCATGTATGGAGGGGATAGAGCACATGCATCGGCTGAAATGCACTTCATATGAATTCTATCAGCTGTCACTTCTTGCGGTCTGCCTCCTAAAACAAAATCTATAGAAAATCTCCTTAGCGACGCTGGACAGGATGCTATGTGAGGAAGGCATCTTTGAAAAGTTAGTTCGCCAGAGTAAATAGTTGCTAATGAAGCTCTTTTAGTGTCATCAGTCGGAACTTGTCCTAGAACGATTATTTCTTGCGTACCATTATCAGCCGTGTTAACAGTATAGTATCCGGTTTTCTTGCCCTGTCCTATATTAGCTACATTAGAAACTGTTTTTAAAGCCCCGCTAGTTATCAGATTTGCAGAACCGTCCGTTGGCACAGTGTCTATTGCTTTGGTTGTTAGAGAATTTGAACCGGCGCCTATAAGGGCTTGACCGCTGGCAAAAGTGTTGGCTCCTGTTCCGCCTCGAGAAATTGGTAAAATAGTTGATGATGAAGCAGCATAAGAATTTATATTAAATCCGCTTATAAAGGCGCATATTCCAAAAAGAAATATTATTCCCCAGATGCCTAATT
>JAITSB010000021.1 GCA_031288095.1 Candidatus Opitulatrix roisinitermitis | reverse complement strand
TTTATAAAAATTCTAGATTGAGCACAACAGCTGCGAATAATAAAATAAAAGTTGGAGACAAGGCTTGCATCACTTCCGGTCAGGGCTACACTAGTGATTCGGCAGCTGGAGACGGCATACCTCAAGTGGGTTGTGTTTTACCAAGTTTGGCCGAAGGCTCTCACGACGTGAAAATTTCTGTTGACGGAGGAACAAATTATTCCATTTATGCTGGTGAAGTAAACTATAAACAAACTCCTGCCCTCCCTGGCTGCGACACCACAAGTATGCAAACTTTTGGAGCTGACGCCACTGCTTGCAAAGCCATAATGCAGCAAGGACAAGTGATTGTTTTAAATGACATCAGAGATAACCAAAAATATCGAGTCAAAAAAATGCCTGATGGCAATATTTGGATGATAGATAATTTGAAATATTCAAGCGAAACTTATATGGATCCTGCAGAACAAACATATTGTACATCATCTGGCCTTGTAAACACTCATAACCCGGGAAACACAACAGCTTGTGGGTATTTATATGATTGGGCTACAGCATTAACCGTTTCTCCAGACGGCTGGTCTTTACATCCAAATAGTGGCACAAAATCAGCCTACGAGCTAAATAATAAAATGTTAGCTGTGGCAACTAATTCCAATAGTAACAGAAATCCTGTTTATAGCACCACAGATAACAAAAATTTCGATGAAAGCCGTACAAGTTATCCAGCTCCTTGGTTAGGCGTTTATTCAGGCGCCTACAACAATGGCTGGGGCAATCAGGGCGCCGCAGGCTACTATTTTTCATCTACTGAGCAAAGCAGCGACAACGCATACGGCTTGGTCTTCAATTCTAAAGAGCTCTTAACCCAGCGCACCGGCAACTACAAGAGCAGCTACTTTTCTGTTCGGTCTGTTCTCTAAACTAAAAACAATTTAATCACTTTTAAAACTCCCCACCAAATACAAGATTTGGCGGGGTACCCCGACTTCAAATTTAATTTTTTCTTACGAAAAAATACCCGATATTAGCGAACTGTTCCAAAAAATTATCTGCCAAAGAAAGCTAATATTTTAGAAGACCGTCAATATGTTTTTCAAGAAATTATCTTGAAAATTTTTGCGGTAGTTATGCTTAAAGCAAGAAAATTTTCAAAAGTGAGTGGGACTGCGGACTAATTTTTCGGAAGATTTATTTTCTGAGAAATTAGGCTTTGCAGAACGGTGCACGCTAATTTCGGGAAAATATATTGTCGGTTGAAGAAAATATTTAAATTTAACATTATAGTAATAATTTTTTGGAACAGTGAGCGTTTTTTTTTTTTGTAAAAATTTAACTATGAGTGAATTGTTTAGTATTAAAAAGGTCAATCTTAAAAAAGCCAGCATTTTTGGAATTATCATCAGTTTTGGAATTGTTAGTTTTCTAAGCGGTTGGCAAGCAAATTCTTATGCTGCTTCATCCTCATCTGTTTTACCCGTTGTCCGAGGCGGAACAGGTCAAAACAATTTAGCTAACGTTATGGGTGTAGGTTCAGCTGATAAATTAGAAACTTCTCGCAAAATAAATAATGCTTATTTTAATGGCTCTCAGGATATTTATATTTCTGGCTGGAACCAAATTTCATACACAAAATATCCAACAACTTATATAAAATTTTCTTTGTCGCAAGAAACCGAATTGCCAATTGTTGTAATAGATTTTGCAGCTTCGCATAACATAGCAACACAACATCTTGGTCAAGTTGTTATAACTGGAGAAAATGTTTCTATAGCTAAATTATATATTGCTGCTGGAAACAATACTGTGACATATTATCTAGCATCAGACGGCAATTTATATTTTCGCCTCACAGGTGTAGAACCCGTATCAAGGCAATTTTATTACTGTGCGACTTTCAGCGGAAATATCGTTAATGAAGTAACTGCCGCTAGCGAAATTGCTAATTTAAATAATCAAACATTTTTGGATTTTGATAAATGAAAAAACATATTATTTTATCATTTCTAACAATAAGTTTTTTCGGCGTTAGCATTTTTGTCAATTCACAATTAATATATGCTAACACCCCAACCAGTGTTTTGCCAATTTCTCGCGGCGGAACAGGGGAAAATTTATTATCTAATGTCAAAAGCGTGGGGTCGGCTTATAAACTAGAAAATTCTGGAACAATTAATGGCCTAACATTTGACGGCGCAAAAGATATTAATATCTCATTTTGGAAAACTTTCAAATTAGAACCTGGTGACAATTATATACAGACAGATGTTCAATATGTTAATGGTTCAGGAAATTTAAAACCAGCGATAACTTTCAATGCCAGAATAAGTAAAACAGATTCCATGTATGTTAAATATTTTACAAAAGTCGGGGCCGAATTAGGAGACTATTCAACTGGTTATAAAACCCAATCTATGCCGCTGTCAGAAATAATGCTTAATTCGACATTTGAATCAGGCTGGAGATTATATTTTAAAATCACCAACGCTGATGAAAACGCTGTAATTCACTATTATATTGGTAACAATTCAATTAGTCTTAAATTTTGCGATGCTGCCACAATAGAAAAACTCATAGCCCATAACAAATATCGCAATTTTTCTAATATAATTAGTATATAAATATATAGATATAAAAAAGTTTCAAAAGTGAGTGGACTATGCGCAGCAATGCGCGACCCCAGGCTTGCGGAACAAGCGATACTCAAAAAGTGATTTTTCTTGCGTAATTTGGAAATATTTAAATTTAACATTATGGTAATAATTTTTTGGAACAGTGAGCGTTTTTTTTTTTTGTAAAAATTTTAATATAAACCTTATAAATTTATAAGTTATGAAAGTAGGTAAATTATGATAAGTTTTAAAAATATACATTTCAAGAAAAACTCTTTTAAGAATAATAA
>JAITSB010000020.1 GCA_031288095.1 Candidatus Opitulatrix roisinitermitis | reverse complement strand
AGTTTTTGCTTTCTGCCAGACCAAACAATTTTGGCCCCCCAAGAATTTAATAAATCGCGTCGAGAATGGACTATAAATCTGGAAAAATTCATCAAAAAGCTGACTTCTGTTTTTGAGCGTGACCAATTTTCTGTGGAAAAAGCATAAAAAGAAATATTTTTAATTCCTAAATTTATAGCGCCGGCAATAAAATCTATCATAACCCATTCGCCAGCCTTATGACCCTCTGTTCTAATTTTTCTTTTTTCTTTAGCCCACCTGCCGTTGCCGTCCATAATCACGCCAATATGATGGGGGAGTTTTTTAGGGGGAATTTTTGGGATGGGTAAATTGGTTTTTAAAGGAATTTCCTTTATAAAATGTTCGGGTATAAAGTGTCTAGGTTTTATGGAGTGTTTAGACTTTGCAGACTTCACAGATGAGACGGACCGAGTAGACATATAGTAAGTTTAACATATAGGCTTATAGGGTCAAGTTAGCTCAATGGTTTCCAAATAGGTGTGTAATTAGTTGTATCATCATAATAAATAATTGATCCGAAACAAACGGCTACTTTGTCGCAAGATATGGGTAAGGTGCCTATATAGCGCCCAATTAGGTGAACATTCCCCGCCATCCATGCGCAATTATTAGGATCACAGTTAGTTATGCCAATATATTTAACTTCATCATATATAAAAGTTCCTATTTCTGGTTGAGGTCCGTTGCCTGAGGCGCAAATTTTGCCAAGTTGGGTGGCTTGAACTGTTTTTTCACTAACAACTTTATTATAACCTATTCCTATGTCAATATGTATGTCATTGGCGCAAGAATAAGATCCACTATCTCCGTCTCGTATATAATAGTAGTTTCCAAAGAAATTAGTTGCTTGAGGCGAATATTGATTAAGTTGCGGCACTTCACCTATTACGAAAAAACGCGGTATATTATAAGAAGATTCGTAATAGGATCGGAAATAAGTTTTGTAAACTGTGTTAAATTCAGAGGTGTATCCAGCATAGTTTTTAACATTTTGAACAGCACCGCTGGTTATTAAATTTGTTGAATTGGCAGCTGGGTTTGTGTCTATGGCTTTGGTTTGGATAGTTTGTGTTCCATTTCCAATGAGGGCCTGTTCGCTGGCAAAAGTGTTAGCCCCCATGCCGCCGCGCGCTATCGGCAAAAAAGAATTAGAATCGCTAGCATAAGCAAACCCGCCAATATATGTTAAAGATGGAAAAATAATTAATAATAAGATAAATGCAAATTTTTTAGTCATTTCAATTCTAAACCGTTGGCCAAATTCGGGAGTAATTAACAACATCTGCATAATTTACAATTTTGCCTAAACATATATCTTCACTAGAAGTGCATTCAGTTTTTAAACTTCCTTTATAATAGCCCTGCAAATATCCAGTTCCTTGCATAAACATTTTTGCTAGAGAATAAGTTCTAATGCCTATATATGATACTGAATTAAATTCAAATTTACCTATTTCCACATGGCTATTGGAATGAGCTCCCCCTTGTCCAAATTGGGTGGCTTGAACTGTTTTTTCACTAACTAAATTATTGTATCCCATGCCAATATCTAAGCGTAATTCATTAAATGTACTATAAGTTCCAATTGATCCATTTCTAATAAAATAGTAATTACCAAAAAAGTTAGTTGCTTCAACAGAATACGATGCTTTAGTTGGAGTTTCTCCTAGAATTACTAATACATCTGATAATACATCAAGCGTGGGTGGCATAGCAAATTCCCTATAGGTATTATAAAAACCCGTTCCGTAACTGGCAAAAGTTTTAACATTTTGAACAGCTCCGCTAGTTATTAAATTTGTTGAATTGGCAGCTGGGTTTGTGTCTATGGCTTTGGTTTGGATAGCCGAAGCTCCGTTTCCAATAAGCGCTTGCCCGCCAGCAAAAGCGTTAACTCCTGTGCCTCCTTTTGATACAGGTAAAGTAATTGCTGCGCTAGAAGCCCAAAGCACAGAGGTTGAGCCTGCTATAAAAGTTGTTATGCTGGACAAAAAAATAATACCTAAAAGTCCGATTCTTTTAATATATGCCTTTTTAATACCTTTATTTCTGATACTAAACAATTCGCTCATAATTAAATTTTTACAAAAAAAAAAAAACGCTCACTGTTCTAAAAAATTATTACCATAATGTTAAATTTAAATATTTCCAAATTACGCAAGAAAAATCACTTTTTGAGTATCGCTTGTTCCGCAAGCCTGAGGTTATGCGCAATAATGCGCAACCCCAGGCGCGAACATACGCACTGTATGAAAAAATGCTTGTCCAATATAAACTACGCACATTTTTTCAGACTACTCAAAAAATATTTTTTCTTAGGCTTCAAAATATTAATTATTTCTGGTAATAATTTTTTTGGATAGTTCGCTAAGATAAAAAGTGACTAAATTATTTTTGTTAATTATGTTTTGCTAGTTGGTAATAATTTTTTGGAGCTGTTCGCTTAGGCAAAAAAGAGCCCGCAACCCCAGGCGTGAAAATACGCACTGTATGAAAAAATGCTTGTTAAATCTTGCATTTGGTGGGGAGTTTAAAAAGTGATTAAATTGTTTTTAGTTTAGAGAACAGATCGAAGAGAAACGCCGTCGGCCCAGTATAGCTGGATATGGACATCGAGATTGTTAGCACCGAACCCGAAGCTGAACGAGTAGTAATTGTCCTTCTTAGTAGATGACAAATACCTGGCGCTTGCGCCCTGTTGGCCGCCGCCGCCAGAAATATTGGCGTAGCCGGCATAGACGCCTAACCAAGGAGCGGGTAAACCTGTGCCCCCATCTCCAAAATTCTTATAGTCAGTGGTGCTATAAACAGGATTTCTGTTGCCAGCAGAATCGGCTGCCACAGCTAACACTTTATTACTTAGCTCGTAAACAGATTTTGTGCCAGTATTTGGGTTTAAGGACCAGCCTTTGGCTGAAATAGAATAACCTGAATCTGAAGATGTTTCAGCCATAGCTGTAGCCCAATTATATAAATATCCACAAGCTGTTGTGTTTCCTGGGTTATGAGTGTTTACAAGGCCTGATGATGAACAATATGTCGTTCCGCTAGGGTCGTGATTAGCAGTAGAATTATCTATTTGAGGTAAAGTATAATTAGCTGTTATATTAGTATCTGTGGGAGTCAAAGTAGTTGTGCTAGTTGTAGAACCCAACTTCAAATTGTCTATCATCCAGACATTGCCATCAGGCATTTTTTTGACTCGATATTTTTGGTTATCTCTGGTGTCATTTAAAACAATCACTTGCCCCTGCTGCATTATAGCTTTGCAAGCAGTGGCGTCAGCCCCAAAAGCTTGCATACTTGTGGTGTCGCAGCCAGGGAGGGCAGGAGTTTGTTTATAGTTTACCGCACCAGCATAAATAGAATAATTTGCTCCTCCGTCAACAGAAATTTTCACGTCGTGAGGACCTTCGGCCAAACTTGGTAAAACACAACCCACTTGAGATATGCCGTCTCCAGCTGCCGAATCACTAGTGTAGCCCTGACCGGAAGTGATGCAAGCCTTGTCTCCAACTTTTATTTTATTATTCGCAGCTGTTGTGCTCAATCTAGAATTTTTATAAA
>JAITSB010000005.1 GCA_031288095.1 Candidatus Opitulatrix roisinitermitis | reverse complement strand
AGAGCTGTGAATGACGGCGCTATTGGAAAAAATTTGCTTGAAGAAAATTTGAACTTTGAAACTTCTTCTCAAATAAAAGATGTCACACAATGGGATGACGTAAATGATTTAATAATTGCATCCGACTTAGGAGTTTTTGATTATTCTTCTATAAGATTTGACTATGCTCAAACCGGAAAACCTATGATATTTTTTGTGCCTGATTTGGAAAAATATAAAGAAGCTAGGGAATTTTTGATTCCGTATGAACCGACTGCTCCTGGACCAAAAATTGAGACAGAGGAAGAGTTGGTTAAAAAGATAAAAACTTTTGACAACTGGTTTTCTGAATTTTCTATTGCATATAAAGATTTTTTGCATAAGTATACGCCAGGCGAGGACGGTCAGGCTTCAAAAAGAGTTAATAAAGTTGTTTTTGGAATTAATTAAAGCTCTCGGCAAACTCTTTTTGAAAAATTTCTGTCATGCCAAGGAAAAGCTTTTTTATATCTTGATAAATATTGTTTTTCAATTTTTCCATTTTGCTTAATATATTCTATTAGTTTTTCAGTTACTTTCTCAATGGACTTGAAAATGGGTCCAAAACCGTTTGCTTTGTATGTAAAAAGAGAATTTTCTAAATATTTTTGATTCTTGAAAAAAGTATCTTCGTCAAATTGGCTGTAAATAACGCAAGAATCTGTATAAGCAAAATCAAAAGCTATTGAAGAATAATCTGTTATAAAAATTTTTGTTTGATTTATAATTTCCTTCCAATTATATGGCATTTTTGGAAATAAAACATTTTTTGAATTGCTCTTAAAGTCTTTTAATTGGCCAAAAAGCGCTGGGTGTAAAATAAAATTGAGCTTATAGTTATACTTTTCTAAAATTTTGAGTAAATTTTTATTATTTAAAATGCCATTATAAAATTGAAAAAAATCAGTTTGTTTGAATTTATCAAAATAAATTCTCCTGCCGTCTGCAAATTTATCAGGCAAAAGATTTTTGCGCCAAGTTGGCATAATAGTTATAACATTTTCTTTCTTTTTATTTGATAAATAATCAAAACGGGGCAGACCAGTTAACATAATTTCATTGTCGTTAAATTGGTAATTATTTTTTTGAAACTCTGCAAATTCTTGTTTGTTGCTTGCTAAAATTTTAGTGAAATTTTGAATTTCCTTGCGGAAAATTCCCGTCATATCATTTTTGGTTGGCCCATGACCTAAAAAGATATATTTAAAATCAAGTAAACCAAAATAAAAAGAAACATTTAGGTTGGTAAAATAAGAAGGAATATCTTTTGAAACATATTTTTTGAAGGGGTTATAAACCCATGAATCAAAGGAAGAAGAGATATTATAATCGCAGACAAATAAATAAAAAAAATGTTTTTTAGAAAATGGTTCAATAATTGAAAATCCTTCACGAGAGAGTCTTTGTCCGTCAGCTGAATTTGGCAAAATTAGAAATTTGCAATTAGCGTTTTTTTTCTTCACATTTTCTTTTGCTGTGTAGCGATAGAGAGCTTCAGCATTGTCGCCAGCTAAATTTAGTCTGTCAGAAAAAAGCAAAATCTTTTTATTTTGTTTGTTTATTATTTTTTTATAAAAGCTTTTCCAAAAGCGAATTTTCAGCCTTAAAGAAGCTATTTGCCAAACTGTTTTTGTTTTATATTCACCAGCTAAGCCCTGCAAAAATTTTAGTTCTCTAAAAAGGTTTTGAAAAAACTTTTTTGGTTTGATGGTTATGTAATAGTCGTTGTGGTTAAATGTGAAGCCATTTTGTTCTTTATAGTTGTTTGGAAACCGTGATAAATGGGATTGTAAAGTATAATATAAATATTGTTTTTTGCCATTAGCTATTATTTCAAAATTGCATATTTTTTTCTTGTTTTCTTTTTCTGGCATAAATTCTATTGAATAGCCGCAGTGTGAAATTCCTTTTTCTGGTTTAGATAGTTCAAAATCGGTTCTAATATATTTGTGATATTTTTTTTCTCGGCCATTTACTAAAAAACTAATCTTAGCGGAGCCTTTCTTTTCTTGCCGTGTATGGATAAGTATTTGAACAGTTTTATTATCTGATTTAAATTGAATTATATCTATATAGAAATTTTTGTTAATCTCCATAATTTTATTTTACCATTTATTTTTTTCTGAGGATTTTTTCAAAAAATTCAGTATACTTATATTATGAACTTTATTAAAAGAGTTGAAAGTTTAGCGCGTGAAAGAAGTTCAAAAGAATCTCTGCCTCAAATGAATCCAAATTTGATGAAAGTATTTTGGAGTATAATGGTTTTATGGCTTTTAGCTTTTATTGTATTTAAAATTTTAGTTAATAAAGATATTTGTTCAGATAGTTTTTTTAGAATTTCGCTATGCGGAGTATTTATAGGGGCTGTCTTATTAATATGGGAAAAAACTGTTCGTCAAAAAAATTTAGGCAAAAATGATAGAAATCAAAATAATGATAGAAATCAAAATAATTTAAAAACAAAATAATTTAAAAAATTAAATAGTAGAAAGAATTATATAAATGAAAATAGTTAGCACAGATGGTTCGTCTCTTTCAAATCCTGGACCAATTGGCTGGGCTTGGGCAGATAGAGAAGGCAATTTTGACTGCGGGGGATATAGCAGGGGGACTAATCAAATAGCAGAATTAACTGCTTTATTGCAAGCTTTGCAGGCTTTTGGAAATGTTCCTGAATTGCTTATAGAATCGGATTCTCAATATGCTATAAATTGTGCATCAGTTTGGGTTCATTCTTGGCGGAGAAATGGTTGGCGAGGTGCTAATAAAAAACAGGTTTCTAATATTAATTTAATCAGAACTATAAGTGATGAAATGATTAAGAGAAATGATGATGTTAAATTTAAATGGGTAAAAGGCCATGCGGGAGATCCTTTTAATGAAAAAGTTGACACATTAGCTAATTCAGCTGCTAAAAAATGGCAGGCAGGAGAAGAGATAGGCGGCATTCCCGAAGTTGCTTTATTAGATATAAATTCTAAATTAGATCAAATTTCCCTAAATGAAAATAGTCTTTTTTAGATTTTAATATTTTTTATATAAATCGGTTTTACAAAGTATTTATAAAGCGAATTTTGTATTGTGAGTTAGCATATTGCAAAAGTGGCAAAAATTGCGGAGATATATAACCCATAAGATTGGCCGAATTTGAAAAAGGTAAATTGTTTTTAGTTATTTCTATTTCACCGCTATATCTGCAGGCTAATTTATTGTCAATAGTTATTGTGCCTGCCTGCCGATCTGCTGTTTTGCTCGGTTCTATATCAGGAATTCTAGTTGACAAAATTCTTAAAACTTTTTCACCATTGTCGACCCGCAAACCTAATTCTTTATCGTAATATTTAGCGTATTCTTTATATAAAACACAAGGTAAATTAATTATTTTGTTTTGCATAAAATCAGCTATATATTTTATAGATTCACAACTTATTTTTGAGTCGCCAGATAAAATTCCGTTAACTTGACAATCTTCTAATAATTCGACTGCTGCTGGAAAAGGGTGCATCCCTCGGTGTTTTTCTAAGGTTGGTAAGCCGTCATAATAAGGAAATCTTTTTAATAAATCTCCTGCCACAAAGGCTAGATTTTCGATATTTTTCTCTTTTAAAAATTTATTTTTCTTTATGAGATCATTTTTAGATAATCCAGAATTTATTTTTGGATAAAAATTGTGCAAAAAACGCACTTTTTTTATATCTATGCCGGCGTCAATATAGTCTTTATAAAGTTTTTCAGTCAATGTGCTAGCGTTTAAAATTAAAGAAAAATTATTATATAACTCTTTAACATACCTAATATCATCAAAGCCAAAATCTAATCTTAGATTATTTACTTTATGTTCTTTAAAAAAGTCAAAAGCGGTTGTTTTGGTTATTTTTAGTTTTTTAAAACCGATTGGAGAAATATCAGGAATTAAATTGACTTTATATTTAAAACATAGTTCAGATAGTATTTTAAACCTTTCTAGAAGCTGAGAAAAATCTTCTTCTGGAATATGTAGGGATGTGAAAACATCAGTTATGCCTGTTCGCAAAATTTTTTCAACATAAGTTTTGTCAAAATCTTTAAAATAAACGGATATTCCTATTTGAGGTTTTTGATTTTTGTTTTTTAAGTTATTTGGATTTTTATTTTGCATTTTTTGCATCTTCGGGTGTGCCAAAAAAATATGTTAAAATAAATCCGCCAGCATAACCAGCTAATAACCCGAAAATGTAGGATAACCATTTTCCGTCAGCGATTAGCGGAATCAGAGCCAAACCTGATGGGCCAATAGCCACTGACCCCACGCCGCCTAAAGCTCCGACCACAGCGCCTCCGATACCGCCTCCTAAACAAGCAGTTATAAAGGGTTTTCCTAGAGGCAAAGTAACGCCATAAATTAACGGTTCGCCCACTCCTAAAAAGCCTACTGGCAGCGCGCCTTTCACTAAACGCATAAGTTCTTTGTTTTTGTGACAACGAATAGCTAAGGCGATGGCTGCGCCCACTTGGCCAGCTCCGGCCATTGCAAGAACTGGCAATAATGGCGTCATGCCTTGGCTGTCAATCATTTGCAAATGAATAGGTGTTAGAATTTGATGAAGTCCTAACATAACCATCGGCAAAAAACAAGATCCTAATATGAAGCCCGAAAATGCTCCGCCAACATTTAACACCCAGTTTATAACATAAACCAGTCCGGCTGAAAATAATCCAGCTAGTGGCATAATAAACATTAGCTGCACACCTGTCATAATAACCAACACTAAAAGGGGTGTTATCAAAATATCTATTGAGTCAGGCACCCATTTTCTAAACCATTTTTCTAGCATAGATGAAATCCAAACGGCAAATAAGACCGCTATTATTCCACCATAACCAGCTTGCAAAGGCTGACCATCAAATAGGTTCATAATAGGATTTTTGTCAGTTATGCCGTTTAATAAAACTAATGACCCAACAATTCCGCCTATAACTGGCGAGCCGCCGAATTCTTTAGCAGCATTTATGCCGCAGAAAATCACCAAATATGTGAAAAATGATTTTTGAACTAAGGTGGTCAATGTCACAATAGTTATCCACGGTTCACCCGATATTGTTCCGGCTGTCATAATATTTGAAATGACTGAACCAATACCAGCAATTAATCCAGCGCCGACCATGCCAGGAATAAGTGGAACAAAAACTGCTGAAATAACCTTTAAGGCAGATTTTATGCGCGAAGGTTTTTGTTTCTGTTTAACCTGAGCTTGAACTTCTTTGGCTTTGGCAGCAGCAATCTCTGCATCGCTTTTTAGATTATCGGCGTTATTTGCACTTGCGGAATTGGCGTTATTGGAAGCGATATCTTCACCAACTTTTACTCCGGCCATTTCTGCCATAATTTCAGCAATTTTATTTGATTTGCCGGGTCCGACCACAGCTTGAATAGTTTCAGCATCTTCCACGACCCCTAAAACTCCTTCAATGGATTTGAGTTCAGCAACATTAACTTTTGCGTAGTCACGAACTTTTATTCTCACTCGGGTCATGCAGAAATAAACTTTTGCAACATTTTCTACCCCGCCGATTTTTTGATAAATTAATTTAGCAATTTCATGATTTTGATTGGTCATAATTCTATTATACAACTTATATGATTTATTTTTTTATATTAGTCATTTTTTATATTATATTACAAATATGATAAAGTGTAAATATGCTGGCGGATTCTCAGGAAACACGGAATTTAGTTGACAAATATCGTTTTTGGGAAAATGATAAAATAAAAAAAGATATGGCTAAAAATGCTCGTCCTTTTGAAATTGCTGTGGAGAATTTGCAAAGAGATTTCAATGTAGGTTCAATTATAAGAACAGCTAACGCTTTTGCGGCTCAAGCGGTTCATATAGTTGGCCGTCGCAGCGTTAACCGGCGGGGCGCTATGGTGACAGATAAATATTTAAATATGAATTATTT
>JAITSB010000055.1 GCA_031288095.1 Candidatus Opitulatrix roisinitermitis | reverse complement strand
GCCTTTAAGTCATCTGTTGTTTCTGCTGAGTGTGTAATGTCATAATCATCCATCAAACCACAAAAAATAAGTAAACCAACACCCGCTGGATTATTTACTGGGTCATATATGTTTGCCATTGCATCTAAAGAGTAACCATTTTTTGTTAAATATCCCTCAGGATATAAAGCCATAGAACGGTGAACTCTATGTATTTCGTTTCCTATAAATTCTACTGTCATTTTATTTTTTTCCTTTCTTCTTGGTTATTGCTTCTTCTTCAACCTCATCAAATTGTGTTTCTATTTTTTTAGATTTGAAATCTTTTATTTCTTTTGTATCTGTAGCACAATTACTACAAGGTTTATTATTATAAGGCTCATATATAGAAGACACAGGTGTATTGTCTGCAAATTCTACAATTTTGCCATTCATTTTATTTTTATAAAATTTTGTCATTGTTTTAGCTCCTTTCGCTATCTATAAAAATAATACTAAACTACTTTTTTTGCTATATTTTTTTGATACCTATAATTTAATGTAGATATAAAAACATCTTGCTCGCTATTGGTGTTTACACTGTCATAAGACCAACTAGAATAAGGTTCTAATGGTATTCCATCGCTACAAGCCCAACCTGCATTATTATCAGATATTAAAAGCCCATCTACTTCACTTGCTAATTGACCAGCTTCTATTTTTGTTCCTGCCATACAATAAACTTTTACATTTCCTGTCCTTGTAGCATATTTATCTCCTGCTGCTCTTTTATCAGACCTCAAAAGGTTTGCAGGTGTGCTAGATATAACGATATAAGGCATTAAAGCGCCATCTTCACCAATTCTATTTTCTTCTTTAGGTAAACGGTCAATATAGACGTCATAGCCTTGATTAGTTAAAAACTCTTGCAATTCTATAAGTAAATTTATATTTGTTCTCATTTTACACTCGTTACTAAATCTTTAATTCGTTTATCTACTTCGCCATTAGCACTTTCATAGCCAGCTTCCATAAATCCTGCTCCTTTTACATTTTCAAAAAGTGCATCTTCGGGTTGTTGACCGCTCCCTTGTGAACCCCAACCTAAGTTTTGTGATTCATAATAATCTTCTGCATTATCCCAACCAACACTTACACCATTATTTTTTTCTTTCAACGACAATGTCTCATACATTGTATCTTGTTTAGTTCTTCTACCTTTTATCGGATTCCAAGCAGTTTTATTATTTGTTCTACCACTTGCAGCAGCACTTTCGTCAGTTTCAATAATATGTTTTACATCTGCTAATGCAGATTCACCAGCAGGTAATATTACATCAGATTTTATACTGTTTATAGCTTGTCCTATTTTATTTAATCCAGTAAATAGTTTTTGTGGCACATTTATTTTCATTTTCTTTGCCTAAACATAGCTCTTAATACAGTTTCTACACTGTATTTTGTAATATTAGAGATAGAAGTTGCAGTCATTCCTACAAGTAATAAAACTATAACTGTTGTTCTATCTATTTCCATTATTCATCCGGACAGCATTTTAATGCTTCATCTATGTCATAATATTTTTTATCACAAAAATAACAAGCAAACATTATCTTTTAAAATCCACTCCGTTTTTATAAATAAATTTTAATTGGTCGTTTTCGTCAACGCAATATTGAATACTTCCGTCATTATTTACGCTAAAAGCCTTAGTAAATTTTGCTCCGTTTCTGGGCTTTACCATTGCTAAATAATCGCCATTTCTACCAGCCCTGTTTGACACTATAAATTTTATTTTATAGTCTTTGTCTACGCACTGAGTGCAGGTTGCGGTATCTTTGGCATAAATTGCTCCATTGCGAGGATTGCTCATTAGGCGATATCCCGATTTTATTTTATTATCGTCTATTTTTTCCCATAATTTTATTCCACAAAACCACTGTGAATAACCCAAATAATATATACCTTGACCATAGAAATTTATTAGGTCATCTATGGAGTTGTGAATATATGGGTGAGCATATGTGCCAGAAAGAGACGAACTAGCAACTCTGCCATCTCCTAAATGTATTGCTATGTGCCCATATCTCCCTAAATCATTATTCCAACTAGAACCGAACCATATAGGGCATTCTATATTTGGTGGATATCCTGTATATGTCGTGCCATTTGCCTTTTCCAAATTCCAACTGTCATAGGCTGATGAAAATTGCCCATATTTATTATAGGCATTTTCTACATATTTTTCACATAGCCCGCCAGTTATACTGTTTCCGTATACGTTCCAATAATCAGATAAAACCAGCTCTTTATAACTCATTTTATATACCCGTTTCTGTCTCTGGCTGGTCTGAAAAGTCCGAGTTCTGAGTGCCATTTATGGCTATCGGCGCTACTGCATTTTGGTCGTAATCTGCGTCTTGGTCTTTGAATATTCTTATCGCCCCCTCAGAGCATTTTTTAGCGTATCCGATAATCGCTGAGCCGACCAATGCAAAAACAGTAGTATTAGTTATGGCGTCGCTAGCGCTAGTTGTCGCAATTCCCGCTAAGTCAAAGGCATAAGCCACATAGTGGACTGACAAGGTAAATGTAAACAGCGATAATGCTGTTAAAATTGCTTTCAAAATTCCGTGCCAAAATTTAGTCCAATTAAATTTTTCACCTATTACATTCAGGCTAAAATACAGCCCCTGCAAAATGTTTGTTATTACTAGCCCGCCATATATAGCCAGCAATGTTCCTAAAATCGTTATTGTATTCATATTTATATATTAATAAACCAATTTTCAGATATTATAATCAAATGGTTGCTTAATTTTTACTTAATTCAATTAAAGTGTCTATTTTGCCATCTATCTTATTATATTTAGTGTTTAGATTTGTTATCTCTTCATTTAAAATAGATTGATTCTTTTTTATATCATCTATATCGTGTCTTAGTTTTGTTTGCCTACTATTTATATGTTTATTTAGCATATCATATGACATATAGGTTTTTTCTGCTATCTCTGGTATATGGGCTATAGCTTTTTCTACGCTATCTTGCTTTTTAATTTTTTTATGTGCATTTCTACTTGTTTGTATTTGAATTTCTATAATTTTTCCAACAACAGCAATTATAACTCCAAAAAATGTTAATACAGGTGCTAAAATTTCTATTCCCACTTTATATCTCTCTTTTTATATCAAAAATTGCGGGGAAAATTAAGATAATAATTATAATTCTAAAAATAACTCCATAAAAATTTATATCAGAAAAGAAAATATAATCTAATAAATTTATACACAATACTAAAATTATGGCAATCGTGCAGCAATAAACTCTTTTCAAATTACTACTAGCTAACGCAAAAATATCTATAATACAAATAAGGATAATGAATATTGAAAAAAATCCCCAAGCTATTTTATACCATAAATCATAAACCCCAAAAACACTAACTAAATAAAAAGCCCCTATTGAAAATAGTATTATAAGCATTAGAAATAAAGACCAACATAAACATTTTATTTGCCTATATCGTATATCAGCTCTTTTACTATTATGAACCATTATGTCCAACTTCTTTCCGTATTATCCCAAAAACCATCAGGAGCATAACTAATGTCAAAATAAACGCCCTCTTCTTCTCTTATTTTACTTTCTAAATCAGCCTGAGAAGCTGCCAATAAATCCAACAATTTTTCATCAGTTGCACCAACTCTTCCAACAGATAATGAATTTTGCTTTATATTAGCATCTGTCAATTTTAATTCTTTATACCAAGTAACCACAGCATCTTTTGCTGCATAATATTTAGTTATAACTTCATCTCTATTGGATTTTTTGGCGTCATTTATAAAAGATTGCACATCAATATCAGAAAAATGAGTATTTTCAATTTGCCAATTGTTGTCTGCATTATAATTGCTTCCCATATCAGGTATCAATCTACGAACATCTATGATTTCTATTGTCATATTTTTATTATAAAAAACTATTTTTTTTATAAAATTTTATTAGAAAATATATTATACAAACAATAAATTCAATTTCATCGTCAATAACTTAATTTTTCCATCTATTTACGGTAAATAAGTAAAAATTAAGTAATTGACGCATTTTTGGAAACTATTTGAACCAAATTTAGGTGTGTTGAAAATTTATATAATTTTTATTTTAGGTGTAGAATGGATAAATGAATGGAAATGTAAAAATAAATGGACATATAGATTTATCAGATGCAGTAAATGCGTTTATAGATAATACTGAACTATATAGCCCTACAGGTAATCCAAAATATGTAATTGACAGATATTCTGATAAAGTAAAACAAGGCTATTGCGGTGCTTGGTTTTTAAATAAGCCTAAAGAATGTATTTTTCAAGAAAATGAAGACATATTACATTATATTGACCGTCTAAGTGAATATATTAGCTATAACTGGAATAAAGAAGACTTTGTTATTGATTTTGTTAATATAAGCTTAGAGAATACTGTAACAAGAGAACCTGTTGATAATTGCGACCACAGGGGGACAACTCATCCCTACGGTGTTCTAAACTGGTAAATTTCTTAGCTTACCAGCTTCACAATAGAAACAAAGCACACCACTATCTGAACCAGAAACTAATTTTCTAACCATTAAATCTCTGCTTTTATCTTCTATTGACCCCTTATTTATCCATACTCTTTGAACCAATCTTGGGTCTATTTCTTGTCCATTTATCTTTTTAGGTATATATAAATTGTGTGTTGTATAAGTAGTCTTATTTGTTCCATCAGGATTAATTGTAGGTGTGCCTGAGTTATCTAATCTACAAGGTATATTTTCATATACTTTATCAAATACGCCCTGAGTTGTTTGTGAAATATCGCACTTTGAGTTTAAAAGTGGTCTTATTTTGTTGTAAATTGTTTTAGATATATTCATATTATAGCCTTTTTAATATGTCTCTGTGGGCATAAATGGATTCAATAGTAATAATTTTTAAATTGAGGAAATATATATACAAAAACCCACAGAGACAATAATCCCAAACAGAAATTATTTTTGCTTGGAAGTCTTTTTTTTAGTTATCTTGCTGTTCTTTGGCGTTACTACATTATCCTTTTTTTCTTCTTTCACAGTATCAGAAGATACAGTAGCAGAAGTGTTATTTTCCGCTACTGTATTTTCAATAAAAGGTTTTGCTTCTTCTACCAAATTTTCCGGTAAATCTTCTTCGCCAGAATGTATTTTACCATCTGACAATTTAACTAATGCAGTAAATTTCACCTTTGGCATAATTTATTCCTTTTAGTTAGTAGGCGCAGCTACTGTTAGCTTAAATACGCTGTCCATACCTTCACCAGATGGAACTGTTGTGGCAGATACAACCGTATCATAACTAAACGGTTCTTTATCTTCAATCACTGTATTATGAACAGCAATCCTGTCTTCAGTAATAGCAACACGTGACTCTGGGTTACGAGTTTTATTCCTTTCAGCTGGAGTAGGCGCAAGAACTGTTTTACCAATTTGACCTTTAGGTAATAACAAACAAGTATTATCATTAAGTAATGTTTGAGTATTACCTTGATAATCAATATATTGGTTATCATAATTATATGGATTATGAATTATAATATTCGTTCCACCTAATTTTAGTGTCAACCAGCGTTGTGCGTCATCAGCAGTAAGAATAGCAGGAGTTATAGCACTTATAGTAGCAAATTGGTCTCTATCATTCTTATTATTGAGCAAAGCATTATATAAACGCTCTGATGGCAAAATTTCGCTAATAACTGTTCTATTGATTTTCCTAGCTTGCTGGATTGCATCTAATATGTCAACTAATGGAGTGGAAGTGTCTTTCTCCCAAGCATTAGCAATAGCAATATTATGAGTGCTAGCCCAAGTTGCGTCACCAGGAACATCAAAAGAAGCCTGATATTTAACAACATTGCCACCATAATCAGTAGAAGTAATATTGATACCGTTGTTCTGCAATACTTGAAAACGCAAAAATTCTTGTGTTTTTCTAATATCACGAACCAAATCAGCTTCATCATTATAGATTTCTTCCATAATAGATTTTATAGCTTCAGAACTTCCTGAAGATACAAGCACACTATATGCAGCATCAATTTGCATCATTTCTTCTTCTGTGAGTGGTTTAGCAAATCTGAAAAATGGTATTTCTTCAGTTATTTGACTAAAGCCTTTTCTTCCTTTGCGAGAATAATCTGCATCATACTCGGCAAGTGGAGCAAGACGAGACCCATCTTTGTATCCTTTAATAAATTGTAGTTTAGTTACTTCCTTTTTAACATTAGGAAACTTGTCAGCAGCGAAAAACGGCAAACTGTCAGTTCCTGTTTCTAAAGTAGGTAATTTATCCACAAAATAATTAGGATTTATTATATCTAAAAATACATCATTTGTAGCCATAATTTTTTTCCTTTCGTTATTCGTTTGATGATGGTGCTGTTGCTTCAACAAAACTACCATCTGTGTCTAATAATGCAATATGTGGCTTAGAAACCAATGCTTGAACAGCTGCTGCATTTAATGTAACAGGTAAGTATTTAGGATCTACTATACCTTTTACTAAAACGGCAGCAGACGCCCCATTAGTTGCATCAAGAGCAGTATCATTTATAACAAAGCCCTTAACGGTCGCCCCATTTGCTGGGTATGGTGTGCCTGATTTTACAACCCCATTAACAGCGCCCGCAAAGTTTGCTGCTAATTGAACTGGTCTAGAATAATCTAAACCTGTTTGAGTATGTGAAACCCACCATCTTGTTTCTTGAGTATTATATTGTGCCATTATTTAGCTCCTTTCTCTAAAACGCTTGCTAATTTATTGTCAAGAAAATTATATTTAGAACTTGATTCATTTGATGGGATTTTTAGTCCACTAGAAATTTCTTCATTTTCATTTTCTTTTTTCAACTCGTCAGCAATAGCACTAACATATTCTTTTTCGTCTGCAACAAGTTTTTCAATATCAGTATCTAAATTGATTTGATTTGCAATTTTTTCAACTGATTTAGAATTTAAATCACTTGTAGCACCTAGTTTAAATGCTTCTGCTATTTTTGCATTGACTATATTTTGTTTTTCAGTCTCAGCTTTTGCGGCGTCTTCAACACTTTGATTTTCACTTGCCTTTTCATCAGCAACTGTCTTCAAAGCGTCAACTACAACCTTAGCAGTAGCATTAGAAATTTTATCTACGTCCTCTTGGTTCATAGTGTTATTCCTTTCGCTTGTAGCCACCTTATCGGCAACTGGTTTATTATCTTTTTCCTCATTTTGTATTCTCTCAAAGTTTCCTTTAACTGAACACAAAATAAAGTCTTTTTTATTATCCGCAACCTCAAGCACTTTAGCTCTAGGTGCAGCACCTGCTTTGACAATATCTATTGAATTGTCAGGGTCATAAATAAATTCATCTATAACTCGTATATTTTCATCACCTATATGTGATTTACATTTTGAATAAATGGATAAATTGAACTGTGTGCCATTTTCCAATTCAGCTGATACTTCATTATTGAAATCAATAATTGCATAACCTTTATTATCTTCAACATAAGAATCTTCAATTATACCAACTTGTGGCACATAGTCTTCAACAGAAGCTTTATGTCCAAAATTGGATACATTACCTGTTGGAAAAGCTACACTAAATGTATTTAATGCAGAATTTTCTATGAACTCGTTATTATAGTTCAAACCGTATTCTGTTGCTAATACTTTATATCGCATTTTAGCTCCTTTCGCTATCTATAAAAATAATACTAAACTACTTTTTTTGCTTAACTCTTTTGCCTTTTTTAGGCTGTCCTGTATCGTCTTGTCTTTCTTCGGTTTCTCCACCTTCTTTAGCAGGGTCTTCAGGGTCTTCAATTATAGGAATTTCCTGTGTTATGGCTTTAGGCTCACTATTTTGTAAATCTTTATTTATTTGTGCTTGAGCTATCATAGGACGTCCCTTAAAACTGTCTTCAAACTTTGGAGGCGCACCATTTAGTCCTTTATCATAAACATTATTCAAATAATCCCTATATTCATTTACATCAATAGCTCCATCCTCATAGCCTATTGAAATTTGCTTTATTTCTAATTCTAATTCTTCTTTACTGATTGGTAAAAAGTTTATTTTTGCATTTCCGCCCAATAAGTTTTCAATATTATATTTTAAAATATTTCTTTGAGACTTATAATAATTCAACATTGGCAAATCTAATGTAGTTAATGAGCCTGCTGTTCCACCAGAACCCATAACAGACATAGATAATGCAGAAACAGGAATTGTCAATGCAGAAGCTACAGGTGCTAGAAATTCTATTGAGCCAGAAGTAGATATATTTAAACCGTTAGCACTCATTGCAGATAACTGAATGTCAGTCATTCCTGCAAATGCTCCTGCCTTGTCTGTTGCCTGTATAGTATCTAACGCCTTTGCAGCTCCATCTTTAGTTTGAGATTTAACTTTCCCTGCAAAAATTGACACAGCGTGTTTAAACCTAGACGTGTCTATTAAATATCGTGCAGCAGCTTGAGCATATAATACTGTTTCCAATAATAATGGGACTGCTAATGGTTCTGAAGCGTTTTTAGTAGTTGAAAAATGCCAAAATTCATAATTATCATTTATTTTGGCGTTATTTGGCAATTGAGAGCGTTCTGTCCTTGTAATACCAATATCTGCTCGTTGTATATAGTAATTTTGTAATTGCCCACCTATACCATTTGTAGACCGTTCTATGTGCGTTATAAATGAATTATCGTCTGCGTCTACTACTATTGACTGAATTTGGTTTAGGTCTAACATAAAATACAAATTTGTTTTTTTGTTATGAACTAAAAATACATTTCCTGCTACTAATAATTCTTGATTTAGTCTTTCAAGCCAGCTATAACTCAAAATATCTTTACATCTAGGGTTTTGCCTTATAACACTTAGCTCTTTATCAGCGTTATCAAAGTAAAATCCTGAACCAAATAAAAATGCACCTCTTATCTGAATACCATTTTGAATCCATGGGGTAGAGGGATTTCTCAATGCTTGAACTATTATTTGTCTTGCCTTTTGTATATCGCCTAATGTCGGTGTAGCGTTTTGGATAAATTGCAATAACGACATAGCCTGTTTTTCTGTTTGCAAAGTATCTTCAATACGGTCATCATAAACAGCCATATCATACTTATTAAGCCAATCATTGCAATCAAAACCTTTTGGTAAATCTGTTATTATAACTTCTTCCATATTACAACTTTACTAAACTAAAATATTCATAAAAGGGTCGCCAATAACAGCAAAGGGGTCATCTATATTGAATCTATCGTAAAAATCATCAGCAAAATCTTCATCTATATCAGACATATCAACTATCTTTTCAGGTTCTTTTTTATTCCTATTTAGGACATATTCAATTTCATCTCTTGGCATAACCGCATAAACAAAAGCATCAGCATAGTCAGGCGACTTAGACATATTTTTCTTTGATTCTAAACAAATTCTGTCATTGGCATCTACTGTATAACCAACTTTTGTTAATTCGTCAATTAAAATTTTGCCCATAGAAATATCTTTATTCTTATATTCACTATGTATAAAGTCATCTGGGTCTAAATCAATATTGCCATTTAATAATCTTTCTTTACACTTGCCCCACCAATATGCTCTATCATTTTTATAACTTGCCCCCGCAAAATCTCTTTTACTACCATCTAAGCCAACACCAATTATATCAAGTCCTCTTGCTGTTAATTCATCTCTTAGTGTTTCCCTAAATGGACCGCCCATACCACCTGCATCAAAATATATGTGAGAAGCGTTGTTGTTTTCTGCTAAGTCTACTATCCATTTAGCTTGCGCTCTTGGACCTACATCATTAGACGTAATATGCCCTAAAAACCGACACCGTGTAATTGTTTTTGTTGTATTATAACACCTATCGTCGCAAGTGTGTATTTCTTCACCAAAATCATCAGGTTTTGTATTATCTGAGTGTTCCGTAACTTCGGTTTTTGTATCATAAGCTATATATGCTACTGTATTATCTTGACCAAATAATGCTAAATCAAGCCCAATAATAGGTCTTGAAATTATATCAGCATTAGTATCTGCATTAGTATCAATAGCTATATTTATGTCATAATGAGTTATAAGAGATTTTTTATTTACATAGTCAAACCGTCCCAGAACAAGCGTATTATACATAGCAGGCTCATTTACATATCTGTCTTTCATATCTTCAACCCAAGCAGGCAAAAGTAAATTATCGGCTTGAATACTTGGTAAATTCTTTTTATAACACTTACTTTCAGGGTTCGTTGGCATATCTTTCCAGCCAATTTGAGTTATATGCCATTCATTAGGCTTAACATCATCTGCACCATCTAACATCTGCTCATACCATAGGGCAGTTTTACCAATAAATGAATCTGGATCATTGGGATTAGTCACAGCTACAAGGCGGTCATTTTTACCTGTAATATTTCTAACAGCAGATAACATCATTGTCTCTGACAAACCATCAGATTCTTCACATATCATTAGTGTTCCCCCTGATGAGTGACCGCCTAATATAGCCTGTTTATTATTCTCACCTTGTCTTGGGTTACGACCAAATGCTACTGTCCTATTACCGACTCTTAATTTCACTTCTTGAACTATACGCCCATCTATATTTATGTTTGTTAATCTTTGTCTAAAACGTTCTTGATTAATTTCCATCATTTGACCCATATATCTAAATGCTTTCATTGTCTGTTGACTAGAACCTGCTAAAATTATAACCTCAGCATTGGCTTTACCGCGTCCAAATATCCACCATAATGACACCAGAGCATCATAACAAAATGACTTACCACAACTGTTTACACCATAGATAAGATTATATCTATGTTCCAAGCAATCTATGACAGACTGCTTTATTTTAGGCACAACAGGCACATAATCAGACCCAAACGCGTCTTTTATCCACGCTAATGGGTCATTTGCGTATTTATATGATTGTTGTTTGGCTTTTTGCTCATCATCATATAAATTAAAAACCTCAGTTAATTTGTTCTTGCCTATTATTTCCATCTAACTCTTTCATATTTGCTAATACATCTGTCTTTATATCGTCTAATAAAACACCTTTATTCTCAAGATATTTATCAAACCCTGTATTCTCAAATGTATTTACCAGTGTTTGCTGCCAAAGTAAGTCAATATAGTCTTTTATATCAGCAAATAATTGCAATCTTAACTCGTCGCCTGTATCAGCATAAAGTTTAGCAATATCTGCCTGTGTCTTCATAGCCTTTATACTAGTATTAGCCAAGCTTACAAATTTTTGAACCCTATAGTCATCGTCCTTATCTTCGGATTGCAACTTTTTAAATTCATCTTCAATTTTTTTGTTTAGCTCAGCCAATTTAAAAGTATTATTGGTAAATATTTCTAAAACGTCCATATAGACATTCTAAAAAACTACTTTTTAACAGATAATCACCATCAATAGCTTCATATTTAACAGGGGTAGGACATCCTACCCCTGTTAATTTCCCCGTTTTATAAGTGGTCTGGAGGGGGGTAGGTTTGCCTACCCCCCCTAGATTCCCCCCTGTATTTACAGAGGTATTTTTCTTCTACTATAAACTCAGTAAGTTATACCACTGAAATAAATAATCAAATATATATGTTTGTAATCTAACTGACATCCACGCTCTTTTATTTTTCTTATGATATTTATATAAACTATTGAATATAGGTATCAACTCGTGTAAATATAGCTTATACCCATTGTCTAAATGCTTATCTCTTCTTATCTCAGACCACCTAGCAGGTTTTATGCCTGACTCTTCCATAACCTTTTTAAAATTATAATCGCTACGCCCCCAATTATCCATACAGTCAGTTAATAAATCTATTATGTTCTCATAAGTATGCTCTCCTTTAAAATGTTTTTGAAGCTCTGATGTCGGCATATATTTCAATATAATGCTCCTAACCCGCTTATGAGTAGCACTTTTAGACTCAAATAATGTATGTATTTGCTCTATTTTCCATTTATAGCCTCTTCGCGCCCTATCAATACCAATTTTAGCCAATAGGGGATTTATTTCATTATATACTTCTGAGAAATCTTTTTTTTGCATAATATTCTTTCTGGTGCTTTGAACACAACACATACACAGTTCTTTTTCTTTTTTCTTCTAACCCGCGCCTAAAATAGGTATATTGCCTTTCATCAAAATAGCACTTAGTGCAATCGTGTTCATAATATTCTTTTTGTTTGTTCCAGTTATTTTTCATATTTTAGCCTTTCTCTTATTATTCAACATCAGGTATGAGCCCCCTATCTACATTTTGTTGTCTACAATATTCAAACAGTGGTAAATTTATAACGTCGCCCTGACAGCCTTTATTTATATCAAATAGCCCAATAGAACTATTCTTAACATTTAGCTCTTTACAGTATGCCCAATTTTTCTTATACAGCTTATATTGAAATACCCACAATTTATCAAATGCCAATTTATATCTCATGTTCTCTATCTTTTCCAATTGATACTCTTCACCTGATATACTTATCAGCGCAACCTGTCTCTTAATCTTATCCTTATCAATATCAGCAAAATTGGCTTTAGACTTTTTATAGGCTGCTCTCTCAACAGGGCTGCCCAGCCTATCGCTAGGTGTCATTATATAAGGCAAAAGCGCCCCCATAAGCGTTTTCAGGCTCAATACAGCTTCATCTTGAGCAGTAGACAAAGACCTACCCCAACCGTATGCAACAGCATAAACGGTCTCACCCCTTTTCAGACTAGCCTTTATTTGCTTGTCATTGACTGTATTTTTTATTGTTCTAAGACTGATTTTGAAGTCGTTCATATTATCAGTATAGCAGATGTAAGCAAATGTTAGCAAACACGTTTTTGTGTGTTGCAATACTTGCCTTCTGAATTTAATATTTGTCAATTTATTATGACAGATTTGTAAGGGGATACTTAGCTGGCAGCATAAAAATTGCCCCCCCTAGATTATATATTCATTTAGGGGGGGGCAATTTTTATGCCGATTGAATATAAAATAATATTTTTTTCGCTTTGACTAATAAAATTAGACTTTTTTTTTATTTATAAAATAATTTTACGATTATTTCACCACATATATAGGTTGTTTTACGATTATAGTTTTATAACTTTATTTATTTTTGCTATATTCTATATATTTACACCATTACTATATTTAGTAATTTTATAATACTGATTTATTTAATACTCTACGAGATGGCTCATTTTTTAGCCCTGCCCCTAAAACAAAATTTTATATACATTTCTCCAAGATTTTTGAATACCGTGTATTTTCAACGATTATCTAAATTTACTATTAAATTTGAAAATATATATATCATCATAATAAATAATTCTAAAAAAAATAAATAATAATTTATTCTTTTATTTTATTTTATTATAAAATTCTCAACGATTATACAAATTCATTTATAAATAAAATAAAAAATTACTAAATATTCAAATTCAACAAAATAAAAAGAAAACCTATAAATAAAATGAAACAATAATGTCATAATTTGCAAAATACGCTGCGAAAATGCTTGACTTGAAAACGGATTTATGCTAAACTTATAATATAAAGAAAATAAAAGGGCATAAAAAAAAGTGCTTTTTTCAACCACAAAAGGAAATATATTATGAATGATAAAATAAAAAATGCCTTGATAAAAAAAGGCTATAATAATGAAGAAGCCAGCGAGATAGTCGGCTCAGAAACGGTCCAGTATTGGATGAGTTTAGGCTATGAGTGGCAGGAACTAGTAAAAGAATTGACTGCGCGGCTTAGGTATTCAGTTGAATACGACAGCTTTGAAGTTGATTTATATGTGCCATTATCTAATAACTTTGTATTAGTGAAGGAGTTTTAGGATTATGAAATATCCATATAATTATATGAGCGTGATTATTAGTGAGTTGAAAAAATAGCACAGGACAATTTAGACAAAAGGAGTAAAAAAAATGAGTGCATGGCATAATTTTAGTTATCCTGAGGATGACAATTTTTTTGAGGAATATAGCGGCTCTGAGCAGCAAAAGTGGGATTATTTGGAATGGGAAAGTCAATTATAATGAAAGGAATAAAAAAATAATGACAAAAAAAAGTCAATTTGAAGCGACATTGAAAAGCTGCGTGGAAGCAGTAGAAAATTTAAATAGCGACAACGTGGAGCAGTTCATAGATGAAAGCGTCATAAGTATTGAATGTAAAAAAACGTTTCTCAATGATGAGCCTAACGACATTATAATAACTTTGTCAACAAGCCCCTTAGTTGTGTTTGATTTAGAAAATAAACAAATAAAGTCGTTAGGTAAAACAGTGGAAATTAATAATAATTGTGAAATTATAAAAGAATATTTAAATTAGAAAGGAAAAAAAAATAATGAAATTATTTGAAATAGACGACAGTTTATATAGTTGTTTGACACTAGAAAAGCATGAAATAAATAGATATAAAACTTATCTAAGTTTTTTTACAAATGACAAATATATAGTGATAAACAAAAGTGGTAATGACTATTTTGTGGAATATAGGGATTATTGTAAAAAAAGTAAATATCTTAATGATAATTTAGAAATAAAAAAATATGACAACAGTTGTGATGGAATGATAAAAGATATACAGGAGTTTTCAAAAATAGGGTGGCGTAAGTATGAATAAATTAACTGAAAAATATAAAAACTGGGATTTATCGGATTTTGATTTTGATTTGCCAGATGACAAAAAATTTGCGGGTCATAATGAGATTGTGGGCGGTGAAACTGAGGAGCAATTCCAAGAAAGGCGAGTAAAAAACTACATCAGGCACGAGTTGACCGATTACGACGACCTCCGATGTTATATAAATACTTATAATGAGATTTTCGGTTTTCACGATGACTATGTGCCTGATGATGAATTTTACTCCTCGCCTGATAAAGCAGATGAAATCATAACAAAAAAAATGGAGGAATACGACAAAGAAGATGTTTTCACAACAGGATACGGTGATTGGAAGCCGCTTATGAATTTGGAATGTATGGGATTGGAAAGCGATTGCGGCTGTGATAGTCAGGACAACGACGAGGAGTGTAGTTGTTTGAAAAATAATGATAGTTGTGTATTTTATGACATTGGATGTTGCCGTGAGTGCGATTGTTCTATTTGTTTTAGTGTTTGTGAATGTGAATATAACGTAGAAACGTCAACAGTAGGCGATTTAGCAGATGAAAAATTAGAAAGATATACGAGGCATGCGAGCGAGCATATGACAGGATGGAGATGGAAAATGAAAATGAATATGGCTATGATTATGACGACGACGAGAACGAATTTTGAAACTGAAAGGAAATAAAAATTATGTCTGAGGAATTATTTGACGATTTATTAAATATAGTTGATGAACGGGTAAGCAGTTGGTGCTATGACCACAATTATAGCGATGAGAATATAAGTAAAGTTTGTGAGGAGTCACTAAATTATATAAAAGAGGAGGGGGAAGATGTTTATGATGATGGCTTAAATTCATTAGTCAGTTATTTAATTGGTGAATATGCGATGGCAGATGATGAAGATGAGGAGTAAAAAAAATAAATAAAAATAAAATAATCCATGAAAGGAATAAAAAATAATGATAATAACAGTGGAAAATATAGAAAAGTTCATAAATAAGTATGAGTTGGATTGGGGAAACGCTGAGGTGAGCGACAACATGGATGGCACACTTGAAATAACAGTTGAAGCACCTAATAATTGGACTTGTTTTATTTATGATAAAAGTTTTAAAATAGGTGATGAAATGGACGATGAAAAGTTTTTTCAAATTGTTAAAAGTAATTTAGCTGAGTTGGATTATGATGATTATTTTGATGAAATGTGGGAGTCAGTAAAAAACCAATTTAGACCATCTGAATTTTTACAGATGTTAGAAGATGATAAAAGGTTTTTTGATGAGTTGGAATATATAAAATAATGAGAAAGAAAGGAAAAAATAAATGATATTAGATAAAGATTATGAAAATAGGTTTGAAATATCACATAATCCAAAAACACCACCTGAGACGCTGGTAAAGTTGAGTAAAGACAAAAATAATGTTATTAGGCAGGGTGTAGGATGCCATCCAAGCACGCCGCCTGAAACTTTGGCTAAGTTGGCAAATGATAGGAATCGTCATGTTAGGCAGCAAGTAGCAAAAAATTCAAACACACCACCTGAAATACTAAAAAAACTGGCTGATGATAAGAATTGTTGGACTGGTGTCTCAGTAGCCATGAACAAAAATACTCCTGCTGAAACGCTAAAAAAGTTGGCTCAGGATGAGGATGAAGTCATTAGGTGGATTGTGGCAAAGAATTATAATACGCCAGTTAGTTTATTAAAAAAACTGGCTGAGGATGAAAATAAAGATATTAAAGAAATGGCAAAACGAAATATAAATGAAAGGAAAAAAATAAAATGAATAATAAAATAATGAATAATAGCATATCGCCTGAAACACTAGAAAAATTGACAGATGACAAGGACTGGGAGGTCAGAGCAAGAGTTGCTGAGAATCCAAAAACACCTGTTAAATTGCTAGAAAAACTGGCAGGTGATAAGGACTGGATGGTTAGGGAGTCGGCAGCACAACATAAAAACACGTCGCCTGAAACACTAAAAAAATTGGCTCAGGATGAGGAGTGGTTTGTTAGAGCAAGAGTTGCACAACATAAAAACACGTCGCCTGAAACACTAAAAAAATTGGCTCAGGATAGGAGTTTTTTCATTAGGAAGCAGGTAGCCAAAAACAAATATATCTCACACGGGATACTAGTAAAATTAACTTGGGATGAGGACTGGGAGGTCAGGGAGTCGGCAGAAAAAAATTTACTTAAAAGGAATAAAATATAAACGAAAGGAAAAAAAATAATGGATAAAATAACAATAGAAAATACACCAGTCAAAACCTTAATTGAGTTAATGCATCAAGATAAAACTCTTAGGGATGAAATCGCACAAGCAGAAATAAAAAAACTAAAAAACAAAATAAATAATTTGAAAACTGAACCTTGTAAAGATTTGAATTGCACCAATTGTGTTGCTTGCATAGTTGCCGTTGACTTTAAAAAAGAAATTTCTTATGGTGATGAATTTTACGGGATGAAATTAGAACTTTTAGATGAAAAAGAGATTTTCGGTTTTCAATTTGACACAGACGATGGGATACTTTTTTACCAATTTTCAGATGGCGAAATAGTAGTTAGAAGTATAGATGAAGATATTTGTTTTGCAATAAACCAATATATAAAAAGCAGTTGGGGGCTAGTTTAGGAGTTGGCTGTTCAGAATGAGTTATATGACGTTTTTATGAGTTAGTTTAACATAATCTTAGGGTAAACTAAAAACACGTGTAGAATTGGAATATATGAAAGGTTGCAGTAAATGGATAAAATAGTTATTTATGATGGTGGAAAAAATGGGAAAGTCAAAATTGATGTTAGTTTTGAAGATGAAACAGTTTGGCTAACACAAAAAAAGATGGCTGAACTTTATAATGTTTCAAAGTCAACTATTAATGAACATATAAAAAACATTTTTGATAGTGGCGAATTGGAGGAAAATGCAACTGTTCGGAATTTCCGAACAGTTCAAAAAGAGGGCACTAGAACAATTGCACGAAATATAGAACATTATAATTTGGATATGATTATTTCAGTAGGCTATCGTGTAAACAGTAAAGAAGCGACTATTTTTAGACAATGGGCGACGCAAAGGCTAAAAGAGTATATGATAAAAGGTTTTACAATGGATGACGAGCGCCTAAAAGA
>JAITSB010000044.1 GCA_031288095.1 Candidatus Opitulatrix roisinitermitis | reverse complement strand
ATAAAGCTTTTTCTTGGCGGGACTTCATCCCCCATTAAAAGTTTAAAAATTTCTTCGGCCGCTAAGGCGTCTTTTAAATTTACTCTTCTTAAAGTCCTTAAACTTTTGTCCATAGTGGTTTCTGCTAGCTGATCAGCATCCATTTCACCCAAACCTTTATAACGCTGAATATCTTCTTTATAAGCAACATTTTTTTTATCTAAATCTGACAACGTTTTATAAAGTTCATCCTCAGAATATGTATAAATATATTTTTCCGATTTGCCTTTTAGAGCAATTCTATGCAAAGGCGGGACTGCTGCATAAACTCTGCCGTGTTCAATTAACGGCCTCATATATCTAAAAAACAACGTCAAAAGCAAAATTCTAATATGAGCACCGTCCACATCAGCATCAGTCATTAAAATTATTTTAGAATATCTGGCTTGTTCTATATCAAAAGTCTTTCCCGAACCTGCGCCAATAACTTGTATAATTGCCGAACATTCAGCATTTGTTAACATAGCTGAAATAGGGGCCTTTTGCACATTTAAAATCTTTCCCCTTATTGGAAGCAAAGCTTGATAATCAGAATTTCTGGCAAGTTTAGCTGTTCCAAGCGCCGAGTCTCCCTCCACAATAAACAATTCCGAATTTTCCACTTCTTTAGACGAGCAATCAGCCAATTTCGCCGGCAAAGTAGAATTTTCCAAAGCTGTTTTACGCCGAGCAATCTCCTTTTGATGACGAGCCTGCTGACGAGCATAAACTTCGCTAACTATTTTTTCTAAAAGTTTTTGAGTCTGCGTTTTAAAATCTCTTTTATTAGAATTAAGAATTTCAGACAATTTTTCAACAACTTGTTTTTGAACAATTTGCTTCACTTGGGGAGTTCCTAAAATTTCCTTTGTTTGTCCTTCAAATTGTGGTTCAGGCAAACGCACATTTATAACAGCCGTTAAACCTGCTAAAATATCATCTTTTTCTATCTTAATATTTTTGTTTTTAGGCAATTTTAAAGTTCTTGATTTAGCAACAATAGCTTCCCTGAACGCTTTAACTAATCCAGCTTCAAAACCTAAACTATGTGTTCCGCCTTTTGGAGTGTCAATAATATTGACAAAATATTGACAATGAGTTTCATAATCATTTGACCATTGCAAAGCAATATCCACAAAAACTTTCTTTGAAATATTTTTCGGCACCAAATGACCGCTTTTATCAAGAGTTTGGACTATTTCGTCAAATTCATCACTGCCAGAAATAGACCATATATCTGTTATAGACTCAGCAGTTGACAAATATTCCACGAAATCTTTAATGCCGCCGTTTGACAAAAATTCGTATTTTTCGTTTTCTCCCTCTCGCAAATCATGAATAACTATTTTTAACCCCGGAACTAAATAAGCTGTTTTCCTAGCTCGGTTTAATAATGAATCCAAATGAAAATTTTCGCCCTCAGGAAAAATTTGTCGATCCGGCCAAAAAGTAATATCTGTTCCTGTATCAAATTTTGCCGTTTTCCCAATCACACTCAATCTATTATTATCTGATTTTTTAAAAGGAATAAATTCCGAAAAATCTTCATTGAAGACGCCTGGTTTGCCACGCTCAAAACTCATAGCATAAATTTTGCCTTCTCTTTTAACTTCAATTTCTAATCTAGAAGACAAAGCGTTTACAACACTAGCTCCCACGCCATGCAATCCCCCAGCAGAAGCATAAGCTTTGTCGCTAAATTTCCCACCAGCATGGAGTTTCGTCATAACTAATTCCACACCTGTTAGCTTAGTGGTTTTTTCTATATCCACAGGAACGCCCCTGCCGTTATCAACAATTTTAGCAGATCCATCAGAGTTTAGATATATATTAATTTCTGAACAAAACCCAGCTAATGCTTCATCCACAGAATTGTCAATAATTTCCCAAAGACAATGCATTAATCCTAAATAATTCGTTGAACCAATATACATTCCAGGCCGTTTCCGAACAGCCTCTAAACCTTCTAAATAGGTTAGATGACTAGCAGAATATTCTTTTGACACATCTTTTGGTTCAACATCTTCTGACATATTATAAAGTTTACACTAAAGGGTGTGGCTTCGCAGAACTCTTGCCCTAAAACAAACTATCATCTAAAAATGCTTAGCAATCGTATCGTGTTGATTACATAATCCAAAATAACAATTAGGTAATAATTTTTTGGAACAGTGAGCGTTTTTTTTTTTTTTGTAAAAATTTAACTATGAATATTACTATGAATGAATTGTTTAAAAGTAAAAAAATATGGTTGCAAAACGTTATAACGCCTAAAAAACGCGCCTTTAGAAAATTAGGTGTTAGAAAATTAGGCGTTTTGGGAATAATCTTTCTTTTATGCACAACAACTTTTATAAGTGGCTACAATATAAACTCCTATGCTGCTTCTTCAAGCACGGTTTTGCCAATTTCTCGCGGAGGAACAGGAGCCGATGAATTTGCCAGCGGACAAGCCCTTATAGGCAACGGCTCAAATTCTCTGACAACAAAAGCCATAGATGTTGCGCCAACAAATAATTCCGCAAATCTGATAACTAGCGGAGCCTTGAAAACGGTTTCAGATGTAGCCAATATAGGGCAAGCCCAGAATAATTTATATCTCCAATTAGAAGGTTTTACCGATTTAGATGACCTTATATATATTTTAGGATATACACCGGATGATAATTCAAGACACGGTGTGTCTTTTGCGGGAAATTTTTTACTTGCCCGAGACACTGTTGGAATAACAGCTACAAATATATCTGATATTAGACTATATATTGCTATGAGTCATTCATTGAATTATGAGGGCCCTAACTTTATTTCAATAAATGTTTGGGCTAAATTAGGCCACCAACCAATACGCTTTTTTGAAATAGGCAAATTTACATATAATGAAAAGAAATATTACGGGATTAGAATAAATAAGACTTATAATGGATATGAATTTCTAAATGGCTATTTTAATTATGCTAAAGCCGGAATAAAAAGAGTTTGCGAAACTAGCGAAGATATATGTGTCGGCAAAAAAATTGCTTACTCCGATGTGCAAGATTATGTTGGCATAAAAAATATGGATAGTGTATAGAATTAATAAATATATAAATCAGTAGATATTTAAACTACTAATTACTCTTTTTACTTGTTAAATTATAGTTTATATGGAAAACTATAAATGAAAGAATATTATAAATAAATTAGTTATAAAAAGAACAGGACTAAAATGATTCATTTAAAATTGGAAAATCTATTTTTAAAAAAATTTACTTCTAAAAAACCGTGTTTTAAAAAATTAGGCATTTTAGGAGCTATCGGGCTCTTTGGGGCGGCAGCTTTTATGTGTGGGGAACTAGTCCATGCTAACGCCACTTCATCCGCTGGAATTTTGCCAGTATCAAAAGGTGGAACGGGGCTAAATTTCTTCCCGGAAAATCAAGTGCTGGTAGGCAATGAAAACAATACTTTAATTAGCAGAGAAATAACTAATTCAGTGTCATCAAATAGCACTAAAGACCAACTGCCAAGCGCTAAAGGGGTTTTTGACACTTACAAAAATGTCGGCCAAGCGATTAACTTATCTATATCGCCTAAAGGGGGCGCCTATTTTTTCTTTTATACACGATATAGTGGTGATTTTTACGGCTTCTATTTACCTGATGGAAATATTTTCGGTTTTGTTTCAATAGATTACGTATTCAAATTAGCAAACGTTCGCGGCTGGCAAAATCAAATAATTTTTACCTTGCCAACTGGCTACGCTTTAGCTAAACCAATCCAAACCCCTGGTCAAGTTTTTGCCACAGGCACTTCTGGTTCAGCATATTTATTATGGTCAGAAAACGATAATATAGACGGAAGCACAGCACTTCTGAGATCTTGGGACAACAATTATAGTGTGCCCAGAAATTCGGAAATACGATTGCTATATAATTTTCCTTGTCTGATTAAAAAAGTTTAGTTAAAAAAATATTAAATTTAACATTACGGTAATAATTTTTTAGAACAGTGAGCGTTTTTTTTTTTTTGGAAAACTAAATTTATGGGTCATATATCCAAAGCCATTATTTCCAATAAATTTAATTCTGGAGCATTTATTCCCAAAATCTTTATTTTTGCAGCCACTGTTTGTCTAGGTTTAGCAACAGGCGGAATAATTTCAATCCAAGCTGCGACATCAGCTACCATTTTGCCAATTTCTCGCGGCGGCACAGGCGTAAATAGTTTTCCGCTGGGGCAAGCTCTAATCGCTAAAAATGGCTCATTACAAACTCTGCCCATTGACACATACCCTAATTCTTCTTCACAAAATTTACTAACAAGTGGGGGCGCTTATACATACTTTTTGCCGACTTCGCCGACTATGAGAACTGTTTTAACGTCTGAGCCGACATTTGGTTTTTACGGTAATCTGGCCTACAAAGATAGCGGATTGGTTTATATTAATTCACCTATATCTGTATTACAAGCTGTTGAAGCTAATACGACATATAAAGCTGCCAAATTTAATTCTGGATATACTCCCCCGCCTTACAGTTCAATAGCTTGCAATAACAATTTTTTTAACTCTTCAAGCAATATATTAAATGGCAGAATAGATTGTTTTGTAGACGAACAGGGCTATTTATATATGCAAGCTAGCGAAGCCTCTAATCATAGTTCACGATATTTCAATATAGTAACCGTTTATAAACCGATTGATTGAGTCTACAATGAAAAATAAAAGCTGGAAATTTAAAAGTCTAGAATCCAAAAATCTAGGATCTATTTTAATAATATTTGTGATTTCTTTCTGCATAGGTTTTAACTTGTTAAACATAAGAAATGTAGCAAATGCTGACGAAACAAGCGTTTTACCTGTCAATAAAGGAGGCACAGGAAACAGGGCTTTTCCCCAGAACAGCGTTTTATTAGGCAATGGTCAAAACTCCTTAACAACAATAAATATAGATTCTAACAGAACAATTAATTCAAATAATTTAATTTCTAGTGGCGGTGTTTTTTCTGCTGCAAATGTTAATTACGAAAGACTTAATAGGACCGATGTTATAACCCTAAATGACGGTTTCAAATTTTGGGATCATGAAGGAACAACGGTCCAAAATCCTTATATAGTAAAACAAGGAAATATAATATTCATTGCTGGTCCAATTGAAATTAGGAAAGATATCCCAGCCAAAACAAACACTGCTGTATTTACATTTAACTCCGGCTATAAAGCCCATTCTCACGCTACTGTTATTTGTTCTAATAACTTTTCTGGTTCTATGCAAACCATTAACTACCAATGCAGCGGAGCAACTCAAGGTACAGGTCTAAATATATATTTAGACCAAGATTTTACTTATGACAGCAGTAAAAAAATCTTTTTTAGCATAACTTATCCCTTTATAAATAAAGCATAGCCATAAATAGAGGATAATCCTAGACAGAACTCGATGATGAATAGATATAAATATCAAACTAAAAATATATTAATAAGATTTTTTAAAGGTCTTTTTCTTTTTACAATAATTTTTGCTATAACAAGTCTTTTTGCCTATAATTATATAATTTTTTCCTTTAACTCTTCTGCCGCAACTTCTTCTGCTCCATTATCTATTTCTCACGGCGGAACAGGGACTAAATCGTTGACAAATGATGGAGTTATAACCACTAGCAATTCAGCTAATTTAAATACTCTGAGCATAGACCAATACCCCGTTGAGAATTCCCAAAATCCAATACTTAGCCAGGGCGCCGCTAATGCCTACGCTCAGTTTGTTGACAGGAACACCATAATAACTATAAATTCTAACTGGGAATTTTATTCTGCAACAAGCCCCACTATTGCTAAAATCGGCAAATTCTATATCTTAACTGGAGCTATTAAATCCAAAATAGACATAAATCCTGACACATCCAATGCCCTATTCACAATACGCACTGGACTATATAACTCCAGAGGTGATCATAGTGCTGGCAGCTGTTCAGCTCTAAGTCTTTTAAATTTATCTACTGCTCATTTTGATTGTATGAAAAAGAATAACTACGGTTATTTACAAAGCGATTCTGCTTTACCAGCAGGGCAGGAAATAGGGATTTATTTTATTTGGACAACAGATTAAAACCCCCTAAATAAATAAAGTAAAACTTTTACCAAATTTGCAAAAAATTATAAAATGATAAACTATACTTATGGGAAAAAGGGCATCATTAAATTTATCTTTATTTGCTTTAATACCAACTATATTTATAACTTTTTTAGTTTTAGTTTTAGGATTGTCAGGCTGCACAAATAATCAAAATTCCAGCAGCGCTTTAAATAATGTAAATGCTGCTAGTTGTCCAAGTCAGCCAATCTATGTTCTAGCATCTATTAACCAATGGGGTTCATTAGTTAAGCAAATCGGCGGAGTCTGCGTTAATGTAACTAGCATAATTTCTAGCACAAATATTGAAGCCCATAATTATGAACCAACCGCCAACAATATAATTGAATTTAATAATAACCAATTAATAGTTATAAATGGAGCCGGCTATGATGATTGGGC
>JAITSB010000025.1 GCA_031288095.1 Candidatus Opitulatrix roisinitermitis | reverse complement strand
AGGCTGCCTGCAAAACTGCTATGAAACAAGGCCAAGTAATTGTTTTAAATGACCCTCGCGGAAATAGCGATTCGCCAAACGGACAAAAATATCGTGTGAAAAAAATGCCTGACGGCAATGTTTGGATGATAGACAATTTGAAATTAGGTTCCACAACTAGCACAACCGCGCTAACTCCTGCTGATACTAATATATCTTCGGATTATACTTTGCCAACGATCGACACAGCAAGCAACAACGCAGACCCTGGCGGAACGGCATATTGCTCATCCACAGGAACTGTTTGGACACTGGTCTCAGGAAGCCTAACAGGTTGTGGCTATATGTATAATTGGAATACATTAATGGCCGAAACCGTTTCAGAATCTGGCTTTTCCATTTCGCCTAAAGGCTGGAACATAGCTAAAAACGCCACAGGCATAACTTATTCTGCCTTATCTGAAGCAATGACCGAAGAAGCGTCTAACGCGGCAGGAAAAAGAAACCCTGTATACAGCACAACAGCTTGGAAAAACTTTGAGGGCATAAACACTCCTTGGCAAAGTTTTAGGGCTGGAAGCTATAGTGGGGGAAATCCCCATCTTCAAGGATCTCACGGCTACTGGGCTTCACAAACAGAACAACCTTCACCTAACGAAATTTATATTTTTCTTTTATGCTTATGGCACAACGGGGTTGGGCCTAACGACAAAAACATTAATTTAAAAACTACTGGAACAAGTGCCCGCTCGGTTTTATAACCACTTAACTTTTATCCCGCCAATCTCAAAGTTTATTATTATACCAAAATTTAGATCTAACTAAAAATGTGTCTTAGTTTCACATAACTTTCACATAACAACACACTAAAAAAGCTTTACTTTTAATAAAATAAATGTAATCTAATACTATATGTTGTGGTGGAAAGCAAATTTGACCACTATATATTGTGTTTTGAATAAACATTTTATAATAACTGTTTTGAAGAACACAAAACCCAATAAACAATAAAAACAATTAAAAAATAATAACAGAAAGGAAAAAATTATGTCTGAAACCGGCAAATCAATACAAGTTGAATCAACCGTCAACGAATATTTGGAAAAATTAGATTGGAGAGTAAAAGCCAACGCTAACCAAACATATTCCTTGGGCGGAATGATTTTAAATACATCAGGAAAAGTTATAGCTAACTATTGGCTAAATGAGGTGTATGGCCCAATAAATAAAGAAATAGGTGAAGCTCACCGCAGAGGCGATTATCATATTCACGATTTAGATATGCTTTCAGGCTATTGTGCCGGCTGGTCTTTAAAAACTCTTTTAGAAGAAGGGCTAAACGGCGTTGAAGGAAAAGTTGACGCCAAACCACCAACCCATTTTTCAGCCGCTATAGGACAAGTAGTAAATTTCTTAGGAACTTTGCAAAATGAATGGGCCGGCGCTCAAGCATTTTCGTCTTTTGATACTTATATGGCCCCCTATGTAAAAACCGATAAACTGAATTACAAAACTGTTAAACAAGGGATCCAAGAACTTATTTTCAATTTAAACACACCAAGCAGATGGGGAACACAAACACCTTTCACAAATCTAACCTTTGACATTGTTTGTCCTGAAGAAATCGGTGTGCAAAATCCATTAATTGGCGGCAAAATGGCTGATTTCACTTATGCTGACTGCCAAAAAGAAATGGATATGATTAACAAAGCTTATGTGGAAATTATGACCACAGGCGACGCTAACGGCCGAGTTTTCACATTCCCTATTCCAACATATAATGTGACAAACGATTTTCCTTGGGATAGCGAAATTGTTGATGACATTTTTGAAATGACAGCCAAATACGGTTTGCCTTATTTTTCAAACTTTATTTCATCAGATATGGACCCTCATCAAATACGTTCTATGTGCTGCCGTCTAAGATTAGATTTAACAGAACTTCTAAAAAGAGGAAACGGACTTTTTGGTTCAGCTGAACAAACCGGATCTATTGGCGTTGTAACTTTGAACTGTGCTAGATTAGGCTATAATTATGCTGGCGACTGGGAAGGTTTATTAGATCAAGTAGATTATTTACTCGGTTTGGCTAAAACTTCCTTAGAAGTTAAAAGAGCCACAATTAGCCGCTATATTGACAAAGGTCTATTTCCATACACTAACCGCTATTTGCCTAATGGATTAGATAATCATTTTTCCACAATTGGCATAAATGGAGTAAACGAAATGGTCCGTAATTACACGGCTCGCTCATCAAAAGAAACAGATATAACTGATCCTAAAGGCGAAAAAATTGCTGTGGACTTGTTAGATCATATAAGAGAAAAAATGGTCGAGTTTCAAGAAGAAACTGGTCATATGTATAATTTGGAAGCCACACCAGCTGAAGGAACGACTTATCGCTTTGCTAAAGAGGACAAAAGACGCTATCCTGACATTTTGCAAGCTGGAACTGCTGCTGAACCATATTATACCAATTCTTCACAGCTGCCAGTAGGCTTTACTGATGATCCATTTGAGGCCTTAGAAAAACAAGAGGCTTTGCAATCAAAATACACCGGCGGCACTGTTCTTCATTTATATATGGGTGAAAGAATTAGCAGCGGAAAAATTTGCAAAGAAATTATGAAAAGGGCTTTATCAACTTATAAATTGCCTTACATAACAGTGACTCCGACATTTTCAATAAGCCCTATAAACGGCTATATTAACGGGGAACACTTCTTTGATCCTATATATGACAAAGAACACGGCCTAAATAATAGCAGCCCTGAAAACAAAAGAGTTCAATGTGAAGTTTGGACTCGCGTCATGGGCTATTTTAGACCTGTCAGCTCTTTTAATACAGGCAAAGTTGGCGAATATAAAGAAAGAATTTCTTTTAAAGAACCCACTAACACCTCTAAAACGAGCAAAAAAAATAAAATACATTCAAAATAATAAATATAACTAAATATTGTGTCTGAAATTGTAAATATTGCTGGATATAATAAATATTCCACAGTTGACTGGCCTGAAAAAATAGTCTCGGTGGCTTTTTTGCAAGGCTGTCCTTGGAAATGTAATTATTGCCACAATTTTACAATTTTGGACCCTTATAAAAAAGGTGGTTTACCTTTTGAATATATACTAAATCATTTAGAAAAGCGCTATGGACTTTTAGACGGTTTAGTTTTTTCCGGAGGAGAACCAACTATGCAAAAAGGCCTTTATCAAGCCGCTAAAAAAATCAAAAACATAGAATTCGCTGTAGGCTTGCATACAGGCGGGGCCTATCCAGAAAATCTTGCACGAGTTCTGCCGCTTATAGATTGGATTGGATTTGATATAAAAGCTCCGCCCCGCCTGTATAAAGATATAACTCACAACTCCTCATCTTTAGATAATGCTAAAAAGTCAATCAATCTTGTGCTGAATTCAAACGTTAATGTTCAATTTAGAACAACTGTTGATCCAACAATTATGAACGCCTTAGATATCAAAGAATTGCAAAAATGGACCCAGAGTTTGGGCATTAAAGAACTAGTTTTGCAAGAAGTTCGCGATATGGGAGTAAACGAACAATATAAAAAAGAATTGCAAAATTTGCAATCACAAAATCTTTTGAATAAGTAAAATATAAAGCTATTTCTATTTTTCAGCCAAAAAAACAATTGCCGAAGAGTAAAAAGAAAAATCGCTTATTTTAGATGCTGAAATTTCATTTGGGTAAACTCTGGCAATTTTAATATTTTTTAATTTAGATTTCAACAAAATGTCTTTGGCTTGATCTATTTCGTCATTAATGGATTTGCCTTTCAAAGAAATCATTTGTCCGCCCTCATTCAAAAGATGAACTGTTTGCGGAATAAGCTTTTCTAGCGGGGCCACTGCCCGAGAAGTCACAATTTCAAACTTTGCATTTTTTACTTCCTCAGATCTTTTATTTATAATTTCTGCATTTTGCAAATCCAAAATACTAATTTGTTTATCTAGCCAGGAACACCTTTTAGCAATAGATTCAATAAAGGTGAATTTTTTATCAGGGTTTAAAATTGCTAAAATTAATCCTGGAAAACCCCCGCCTGTTCCAACATCACAAACTTTTGTGATTTCAGCTGAGATAAATTTATTTAATAATGCAGAATTCACAAAATGTCTATCCCATAAAATATCTAATTCTTTAGGTCCTATAAGACCATATTCCACACCATTTTTATATATATTAAAATAAAACTTTTGAATTTTATCAAAATATTTTTCTCCAAAAAAAAGACCTTGACTGCTTTGACCAATTTTTGCGTAATTCACATGTATTCCTTTTATAATTTTATTATCGGTATATTTATTAATTCTTTGCAAAATTAATTCTTGATGATCCAAAAAAAATTTTTTTATATTGTCAGTGTTTGTTTTTATGTATAATTTATCTAAAATTATTTTTTCTGGTTCGGAAATTCTTGTGAGTTCTGGTGAAACTATTAAACTCCATTTTGATAAAATATCTGCTAATAAAAACCCTTTTTCCCAAATGTTGTTTATTTTAATAATTTCATTATTTTTTTGAAATTCGGTTTTTTTCTGATAATTTTCTCTGGCTTCTCCGGCCTTTATAATATTTTCAAAAGCTCTTCGTGTCACCAATTCGGGGTTCTGAAATTTGCTGATCACAAACTCCTTAAATGTGTCAAACTGTCCGTTATTTAATTTCATAATTATAAATTTTATCTTCCATAATTTCTTTAAACACTTTTTTATTTAAACCGTTCTCTTTTAAAAACCCTCCGCTTAACAATTTTTTAGCGACATCATAATTCATAGAAACTTCATTTGTTGAAGTTAAAAAAACTTGTTCTTTGTTTTTTAAAAAATAAAATAATCTATATTTTGTTCTTTCGTCAATTTGGGCTAAAACATCGTCTAATAATAAAATATTCTGTTGATCGTTCGTTTTCATATCAGATATTGCTAAAATTAGCGATAAACAAAAAATCTGCATTTGTCCGGTTGATAAAATTTTTTCAATCGGCTGATAATTTATTGTAAAAATTATCTTATCTCTATGAGCGCCTATTAAGTTTTGACCTATTTTTTTTTCATTTAACAAAACTTTCATAAAACATTCGCGCAAGTTTTGCTTGGCCTGATTTATAAACAGATCTTTTTTTTCATTAGAAATTTGGCTAGAATCTAATTTTAAATTTGGCATATAGCGAGAAATATAATTTATAGAAATATTTATATTAGAAAAATTTTCTTCTAAATCGTTATTCGTTATATTCGGCTCCTTTTGAGTGGCTTTATTTTTTAAACCTGACAAAAAACAAAATATTTTATTTATAGAAGGTAATAAATTTTTTAAAAACAAAAGTCTTCCGATAGATATTTTTGCGCTTAGTTCTGTTAATTGGTTTGTGAATTGTTGCAAAATTTCTTCACTTGGGTTTTTTTGAAAATCAAAAGCTTTTAAAATTAACCCTCTTTGATAAAGGCATATTTTTAATTTTTTAAAATCTTCTTCTAAATTGTTGTTTATATTTATTAGTTCTTTATCTAAAAAGTTTCTTAGGTTTCCCGCGCTATTATAAATTATATTAGCCGTTTGCGGCTGATAAACAACTGTTCTATATAGTTCTTTTAAACTCTTTTTAGACACCGTTTTTTCGTTTATTCGAGTTTTTTCTAATTCTCCATCTGTTCTAATTTCTGCGTCTGCACTTATTTCTGCCGCGTTTATAAATTTCTCATTTTGAAAAATTTTGTTTTGAAAAATTTCTAACTGTATAAAACTATATTTGTTTCCCAATTTTATAACATCTTTTCTATTGCTAGATTTAAAAGAACTAAATTGTGAGATATAATTTATAGCTTCTAAAATGTTAGTTTTTCCTGCGCCGTTGTTTCCGTATAAAACGTTTATTCCTTTTTTAAAAAATAATTCTTTATCTGAAAAATTGCGATAATTGTATAATCTAATCTTATTAATAAACATTTTATTAAAATGTATTAACTAGAAATAGGAACTATTAAATAACGGTAATTTTCTATTTCTTTTCTTTTTTGGTCTATTGCCACAATTTCATTAGGGCGGCGAGGCTCATTCATTTTTATATTTATATTATCGGAATTTATTGGTGTTATGCCGTCTTGCAAATATGTGATGTTATAGATAACTTTTTGAGGCTCACCAACAATTGACGCCGGAATTGTTTCGCTTGTGGACGCAATATCTTTATCGTCTCCAGCATTAATTTTAATCTCATTATCGCTATATTCCAACATAACTCTATTTCTTGTTGAAACAATGTTTGCTCTGGATAAACACTCTAAAAGTTGTTTGCTGTTAACTGTCACAGTTGTTTTATATTTATCTGTAAATAAAGTGTCAGTTGGCGGAAATTTTTCAACATTTAACAAAGGCAAAATAATTAATCTATTAGTTGTTGAAAAAGCAATAGTTGTGTTTTTGTCATTATTGCCTTTTTTTAAATAAATTTCTAGTTTTCCTTTATCTTTAAAGGCTTTAGATAATTCGTTTATAGCTCTGGAGCCCACCAAAACTTCTTCTTTGCAATTTTTAGAGTTTTCCCAAACTCCAACAGCTTTGGCTAATCGAAAGCGGTCTGTTGAATCATATTGTATTTTATTGTCAGAAAAAGACAATTTCACACTTGCTAAAACGGGCACTGTTTCATCATGATTAGAAGCGTTATAAGTTTTGGAAATTGCTGCAAACAAGTCTTCTGCTTCTATATTTCCAATAGTTTCTCCTTTAGTTAAAACTTGAGGATATTCGTCAGGCGAAATAGAACTAACAGTAAATTTAGTTTTTTTGCTAGAAATTACAAATTTATTTAATTTTTCATCTTTTTTGATTTCAATTTCTGAACCAGGAATTGTTTTTACCATTTCAAATAATAATCTGCCAGGCACAATAATTATTTCTTCGTTATCACTTTTTTTAGTTGGAACTGTGTTTTCCATATATAATTCATTATTATAAGCACTTAAAGTGATAGTGTTATCAGAATTAGTTTTTATAACTATTCCCTCTAAAGCTTGAATATTTGGTCTTAGAGGAACAGCTCTAATAATCCAGCTTAAAGCATCTAATAAAATTTCTTTTTCAATATTCAACATATTTTCTCCTTTATTTGTTAATTAACTTTAATTAATTAAAGACTGTTGAATCTGTTGATAACCATAGTTTACACTATAAGTATAAACAGTTTTACAGTTTTAATAACGTGTTGAAAACCAGTTTATAATTTTCAACATTTAAACATATTTAGTTTTAATAAAAACTATTTCAACAGAGTTTAGGCAAATTTCTAACTTTCGGAAACAGTTTTTAAAGTTGTGTTTTCAGCGTTATTTTGTGAAATTAGCGGCTGACTTATATTTAGAAAAATTTTTATTTGATCAAAAACAGAGCTATCTTGTGAAATCATTTTCTCGGCTTTGTTATAGCAATTTAAAATAGTGCTGTGATCTCTTTCTCCCATATAACTGCCTACTTCTGATAAAGACAAATTGGTGGTTTTCCGCAAAATAAAAACACATAAATTTCGAGTAAAAACAATAGATTTTCTTCGGCTTGAACCAACAACCTCTTCATATGGAGCGTTATAAAAATCACAAACGTTTTTAATAATAGTTTGAGGTTTATTTTTTGATTGCTCAGTTATAACCACATTAGTGTTTTGAGAAGTTAGATATTTATAAGCTTCTTCGGCAGACAAAGCTTTACCAGCAAAAATAAGATAATTCATAACAGTTTTATAAAGGCCAATTAATTCCCTTATAGATTCTCCGCTTCTTTGAGCAACAATTTCTAAAAGAGGTTTAGGAACAACCTGACCAGATTTGCCGCTATACGATTTTAAAATTGCCACTTTTGTTTCATAGCTAACAGGCGACAAACCAACAACGGTGTTTTTCATACGGGTTTTTAAACGATCTGGCAAGTTATCAAGCTGATCAGGGTGAACATCAGAAGTCATCACAACCTGTTTTCCAGCAGAAATAAGTTGATTAAAAATATGAACAAATTGCTCTTGAGAGCTTGTTTTTGAAACAAAAAACTGAACATCGTCTATTAAGAGAATATTTATGCCAGTATATTTATTTTTGAATTTATGCATATTGCCTTCGCGAATAGTATAAATATAATCATTTATGAATTCTTCGGATGTGCAATATAAAATACTTGTATTATCATATTTTTCCATATAGCGATTGCCTATGGCATGCAAAAGATGAGTTTTTCCCATGCCTGATTTCCCGTGTATTAATAAGGGATTATAGTCTATATTGGGATTTTCAGCTACGGCTATGCAAGCAGACACAGCAAAAGAATTATTTTCGGCAGTAACAAAGCTGTCAAAAGTATAGCCAGACAAAATTCTTGAATTGTTGGGGGCAATTTTGCCAAAAATGTTTTTCTCTTTTTTAGAATCGGGGCTTTTTTCAATTGGAGATTCAGAAAAATATTTAGCACTATTTTTTATTTGTTCAGCTGATTTAATAGAAGATGTCTTTTTTACAACTTCTGAAATAGTGGGAACTTCGGACAAATTCTCGTAAGGGGAAGTTTCATAAAGGGAGCTTTCAACTTTAAGGGAGTTTTCAATTTTGAGAGAATTTTCTGTGTTGGCATTTTCGGCCTTTTCTTGTTGGTTTTCAAAATCAGAGCTTTCAGGAGAATTTGTTTGTTTTGCTGAACTTGAGGAACTTGTTTGTTTTGCTGAACTTGAACTAGACAAATTAATTGTGAAAGATAAAAACTGATTAGAAAGTTTTTGCAATTCTTCTAATATAGGAACGGAAATGTCGCTTTCCACACGATTTTTGGCATCAGAGTCGTTGGTTGATAGGACAAGTAAGGAATTTTGGGAAAAATCAAAAGTTATTTTTTTTAATGCGTCAGCTAAAATAGGAGCCAAATGTTCTGATTTCAACAAGTTATCAACAACTTTTGACCAAAGTATAGCTGCATCCATTTTACTCCTTTAAAGGTTTCCACATTTTAATATTTAACTTTCAACAATTCAAAATCTTGTGATAATTTAAAATTATCATTAATAAAAATAATTTTTAAATTAAATTCACTCAAATTAAGTCTTTTTGGCATTTAATTTTGAAAAAAAGCGTTGTTTAGATAGAATTAATATGTTAGACAAAAGGAGCAAAAATGTCAAAAAAGACTTATCAGCCGAATAATCGCCGCAGAGCTAAAAAGCACGGCTTTAGACATCGAATGTTAACTAAATCGGGCCGCCGGCTTATTGCTAGAAGACGTTCTAAAGGCAGAGCTAAAATATCGGCTTAAAAACATATTGACCTAAAAAAAACAACGGTTTAAAAAGATATTGCTAAAAACTATAAAAAAAAGAAAAATCTTTCAGCAGATTTATAAACATGGCCGCAAATGTTTTACAAAGGACTTATTAGCAATATATATAGATTCTAAAAACCAAAACTACGATGCTTTACAAAAAGGTGTTTCACAAGGGGAATATGCTATAATAGTGTCAAAAAAAATTAGCAACAAAGCTGTTAGTCGAAACAAAATAAAACGCAAAACAAAGGAAGCAATTAGAATAAACAGCGGAAAGTTTCCCGAAAAAAGCTATATACTCTTTTTTCCTAAAAAAAGCATAGAAGTTTTAGATTTTGCTGAGTTGGAAAATCAAATTCTTTATATTTACAAAACAATAAATAAAAAAATGTTAAATAATCAGACGGCGCCTAACTAAAAAGCAAATAATTGAACTTATGACAAAATGAACTTATAATAATTGAACTTATAATAAAAAATGATTCGACTTATAAACTTATACCAAAAATATATTTCTTTTGCCAGGCCGCCCAAATGCTTATATTTTCCGAGCTGTTCAGAATATACTAAACAGGCCATTAGGGGCTACGGATCTATTTTAGGCTCTATTTTAGGGCTTTTAAGACTTTTAAGATGCACACCTCTTGCCAAAGGCGGGTTTGACTACGTTCCTGAAAAAATAAATTTTTTAGGAATAACATTATATAAAAAAGAGAATTTAGTATAATTATACAAAAAAGAGAATTTAGTATAGTATTTAATTATGAACTTTTGGTCATTGCTTCAGCCAATTGAAGTGTTAATTGGTTGGATTTTATATTTATTTCATCAGTTTTTTAGCTTATTGGGGTTAGGTTCAGGAGCCGGGGCTTCTTGGGTTTTGGCTATTGTTTTTTTGACCATTTTTGTTCGTTTATGTATTTTGCCTTTATTTATTAAACAAATTCACGGAATAAGAAAGACTCAAAGTTTGCAACCGCAGCTTTTAGCTATTCAAAAAAAATATAAAAACAGAAAAGATCCTGCGTCAAGGCAATTAATGAGTCAAGAAACTATGGCTTTATATCAAAAGAACGGAGCAAATCCTATGGGTTCCTGTTTACCTATGCTTTTGCAAATGCCTGTTTTTCTAAGTTTATATAACGTTTTAAGAACTATGGGCGATATTATAACTGGGGCAAGGGGGGCGGTTGGTCCAATTGACGCTTTTCAGGCGACCGATTTTCAAAATTCTGAATTTTTTGGCGTGAAATTATATGAGATGTTTTCTAATTTGCCAGATATAGGCGGCAGAATTGTTGTGGGGATTTTAATTTTTTTAATGATAGGTTTAACTTTTACAACGCAAAGATTTTCTATTTTAAAAAATATGCCGCAGACGACTTTAGAAGGCCCGCAAGCCGGTGTTCAAAAAGCTATGATGTATATTTTGCCTTTAACATATATACTTATAGGCCCTATGTTGCCAATAGGTGTTTTAATTTATTGGGTGACAACAAATACCTGGACGCTGGGCCAAACTCTTTGGCAAATTCATTATATGCCAACTCCTGGCTCTAAAGCATATCAAGCTTTTGAAACTAGAGAATATACTAAAAAAAAGTCGGCTCAGGTTTCAGAATTTGAAATTAAAAGAGGTCAGAGGAATCAACCCAAATCTAAAAAAGTTAGAAAAAAAGCTAAAAAAGGTTAGACTAGATATATACCATAAAAACAAGTTGACGAAAGGATAGATTATGGTAAATAAGCCAAAAGAGATTAAAAAAGAAGCAAAAGAAACCCCAAAAAGCAAAACTTCGGAAGAACCTTCAAGGTTTGTGCCGCCAACAGTTGAAGAGCTTAATAAGGAAGCAGATATAGCTGCTGATTTTCTGGAAAGCATTTTGGATTCTTTAAATTTAGACGGGGATATTGAAATGATAACCCGTGATGAAAGAGCTGTTATAGAAGTTGTAACTAGTGATGAACAGACTATAAATAAGCTGTCTGGCAAAGATCATAAGGCATTAGCTGCTTTGCAAACTCTTTCCAGAGCGGTGGTTCGCCGGCAAACAACTAAACCAACAAAGCTTGTTGTGGATGTGGCTGGCATAAGGCGCAGCTCGGATGAAGAAACGCTTGAATTAGCTAAAACCTCTTTGAAAAAAGTGCTTGACACTAAAAAAGAAGTTCAGCTAAAAGCTATGAATTCTTATAAAAGAAAAATTATTCATGATTATATAAAAAATGAAGGGTATTTAACAAAATCTTCGGGAGCAGAACCTCATAGAAAAATAGTTATTTATCCAGAAAAATTAAAAAAATAAATTAATTTTTTAGTTTATTCTTATTCCGGATCTGGGATGTCTTGCCAATTTGTGGCAGCATCATAATTAATTCTTTTTCCGACAAATAAAGGGTCGGCAGAATTGGTGCTTAGCGACCCTCCGTAGAAACCGTGTAAATACCAATCAGCATTAGCATACCAAACATTGGGATAAATAGGGCTGTAAATATGCCTGAAATCGTAGTTTATTCCTACTAATTTAGTTTCATTGTATTCAAAGGTTCCTAATTTTATAGGAAAAGAAGAAGGCCACTGATTTTCAATGTTTAGAGCAGCATTGTTTTTATTAATTATTTCATCGGTGTCCTGTAAGTTGATAAAAGGGCTTGCTTTCAGGGAAAAGACACAAGAAAATTCTCCAGCCGGATTTACATTTTTTCTTACCATTATAAATTGACCAAAAAAGTAAGTGTATTTTTTTGATTTTCCCACATCATCAGGCGGTATTTCACCTAGAACAATTATATGGTGTGCATCATTTTGCGATGTTGTGCCAGTTATATATAAATTATTAGGGCCCCCAGCAGGCAAAATAGAATTATAAACAGCTTTGCTTGAAGGAAACTGATTGTCGGTGGATTTGGAGTTGATGGTGTTTACTTTGCCTAAATTGGTTTGAGCGTCCTCAACAGTGTTAGCATTTGTGCCGCCGCGAGAAATTGGCAAAACTGTGCTTGAAGAAGCAGCATAAGAGTTTATGCTGAATCCGCTTATAAAAGCCACTGTTCCAAAAAGAAATATTATTCCCCAGACGCCTAATTTTCTTATGCCAAGTTTTCTAATATATGCTTTTTTAATACTTTTGTTTTTAATATTAGACAATTCGTTTATAGTAATATTCATATTAAAATTTTTACAAAAAAAAAAAAACGCTCACTGTTCCAAAAAATTATTACCTAATTGTTAAATTTAAATATTTTCTTCAACCGACAATATATTTTCCCGAAATTAGCGTGCACCGTTCTGCAAAGCCTAATTTCTCAGAAGATAGATCTTCCGAAAAATTAGTCCGCAGTCC
>JAITSB010000065.1 GCA_031288095.1 Candidatus Opitulatrix roisinitermitis | reverse complement strand
TCCCCTAATGACGGCAAAACTTGATTTATATATTGCAGAAAATTATTAGAAGGGCCAATAATCAAAATACCATTTTTTTCAAGCTGCTCCCTAGCAGAATATAAAAGATAAGCCGCTCTATGCAAAGCCACAGCTGTTTTACCTGTGCCTGGTCCTCCCTGAACTACTAAAACCCCATCAAGAGTATCACGAATTATTTCATCTTGTTCTGACTGAATTGTGGAAACTATATCAGCCATATGACCTGTTCTTTGACTGGCTAATGAATTCATTAATGCACCGTCGCCGGCTAAACGGTTTTCTTCATCAACATTTAGCTCTTTATCTTTATCATCAAGCCCTAAATCAAAAACTTCATCATTAACAGAAATAACTTTGCGAAATTTAGTGGAAATATGTCTTCTACGGGCAACACCTTGCGGATCCAAAGCTGTGGCCCTATAAAAGCCGATAGCCACAGGCGCCCGCCAATCTGTCAAAATTGAATTTCTGTCGTCATCTGTTAAACCAATTCTGCCAATATAATGAGTTGGCTCATCTGTCACAAAATCCAATCTACCAAAAACTAAATTATTTTCTACAGAATTTAATTTATCTAGTTTATCTTCTTGTAAAGCAACTATTTCATTTCTTTCTAAACGGCTTTGGTGCGTGCCGCCAGCATTTTGAGAACGTTGTTTATCTAATTTTGATTTTACAATATCCCTAATTTCGTCTAAGCGACCATAGAGTTTTGTAACCGCTTCTTGTTCAACTTCAATCTCAGAACTGAGATCTGACATATTACCCTTTCTTTCATAAATCACACTAATATAAATAACTTTAAAAGTATAATATATATTCGGATCATCACTTTATAATAAAATTCAAAATATATATTATAATAAGTATAACATAAATCTAGATACTGCCAGGCATATTTGACGGCGCATATTCTTGTCTAGCAGGATTCATAGTAGGCAAAAAACGCACATGATCGCCATCAAATCGCAAAAATACCGTGCCCTGAGCTCCGCGACGGTTTTTAGCAATTATTAATTTAGCATCCGCGGAATAAGAATCATCCTCAGATCCTGGAACGGCTGATCTATGGAGCAAAAGAACAACATCAGCATCTTGTTCAATAGAACCTGATTCTCTTAATTCGCTCATTCGAGGAGCAGACCTATCAGCATCAAGGTCATTTCTAGAAGCAAAAGTGGCCCTTTTTTCTGATTCCCTATTTAATTGAGAAAGCAAAACAATTGGTATATCCAATTCTTTGGAAAGAATTTTTAAAGAACGAGTAAATTCAGTAATTACTTGAACTCTTGGCTGAGATGAATCCATTGCTGTAATTAACCCCAAATAATCTATAACTAAAAGTTTAATGCCTTTTTTGTTTTTCATTTGCCTAGCTTTAGATCTTAATTCTGGAATTGTTATGCCAGCCGGGGCTTCCACATATAAAGGAGAACCTTTAATTCTGTCTTGAGCTACTTTTAAAGCCTGCCAATCATTAGGACCCAAAGAACTAGGCCGCAAAAATTTGGTGTGTTTAACCTTGCTCTCAGCTGACAAAATTCTGGAATATAATTCTTCATTCGACATTTCCAGAGATATGAAATATGTCGGCTCTTTGTCAGAAATTGCCACATTTCTGGCAATATCTAAAGCCACAGCAGTTTTGCCTACTCCTGGCCTTGCGCCAATAACAATCATTTGCCCATTAGCAAATCCATGAATTTTTTCATCCAGAGATTTAAAGCCTGAACGAACGCCTAAAACATTGTCGTTATGTTTCATAGCGTCTAAATCTTTAAGTAATTTATTTACCCCTAAAGAAAGTTCCTCAAATTCGCTTCTTTGATCTTCATTAGCCAATGAAAAAAGCGCGTCTTGAGCCAAATTCAAGGCTTCGTCGGCATCACCTGCACCTTCTAAATGTCCTAACTGAGCGATTCTTAGTCCCGAAATAATAAGTTTTCTTTGAATATATTTTTCATGCACTATATTAGCCCAATATAAAACATTTGCGGTGGTGGAAACGCTGTCTAATAATTCAGTTATATAAACCTCACCGCCAATTTGTTCAACTAAATCTTGTTTGCGCAAAGTATCTATTAAAGAAATAGGGTCTGATGTGATGTTTTTAGCATTTTGTGAATAAATTTGAGTGAAAATAATTTGATGAGCTGCTATAAAAAAGTGTTTAGGCTTCAAAATTTCTATCACTTCTGCAATTGCATCTGGCGACACAAGCATTGCGCCTAAAACAGACTTTTCAGCCTCTAGGTCATGCGGCAGTTTTTCTAAATTATTTTGCTTGGGCATTTGTTGCCACTATTTTTATTTTTGCCTCAGCAGTGATTTCAGGATGCAAAATAACTTCAACTGTATAATCGCCGCCTTCTTTAATAGACTCAGCTAATTTAACAGATTTTGAATCAATTTTTGTCGAAACAGACTTAGATATTGCTTCAGCAATTTTTTTAGCCGTTATGCTGCCATAAAGTTTGCCTGTTTTAGTGGTTTTTACTTCAATAACAACAGGATTTTCGGCGATTAATTTTGCTAATGATTCGGCAGATTGAGCATCGCCAACTTCTTTATCTAAACGATTTTTTGCCACCAACAAAGCATGTTTTTCTCCGCCTTTAGTCCATTTAATAGCAAATCCACTAGGGATTAAAAAATTGCGGGCATATCCATCTTTAACATTTATAATATCGCCAGCTGAACCTAATTTTTCAAGACTTTTTTGCAAAATTATTTTAGTCATTTTCCGCCTCAGTTCTTGGTTTTTTAGGAACAAAAGGCATAAGGGCTAATTCACGGGCATTTTTGATTGCCCTAGCAATTTGTCTTTGCTGCTGAGCAGAAACGCCCGTTATTTCACGAGATCTTATTTTGCCCTTATCTGTGACAAATTTTTGTAAAATAGCCACATCTTTATAAGTTATAGTGGTGACGCCGAATTCTTTTAAAATATTAATTTTTTCGATTTGCTCATTATAATAATTTCTTCGACGTTTTTTGCCTATATTTTTAATAGCCATATTTTTTGCCTTTCTTTTCTAAAAAAATATTAAAAAGGGTTGCCTTCATCTAAATTGAAAACTTCTGTATCTTGACTTTTGCTTGCACCATCAGCTGCTGTCCATTCATCGCTATCCTCTGCTTTTGGGCTCACTATATTTATATTTGAACCGTCTTGCGCAGAAACTGACTCGTTTGTTTCCACTGTGTCAAATGGATTGTCAGCTGGCATTTGGGAATTTGCTTCATTAGATCCATTAGAATCGTTAGCCGAATTTATTCCAGAATTTTCAGCTGAATTTGCTGGTTGATTCTGAAAACTGCTCGGAAAAACTGAATCTGACTGTCTAACAGATTTAGAGATATTAGCTGTTTGATAAAGCAAACTTGGGCCTATATCTTCTGTTCTAAGTCTTATTCTGCTTCTATTTTCCCCCTCAGCGGTCTGCCAGGTTTCTCGCTCTAGCTGACCTCTAACTATAACTCTCATACCTTTTGTTAATGATGAATTTACATTATCAGCCAAAGGCGCCCAAGCATAGCAATCCATAAA
>JAITSB010000047.1 GCA_031288095.1 Candidatus Opitulatrix roisinitermitis | reverse complement strand
AATTGGTTTTTGCCAGTTCCAAAAATTTTGTCTGAAACTGTCTAATAGCGTGACATGCTGAGTCATATAATCTGAAACACTGGCAAAAACCAATCCTAAATGAGAAGAATATTGAACTAGGAAAATTATAAATGCTAAACAAAAAGTTTCTAAGCATAATAAATTAATCCAATCGCGTTTGGTGAATTTTTGCAGTGTTTTCATATTTTTTAATGTTGCCATATTTTCTATATAAGTTTATAAAAGTTATAATTTTATTCTATCATTGTCTTATTTAAACAAATTTTCACAGAATTTTCACAAAGTAAATACGAAATTATTGAAGTCTGTATTTATAGGGGTTTTTCTAATATTAATTGGTTAGCGAACCGCAAAATTTTTATTATTTCAGAAAAATTTCAGAAAAATATCAAAAATGCTTTTTTTCGGGGGGGGGGGGGGTGCTAAACTGAAAAAGTAAAGAATTTATTGAAAATTATTTTTTATGAATTTGTTTTGATATGAAAATAGTAATAATTTACGAAAGGAAGTATAAATTATGTTAAAAATCAAAAATGAAAAGAATATTAAGTTTGACAAATCGTCAAATGACACAAAAAGTTGGAAATTGTCAAAAGTAGGTTTTATGTTAGCCGCTTTTGTTTTAGCTTTCACACTAGTTCCGTTTTTATCAACCGGAAGCGCTAATGCTGTGGGAGATGCTCCAGCTGCCCCGACTAATGCTCAAATTGAATCTGTTCAAGACGGCATTGTTAAAGTTAGCTGGACAAATGGTTCAGGATATACAGCAGATACAAGGATTCAAATTGCCTTGTTCAACGGTTTTGGAGGCACGGTAACTGAAGCAACTGTTGCTTCTGACAAAACATCCTATTTATTTGTAGGCGTTGGTACAGGAAGTGTAAAAGCTGTTTTGTATGCTCAAAATGGTACTGAAACTAGCGCAGGTGCCACAAGTCCTGTTTTAAATGTGACGTTAAGAGCCACAGCTAGCGCATCCAATTTTAGTGATATTTCTAAAGTAAGTGCTGAAGCTAAGAATGCTATTATATGGGCTGCCGGTTATGGCGTGACAACAGGTTATGCTGATGGCACATTTAAGCCAAATGGTTATACAACTCGTGGACAAATGGCTTCATTTTTCCATAGATTTGGCGGCAGTTTTGATTTGTATGGCACACCAATTGATTTTAGGGATATTTCTGGTTATGGTGCAAAATCTGATATTGATTGGCTTTCCACACAGAATATAACACAGGGTTATAGTTGCACAGCTAAAGGAAAACCAGAAGCTGCTTGCACTAAGAAAGGTGATTTAGTTTATCGACCAAATGTGGCTGTGACACGTTTGCAAATGGCTCAATTTTTATACAAATTTGCTAAAAGTCCTAATTTGTCAGATGCTGAAGTGGATCAGTATTTAGCAAACTTGAAAGATAAAAGTTTGTTAGTGTCAATGGATCAAAGAATTGCTGTTGCTTGGTTAATTAAGAATGGCATTTCTGGCGGATATGAAGACGGCACATTTAAACCAGCTAATAGAGTTACACGTCAGCAAATGGCTTTGTTCTTACAAAGAGACGCTTATGCTGCAGATGTTGTATCAACATTGCCGCTTCAGCCAGATACTGATAATTATTTCGGCAATACAAGCGTTTTGTCCAGATCTAACACAACTGAATTAAATATTGAAAACACTATTCCAACTTGTGAAACTGGAACATCTTATGATCTTACAGCAGACCAAAACGGAAGTATAAAAGCTTGTGTTAGCGGAACTACTGTGACAATTGGTCAGCCTGGTGGTGTGGTTGCTAATGAAAATAGTCAATATTTATTTGCACGTTTAAATAATGGAACTAATGGACCTAGAATAAACGGATTTGCTAATATGGTTGTAAATAATGTGACAAATATTAGTTACGCTTTTAAGCAATCTAAATTGCTTAATTTTGCTGAAGGAAGTAATTTAATTCATTTTGGTTCAAAAGTGACAGATTATACAGGCGTGTTTACTCAAGCAACTTTGGGTGATGGTCTTATATTACCTGATGGTTTTGGAAAAAATGCCACAACTATGGCAAATATGTTTGATAATGCTACAATAACAGGTGATCTTTTCTGGCAAAATACAACTTTACCAGATACTGTTAATGTGACAAATATGTGGACAAGCACAACTTGGCCATCAGATACTAATAAAAATGTATATGTTAGCACTGATGTTATGAAAAATATAATTACAGGCACAGGTTCTGCAATCGGCGGCAACGCTGATAGGGTTGTTGTTAGATAACAACAGAATTGCAGCAAATTAATTTGTTTATTTAATTTTTATTGAATTTCATCTTTTATTATAGTCCCGAGCAGTAAATCTACTGCTCGGGATTTTTACTTTAATGCTTTTATTTTTTTTAAACAGTATAAACTAAAATTATGAATTTATCAGAGTATTATAAAGATGATATAGAGAGGGTTTTGATAAGTCAAACAGATTTGAGCAATCGCATAGGTGAAATAGCTAAACAGTTAGATAAGGATTATAAGGGTAAAGATTTATTAGTTATAGGCATTTTGAAAGGTGCTATTTTTACTATTACTAATTTGTTGGAGAAAATGCAGAAAAATGTTGATTTAGATTTTATGACACTTTCGTCCTATGGTGATAAAACTCGCTCAACTGGCAATATAAAATTAGTTATGGATTTAGACAGAAATGTGGAAAATATCAATATTTTGATTGTTGAGGATATTATTGACACAGGTCTTACTATGAAATGGCTTTTAGATTATCTCTATAAAAAGAAAGCGTCCAGTGTGGAAATTTTCACACTTTTGGAGAAAAAAGAAGGTCATAGGCATTTTGTGAATCCTAAATATGTCGGCTTTCAAGTCCCTAATGAATTTGTGGTTGGTTTTGGCTTAGATTATGGTCAATATTATAGAAATATCCCTTATATAGGCGTTTTAAAAGAGAGTATTTATAAAGGTGAATAAAACTTCAGAAATTAATAATAATGTGAAATCAAATGTTGATTTAACAACTTTTCATTTTATTCGTCATGCTGAAGTTTATAATCCTAAAAAAGTTATTTATGAACATTTGCCAGGTTTTTATATTTCTCAAAAGGGTAAGCGTCAGGCTCAAGTGTTGGCGGAATTTCTAGCTATGCGCAAAAATTGGTTAGAAAAATTTGCTAATTTCACTTTTAAATTATCTAAAAATTTATATTCTTCACCGCTTCTTAGAGCTGAAGAAACAGCTGCTCCAATTTTGGCAAAATTAGATTTACAATTAGTTTGTGATCAAAGAATTATTGAAGCTAAGAGCGCAATTCCTGGGCAGGCTATTCCTAAGAACCCTTTCAAGCTGGCTTATCTTGCAAGAAACCCTTTTTGCCCAAGCTGGGGAGGGGAAAGTTATCAGGATATAAAGTTAAGATTTTTGTCTTTTATGAATGATATTGCTCAAAAAGAAGCCGGAAAACAAGTTATATGTGTGTCTCACCAAAGTCCTATATGGGTTATGAATCGCTATTTTTCAGGCAAAACTCTTTGGCATAATCCAAAAACTCGGTCAACAGTAAATTGTTCGGTGACAACATTTGTTTATAATAAATTAAACGGTCAGATTGTTCAGCCTGTTAGATACTGCGCTCCGTCTGAAAATGTTATATAACAGTCTATACAAAAATGTTATATGATATGCTGATTTTATAAGTGTTAGGAGTTTGAAATGATTATAAAATCTAAATTAGTAATATATATTTATAGGATAGCGGCAGCCTTGTTAGCCGGCGTGGGAATATATTTAAACTATTATTCTTTTGATTCTAATATATTTGACCTTTTGTCTTATTTTACTATTTTAAGCAATTTACTAGGATTTTTATATATGATTTATGGTGTTTGGTGTTTAGCAAAAAATAAATTGGAAAATTTGTCAGTTAAAGGAGCAGCTATGCTTTATTTAATGGTGACTTTTCTAATATTTTTCTTTGTTTTGGTTCCGTCTATGCAAAATGGTTCTGATTCAAATTATTTAACCACTCCCGCAAATGCCTTAGTTCATTATATTATGCCTTGGCTTATGTTTTTTGATTTTATATTGTTTTCGCCAAAGGGCAAATTTTCTAAACTGGATCCCCTAAAATGGACTATATTTCCTTTTGCATATTTTGCCTTTTGCATAATAAGAGCTCAGTTTACTAGTTTTCAAGGTAAAGGCACCCGTTGGCCATATTTTTTTATAGATTTTGATTCTCAAGCTTTTTCTCAAGTTATGGTGAATGTTGCTTGTATGATTGTTTTATTTGTGCTACTAGGTTATATTTTTTATTTATTGGATTATTTATTAAATAAATTCTTTGTTAACCGTAAGTCACACCATACCAAGTAGTGCTTCCATTAGTAAATTGACCCCAACTGGTGCTATTGGTGGAATATGCCATAGCGCCGTTTTGTCCAACAACTATGTATTGCGCCCCTGACGAAGCTATGCTGAACCAAGCAGATGAACCAACGGTTATATAACTCCAGCTGGCGGCAGTTGTGCCAGAAGTGCTTTTATAAATTCTGCCTTGCCATCTTACTCCTATATATGTTTTGTTGACATAAATTATAGTTGGAAAATGCCCCCCATCAGAAAGGACATATTGAGACCAATTAGTGCCGTCTGTTGAATATCCTATATATCCGCTAGTCCCGGATCTAACAAATTTATCGCCAAACATCATTTCAATTATATGGCCGTTGCCAATTTGTTTGCAGCTATATCCGCTTGTAGGGCTGCTCGAAATGGCGGCATAGGTGTCTTCTCCTGCAAAAACATATTTACCTAGACCAAAACTAGATCCAGGTAATTTTTTAGATATGCAAGATGCAATTGTTGACCAATTAATGCCATTTGTGGAGTATATAATTTTTCCGCTGGCCCCTCCTGCCATGAAAAATTGGTTATTCAAAAATCTAATTTTGCAGGGTGAGTCTGATTCTGTGCCCTCTACTTTACATGTGTAGTTTGAAGCTTTGGATAAACTCCAAGAAACAGTATCGGCGGAGTAAGCGATTGTTCCGTCTTCAGCTAAAGCTACGAATTTATCTAACCCCCTTGTGACAGATATCCAAGTTGTGGACGAGGAGTTAACAACTTTTGATGTCCAATTACCAGAAATAGAACAATTTTTAGAAGCCGGACAGGAACTAATTAAACCGCCTTTCCCAACTGCCACAAAATATTTTGTGATTTTTGTATTCATGAAATCGCGAATTGCTTTGGCGCTAGGAAAAGTTGAATTTGTGGAGTTTTCGTTGATGATATTATTTATGCCTAAATTTGTTAAAGCCTGAGTTTGTGTTTTAGCGCCGGTTCCGCCAAAACTAATAGGTAAGGGGGATTGCGAGGAGCTGGCTTTTGCAAAAATTGCTCCTCCTAAAAATAAATTAATACTAAAAAGGAAAATTATTCCTGAGAATCCTATTTTTTTAGATTTATGCACTATATCTTGCTCCTAACTACAATTTTTTATAAATTCTTGTTCCTTAAATTTATAATGTTCTTACTTTTATAGTTTTGCATAGAAATTGTATTTTTAAAATCATTTAATTCATTTATAGTAATATTCATAGTTAAATTTTTACAAAAAAAAAAAAACGCTCACTGCTCCAAAAAATTATTACCTAATTGTTAAATTTAAATATTTTCTCCAACCGACAATATATTTTCCCGAAATTAGCGTGCACCGTTCTGCAAAGCCTAATTTCTCAGAAGATAAATCTTCCGAAAAATTAGTCCGCAGTCCCACTCACTTTTGAAAATTTTCT
>JAITSB010000060.1 GCA_031288095.1 Candidatus Opitulatrix roisinitermitis | reverse complement strand
GTCCATATACAATTTAGCAAAAAAGTTCCGCCTTTTTTTAAACCTTTTACAACATCGTATTTTCTAACATAACTTGGTAAAGAAACAGACACAAAATCTGGTGAGTTTATTAAATAAGTGCTTTTTATAGGATTTTCGCCAAACCGCAGATGTGAAACGGTTAAACCGCCTGACTTTTTAGAATCATAGGCAAAATAACCTTGAACGTATTTGTCAGTGTTGTTGCCAATTATTTTGATAGCTGATTTATTAGCGCCGACTGTTCCATCACTTCCAAACCCCCAAAATTTACACTGAATAGTGTTTGAATCAGTTAAATCTAATATTTGCGACTGTTCTAAACTAGTGTTAGTTATATCATCATTTATGCCAACAGTAAAATTATTTTTAGGCTTTGATTTAGCTAATTCATCATATATCGCTACAACTTGGTCTGGAGTGAAATCCTTAGAACCTATGCCAAAACGTCCCCCTATTATTTTAGGAGCATTGGCTTGACCAAAAAAAGCTGATTGAACATCTAAAAGCAGAGGTTCCCCTTGTGAACCTGGTTCTTTTGTTCTATCTAAAACAGCTATATTTTTAACAGTTTTAGGACATTTTTCTAATAGATCTTGGCTTGGAAAAGGTCTATATAAACGAATAGTTAGCATACCCGTTTTTCTGCCATTTTTGTTTAAATAGTCTATTGTCTGTTCAACTGCTTGGCCGCCAGATCCCATAATTACGATTACCTCTTCAGCGTCAGATGCGCCATAATAGTTCACTAAATCGTAATTCGTGCCTCTTATTTTGTTTATTTTTTGCATATATTTTTTAACTATTTTAGGAACTTCTAAATAGTTAGCATTAACTGTTTCTCTTTGTTGAAAATATAAATCGGGGTTTTCGTTAGTGCCTGTGACTGTTGGCCTTTCTGAACTAATAGATCTAGCTCTGAATTCGGCTAATTTTTCTTTATTTATAAGAGGACGCAAATCATCATAATTTAAAATATCTATTTTTTGGATTTCGTGAGAAGTTCTAAAACCGTCAAAAAAGTTTACAAAAGGCACACTTGATTCGAGCGACGCTAAGTGGGCCACAGCTGATAAATCCATAACTTCTTGAACTGAATTTTCGCCAAGCATAGCAAAACCCGTTTGCCTTACTGCCATAATATCTGAATGATCGCCAAAAATAGATAAGGCATTTGTGGCTATTGCTCTGGCTGATACGTGAAAAACACAAGGCAAAAGTTCTCCGGCAATTTTATACATATTAGGAATCATAAGCAATAATCCTTGAGATGCTGTATAAGTGGTGGTTAGTGCACCTGATTTTAAAGAGCCGTGAACTGTGCCAGCAGCTCCTGCTTCAGACTGCAATTCTTTGACTTTCACAACTTCATCAAATAAATTTTTCTTGCCCTTGGCAGCCCATTCATCGACTAATTCCGCCATAGTCGAACTTGGCGTTATAGGGTAGATTGAAGCTACTTGTGTGAAGGCATAAGATATATGCGCTGCTGCGGTATTTCCATCCATTGACTCTTTTTTGTTCACCACAATTTTTCCTCTCAATATTAAAACTTACTGTATAATTTAGAACTAATAAAAATATATAATATTTTGATTGTATATTTTCAAAAATTCAATATATTTTTATATGGATTGTCTTTTTATTTAATTATTTCTTCAACAAACTTTTTTATATTTTTTTCGTCATCCTCAGTGTCAGGAGCAAATTCCACTTTGACCCCGCTAGCAGCTTTAGCAGCTCCAGCAGCTTTAAAAGCCTCTTCAAAGAGCTCGACAGCTTTGCAAAAATTTTCTCCATAAGAAGTGTCGCCCGATCCTAAAACGCCATATTTCTTATCAGACAAATCAGCTTCTTTTAGCTCTTCATAAAAATCTTGCGCTTCGTCAGGCAGATCACCATCTCCATAAGTATATGTTGCTACAATAGCTATATCAAAATTATCAAAGTCAGAAGGTTGAGCAGAATCAATTTCATCTATAGAAACCTCAACACCGGCATTTTCTAAATTCTCTTTCACCTTATTAGCAATTTCTTCGGTGTTTCCTGTTATGGAAGCATATATTATTTTTGCAGATGTCATTTTAAAATCCTTTCATAAATGATTAATGTCTACAATTAAACATTATCATATATTTTATGAAAAAAATTTAAAAATAATTGACTTTTTTACCAAACAAATAAACCAACAGCAGCGGCAGCGAATAAGGAAACCAAAACGCCTGATAAAAACATTCTAGGAACATTTCTAGCAATAGCATTATTAGATTCTTCATCAGCTAATCCTTTATAAACACCTGTTACCATTCCAATAGTTGAAAAATTAGCAAAAGATGTTAGAAAAACGCTTAAAACTGCTGTAAAATGCTGAGAATATTCGGTCGATTGCCCACTATCAACATTTTGCAAGGCCGTTCCTATTTGGCCCATAACAACGAATTCATTAGTTACTAATTTCATGCCCATAAGTGTCGCCATATGAAATGCTTGATCTATTGGGAATCCAAGCAAAAATGCTGGAATAGTCAGGAAAACCCCTAAAATATTTTCTAGAGTTAACCAACTTAAAGTAGTTAACCCTAATAATTTATCAGCTAGAAATGCTAAAGCTACAAAGGCACAAACATTAGCCATAATAATTAAAATCAAACGTCCACCTGTCAAAATAGAATCTCCTAAATAAATAAAGAAAGGAGGTTTTTTGATTTTTTTGCCATTTTCGTCTTCATCAACTTTTACTACAAAATCTTCTTTTTCGGATAGTTTCGGAACAGGGTTTAGAATAGATGTGACAATAGCAGCAGCTATAATATTTAGAGGAACAGCCGTTAGAATATAATGACCAGGCATCATTTTCATATAAGCACCTAAAATAGAAGCAGTTATGCAGCTCATAGACATCATAGCTATTGTGACATTCCTAATAGTTGATAATCTTTTTACTTGAAAACGAGAAACTGCTAAGGCTTCAGTATTTCCTAAAAACATCATTTCTATTAAATAAAACGATTCAAATTTTCCTTTACCAGTTAGAAAGTTAATAGCTGCACCAACCCAACGTATAATAAAAGGTAAAACTCCTATATAAGTTAAAATATCAAATAATGGAACGACCATTAGAATAGGCATTAATGCAGATATAACAAATGTCATAGAATCCCCAGGCATAGTTCCACCAATTTCTTGCCCCATAGAGGCTGGCACACTGCTAGCTAAAATAAAGGCGACACCTTTATAAGAACAGTTAACCATCCACGTAAAGCCTGCAGCTGCTGCGTCTACCGCATCTCGACCTATAGGAGTTGCCACCATAAAAGCAGCTAATGCAATCATAACTAGCGTCATAATTCCTAAGTATTTTATATTCCTTTTGCTTAAGGCCTCTTTTTTATTGTTAGAAGCCGCCCAACCGCCAACTGCAAAAGCTGGAATTGCTAAAATATTCAAAATCAAAAAACCTATATTCATCTGTATACCTTTCTATTTAGTTTTTTTATATTTTTTTATTTATTTTTTTGTTTATATAAATTCATTATATAATTTAATAATTGCATAAAGATTTTTTGATTTTCAGATAATTAGGTGTGTTTAGACTTTTTTTAGAATTAAATTTATAAGCCAGACTTCTTTTTGCTAAACTGAAAATATATTTTGTTTATTTTTAATGTGTAAATAAGTTAATCTAAAAGGAGAGAAAATGGTGCAAAATTATAGTTCAGATAACGATTCAGACAATATAGGTGCTTGGAAACCAAGTAATAATAAGTCAATCAACAGCAATAAATCAGCAAAAAGTAGTGATACATCAGCAAAGAAAGCCCAGAATAATAATTCTGTAAATAATTTAGAACAATCTTATAAACAGGCAAACTATAAAGATGTTAATATGGATAATGTTGATAATAGTCAGCCTAATAGCGGCAAATTTGATAGTAGAGATATTAACGGCAAAAAATCTTTTAAAGATAGCAAATTTGCTAATAACCAGATTTTCACCAATCCACTTTTATCTACTATAACAGCAGCTGTTAGTTCTGCAATAATAGTGCTTATAATAGTTGTTGGCGGAACATGGGCAGGTATTATACATTTGCCAACCCCTTCTAGTTTCACTGGCGGAACAGCTGTGGATTCTGCTAAAATATTAGCTGATTCTGGCACAAAAATCGGCAACCCTAATTGGGAAGCAGTTAGCGCAGCTGTGGAAAATTCAGTAGTTTCAATAGATGTCACAGCAGGGCAATCAGGCGCTCAGGGATCAGGAGTTATAATTAATGCTGACGGCAAAGTTATCACTAATAATCACGTAATAGAGGATGGTAGTTCATCATCTAGCAAAATTACTGTGACGTTATTAGACGGGCGAGTTTTTGACGCTAAGGTTCTAGGAACTGATTCTACAACTGATATAGCGGTTTTACAAATCCAAAATCCGCCGGCTGATTTAAAAGTTGCTAAAATAGATGATTCTTATATGCCAACAGTGGGTCAACAAGTTATGGCTTCTGGCAATCCATTAGGACTTTCCAACACAGTAACAACGGGCATAGTTTCAGCATTAGATAGACCTGTTGCTGCTTCAACTTCCACGTCTGGTGATAATGCTACTGTCACAAATGCTATTCAAATAGACGCAGCAGTAAATCCAGGAAATTCAGGCGGTCCGTTATTTGATGGTGCAGGCGCTGTTATTGGCATAACATCTTCAATAGCTACGACTTCAGGGTCTTCGTCATCGGGTTCTATTGGTTTAGGTTTTGCTATACCTGCTAAATTGGTTAAAAACGTTTCAGATCAAATAATTTCCACAGGCAAAGCCAAGCACGCCCTTTTGGGTATAACTTTATCAGATGCTTCAGTAACAGTTGATAATGTTGGTCGAAAAGGCGCTGAAGTGAAATCTGTGTCTAATAATTCAGCCGCCGGCAAAGCTGGCATCAAAAAAGGCGATGTAATAGTTGGATTAGATAATCATCAAGTTGTTAGCGCTTATTCGCTAATCGGATTTGTTAGAGAATTTATGCCTGGCAATATTGTTAAAATTTCATATGCTAGAAATGATAAATTATATGATGTTGAAGTTACTTTGGATGAAGCTCCTGAACAAGCTAAAAAGCAAAGTCAAGGTAGTGACCAAGATGGGCAAAATAACGGAGGAGGGGGTTTTATAGATCCTTTTAATTTCTTCTTTGGAAATTAATAAATAAAAACTCGCAGTAGAAAAAAATAACCAATGCATAAATTAGAGTTTTATATATATAAATATTTGACTCAAAATTTACCTTTATCTTTACAGCCTATAGTGAAGCATTATATAAAATATCCAGGTAAGCATATAAGAGCTTTCCTGGTCTTGTATGGTGCTTCTATGGGTTTTGAAAAAAAGGATTTAAAGGAATTAAAAATAAAAAATTTGGCTAATAAAATAAATTTATTAGAACTTAATAATAATTTACTTTTAGCTTGTTTAGCAATTGAAATAATTCATTTAGCTTCTTTAATTCATGATGATATAATAGATGAGGCGCCCAAAAGACGCAACAAAACAGCTCTTCATATAGAATTTGGCACAAAACAGGCTGTTTTAGCAGGTGATTATTTATTTGCTAAAGGAATCAATCTAGTTTATAAACTCCCTCCTGTTTGTAAAAAGTATATAATAAAAGCTGTTCAAGATATGGTTTTTGGCGAGTTTTTAGAAGCTGTTGATGGTCAAAAAAATAAGAAAAACTATTTTACTGTTATAGATAATAAAACAGCTTCTTTATTTGGTTGTTCAATGGTTATCGGCTATTTAATTGTTCAAAATGCTTTAGTTAATAATAAATTAAGTGTAAAAAAAATATCATCTTTCAGAATTAAGGAAATTAATAGAATTTATAAATGGGCCTTTAATTTTGGAAAGTTATATCAAATAAAAGATGATATAGATGACCAAGAATTTCCTTTTTAGAAAGATTTTTCTGATATTTTTTATAATAAATTGACAGCAAATTTAATAAATTTTTAAAATTTATCCATAAAAGTAGGGAATATTAAACGTCCTACTTTATATTTTCGCAAAGTTTTTTTAACGGCCGAACCTCTTTTGATATGTTCTTTTTTAGT
>JAITSB010000026.1 GCA_031288095.1 Candidatus Opitulatrix roisinitermitis | reverse complement strand
AAGTTTATATAATAAATGTTTTTTGGAAATAGACCATCTGTCCAGATAAGACAAAGACCATTCAAAAGCGCTTTTTCTAGAAAATGTTTTAGATTTATTTTTTGCTTGTTGCAATTTTGGCTTTATCAGTTTTGGCTTTATCGGTTTCGAATTTATCATTTTTGTCAGCTTTTTCTTGGTTTAGCTTTTGATTGATTTCTTGCATAATTTTTTCAGCAATATCTGGCCTATTAACTAAAAGTTGACGAGCCTGAGATTTTCCTTGTCCTAGTTGGCTGTCTTTATATGTATACCATGTGCCAGATTTTTCAACGATTCCTAAATCAGTTCCTATATCTAAAATGGAGGACTCATTAGAAATGCCCAGTCCGTAAATTATATCAAATTCCACTCTTTGAAAAGGTGGAGCTACTTTATTTTTGACAATTTTAACAGCTGTGCGGTTGCCAATTGTTTTATCGCCTTCTTTTATAGCAGCAATACGCCTTATATCTATTCGAATTGTTGAATAGAATTTCAAAGCTTTGCCGCCAGTGGTTGTTTCAGGGGAGCCAAACATAACTCCTATTTTATCTCTTAACTGATTTATAAATATAGCTGTGGTGCCAGAAGTGCTTAAAGCAGATGTCATTTTCCGCAAAGCTTGGCTCATAAGACGAGCTTGTAGACCTATATGATTATCGCCCATTTCGCCATCTATTTCAGCTTTAGGTGTCAGAGCGGCCACCGAATCTATAACTATCAGGTCAATTGAATTACTTCTAATAAGCGTGTCAGCTATTTCCAGGGCTTGTTCGCCGGTGTCTGGCTGAGAAACCAAAAGTTCGCTACATTTAACTCCAAGTCTAGAAGCATATTCTTTATCTAGAGCGTGTTCAGCGTCTATAAAAGCAGCTGTTCCGCCAGTTTTTTGGCATTGGGCAACGCAGTGTAAAGCCAAAGTGGTTTTTCCAGATGCTTCTGGGCCAAATATTTCTATAACTCTTCCTTTGGGGAGTCCTCCAACGCCTAATGCTAAGTCAACAGCTAAAGAACCTGTAGAGGTGGTTTGGATATTCACAGTTTGGTTATCACCTAATCTCATAACAGAGCCAACTCCAAATTGTTTATTGATTTTTTCTAACGCTTCATTAAGATTTCTGTTTTTATTTGATATATTATTTTTATCTGACATATTTTTCCTTTCAATTCGTATTTTAAATATTTATTAATAAAAGATTGACAGATAAAAAAATCAATTTCAAGCTTTTTCTATAAGTTGTTAAAATGTTTAAATTGTTGAAAACTAATTTTAGGTTTGTCATTTCAACAATTTAAATTTAATTTTAGGAATTTTTTCCAAATTATTTAAATCTTCCACAGTTTTTAAGTTATCTTGTTCAGGATAAATTATTATTTTTTTGATTTTTTTTGTTTTAATAATTTTAAAAAATACATCTGATAAATTATCAGATTCTGAGAAGTCTAATAATATAGCATTTTTTATGGCAATTTGCCAACTAGAATGGGCTAATATATATTCATATTTGCGGCCATTTTGAAAAATAAATTCAGTTAGTTTTTTAGAATAATCATTATTATCTTCATTACTATTATAGTCGTTTAATGCACCGCTTTTCGGAAAAGGTATAAGCAGGGCAGGCTGTCGGCGTTTTTTGATAGCTGTTAATATTATAATTAAACTAATTATTGCTAATCCTAAACAAAATATAAGCCATGGAGGTAAAATAGCAAAAAAACTATTTTCGGCTTCGACAATTGGAGGTGGTTGATAAAAAATATGTATAGAGTCTCCTTTATTAGGAGCATTCTGTGAAGCAACGCATAGTCCAGAAATAACATCTTTTGGCTGTAAATTGGGCGTTAAATTGCTTTTGTCTAAGGCTGAACTATTAGACAAACATATTTCAATTTCAGACAAACTATTGCCTGCTTTTATGCCTCCAAAGAGTTGTATATCGCCGTTTTCTTCAAGACTAATGGCAATATTTGCTGCTTCAAATATCCATTCTTTATTTGTTGTAGCGGTTATTTTGATATCATTGTCTAAAAGTATAGCTCCGTCAGCATGAATTGTGGTATTTTGAGATTGTAAATTTAAATTTCCGCTAACAAATTTTAAACTTCCTTTGGTATATATAGCACCTTTGGTTGACATCCCTTGTTCAATAGTAACAGAATTTATAGTTAAAAAATCGCTAGAAGTTCCTAAAAGTGTTAGATAATTAGAAAAACTAGCGTCTATTGCTTTGAAAAAATTATTGCCCTTATATATTAAATTTACAGTTCCGACAGGTGTGTATAAAATCTTGTCAGAAGCTTGAACATTGTTTAAAGTTATAGTATTAGTGGAAATATCTAACATCATATTGCCTTTTCCTTCTAAATTGCATGATGTTTTATTAGTATTTAGACTACAAACAATATTTCCGTCATTGTCAATTAATTCAATAGAATTTTTATCTGGTTGAGTCTGTTCGGCGGTTTTTTCTTGATCTTGGTCTGCTTGATTTTGACTTTGATCTTGAGTTTTATCTTCGGCATATGATTTTTGCGAAGTGCTAAAACTTCCGAAGCCAAAATTAAAAATCGTTAAAGAAAATAAGACGAAAATGAAAAAACTGAGAATTATAGGGTTGTTAATAGTTAAATTTGAAATTAAAAAATTTATAACATATTTGCATTTTTTCACCTATTTAGTTTATCATTAATAGGTGGAGCCTTTTGTATTTTCAGAAATTTATTCTCATTTAAATAAATCATTAGAAAATATTAAAAAATCTCTTAATTTGCCAATTTTGAATAAAGAGATTGTTAATCTAGAAAGCGAATTATCTAATGGCGATATTTGGGGTGATCATTTATATGCCAGCAAATTATCACAAAAATTGTCAAATCTAAAAGCTAAAAAGGATAAAATAAACAATTTATCTAAGGCTTTACAAGAAGTTAAAGATTTTTTTGAATTAGCTAATAGCGAAAATGACAGTTCGGCCTTAGATTCGGTATCTAAAACGGTTAAAGCCTTGGAAATAGAAATTAGTGATTTATCTATTTTAACGTTGCTATCTGGCAAATATGATAATTTAGGCGCTATTATGTCTTTTAGAGCAGGCGCCGGCGGAGTGGAGGCCTGTGATTGGACTCAAATGCTTATGAGAATGTATGAAAGATTTTGTGATTCCAATAATTGGGGTTTTAAAATTTTAGA
>JAITSB010000059.1 GCA_031288095.1 Candidatus Opitulatrix roisinitermitis | reverse complement strand
GCTCCCGTGCCGCCATTAGCTATTGGCACAGATCCAGTTAATTGAGAAGCTGGTAATTTATCAGAATAATTAGCAAAATTTGTCCCTAAAATATTTGTGGATGCTTCACTGGCTGAATTAGCTCCCGTGCCGCCTTTGGCCACTGGTAAAACGGCGTTTGAACCGTCAGCATTAGCAACAGATATTCGGCCGCTTAAAAAGCAAGTTGTGCATAAGAGAAATATTGTTCCTAAAATACCTAATTTTTTAAATTTATAAAATTTCACTAATAACTCCTCATATTCTTATCATAATTCTTATCATAATTTTTATTACAATTTATTTAAAAGCCTCTAACTAAATTTTTACAAAAAAAAAAAAACGCTCACTGTTCCAAAAAATTATTACCATAATGTTAAATTAAATATTTCCAAATTACGCAAGAAAAATCACTTTTTGAGTATCGCTTGTTCCGCAAGCCTGGGGTTATGCGCAATAATGCGCGACCCCAGGCGCGAACATACGCACTGTATGAAAAAATGCTTATCTAATATAAACTACGCACATTTTTTCAGACTACTCAAAAAATATTTTTTCTTAGCTATTAAAAATATTAGTTTTTTTGGTAATAATTTTTTGGAACAGTTCGCTCCTAAAAAAAAGAGATTTTTAATGACCTATGGCTGACCATGTAAAATTTGGATATTTTGTTGCTCGTCCGGCGTTTGTGTCAACCGTCATTGAAGTTGCAGTTTTATCTCTAATCATTTCCCCGTTGGAAGCGGCAGAAACACTATCAAGATTTCTTGTAATATGTGCTGAATAAAGAGTGTTAGAAAAATTAAGTTTAAAGTTAATAATACAATAATTATTTCCTGAAATTATTCCTTGTCCATATTGAAAAATTAGTCCATTGCTAAATTCAAAGTAGTTTATTGTATATGTGCAACTTCCATTTACAACAGAACTTCCTGAAATATCTTTTTCGGTTAATAGAGAAATATCTTGTGTTCCGTCAAAAGTGATGCCATCTATTTTAGGAGAATTTGCAAGTTTAGTAGCCTGTGCAACAAGTCCTGTATTATTGCCTGTCCCGCCCCGGGATATAGGCAAAACTGTTATATTATTCGCTGCCCACGAATTTAGATTTAAGCCGCAAAAATGTGATAAAAATAAACTCATTAAAACTGCCAAAAAATATAATGTTTTTTTATACTTTGTTTTCATATTTCGTATTTTATATGCCTATGGCCATCCAATCATGACCTCTAAATTTATTTGGTAAGCCATAATTTGGATCTATTCTAAATCCGCTGGTTAATTTTCCATCATAACACATATTGTTCATCCAATTACATAACTTGCTTCCTTGGTCAGTATTATTATAATCAACTATATTTTGCCCGCTATCTATTCTTCTGCTGACCGTTAAACCGTATTGAGCGTTTGTGAAAGGAATTTTATAATCAGCTCCTGGTGTGCATGGGCCACAAGTTGTATTCAAAACTCCCCATTGAATTATTAACCCATTAGAAAATTTTACATAGTTTCTTGTATAACTTCCTGTCGAGTCCGAATTAGACATGAATTCGTCATTCATAATTGCTTCAGATATATTTATATTTTCTGTTCCGTTAAAAGAAATATTGTCAATAGCGCGGGCATTCTCTAATTTATCAGCTAAGGGCGCAATACCTTGTGAATTTCCTAAGCCACCAAGAGAAATAGGCAAAATATCCATAGGAGTTAAGGCAAAAACCCTTTTTTCAAAGTTATAAGATATATACAAGTTGTTTGTTAAAAATCCTGATAAAAAACTAGTTATTGTGGCGATGAAAAATAAAACAAAAATAGCAACTTTTTTAAATTTTATTAATTCGCCGTAGTTAAAACTTGCCATAGTTAAATTTTGTCAAAAAAAAAAAAACGCTCACTGTTCCAAAAAATTATTACCGTAATGTTAAATTACTATATTGTTAAATTATGTTAAATTAAATGATTGTTAAATTAAATATTTTATATAAATTTATTTAAAATACTTCACACAAAATTGTGTAGTTTAATAATTTCATCTCGTTGAGGCCCCACTCCTACAAGAGAAATTCTTGCTCCTATGAATTTTTCCAAAAATTTGACATATTTTTGGGCGTTATATGGTAAATCAGCTAATTTGCGAGCATTTTTTATATTTTCTTTCCAGCCAGCAAATTCGCTATAAATTGGTTTGGCATTAAAAAAGTCGTTAATATTAGCTGGCATGGTTTGATAAATTTTGCCATCTATTTTATAGGCGGTGCATATTTTTATAGTATCCAATCCTGTTAAAACATCTAATTTTGTTAAAACAATGTCTGTGATTCCGTTAATCATAGCTGAATATTTAGCAACCAGTCCATCTGCCCAACCAATTCGACGAGCTCGGCCAGTTGTCACGCCATATTCATGACCTTTTTCTAATAAAAATTTTCCTATTGAAGGGTCATCTACTGTTTGATCGCTTTTGGCTGGCTGATTGTAAAAAGGATAGAGTTCTGTTGGAAAAGGTCCTTCACCTACGCGGGTGGTGTAAGCTTTTAAAATTCCTACAATATGAGAGATTTTTGTGGGCGGGATTCCTGCTCCGGTTAGAGCACCACCCGCAGTGCAATTAGAGCTGGTGACATAAGGATATGTTCCAAAGTCAATATCTAGACAGGTGCCTTGACCGCCTTCAAATAAAACTTTTTTGCCAGAGTTTAAAGCAGTGTTTAGAAATTTGCTTGTATCGGTCACCATTGGGCGAAGGCGGTCAAGATAAGGTTCTATTTCTTGCAAAACTTCGGCAGAAGTTATAGGTTTTTGTCCATAATTAGCAAAAATTTTATTTTTTGATGCTAAGGATGAAGCAATTTTTTCCTGCAAAATGCTATTTTGGGAGGTATCTGTATTTTTGCTAAATAAATCATAAACCCTTATGCCGCTTCGAGAAATTTTGTCAGCATAAGCAGGTCCTATGCCCCGTTGAGTGGTGCCAATTTTCTTTTTGGCGGGATCATTTTCTAAGGCTAAATCCATCTGTCGATGATATTTAGTTATAATATGGGCATTGCCTGAAACTAATAATTTGCTGGTGTCAATTCCCCGTTTTTTTAGCTGATCAAGTTCGTCAAATAACACTTTTATGTCTATGACCGCTCCATTAGCAATAACAGGAGTTATTTTGGGGTTTAGAATTCCTGAAGGCAAAAGATGTAAAGCATAATGTTTATCTTTTATAACCACCGTGTGTCCAGCATTGTTTCCTCCGTTAAATTTAACTACACAATCAACCTTATTTCCTAATAAATCGGTGGCTTTCCCTTTTCCTTCATCGCCCCATTGCATACCTAATAAAATAATTCCTGACACAGTTTTATAATAACATCAAAATTATTATTTTTTTGTTTGCTGAAACCTGTTTTAGGCTTTATTTTGTAAACTATATATGTGGATAGGTATGGGAAAAAACTGTTAATTCTATTTTCTTGTTTAGCAGGTATTATAGTAATTTTAGCGTCGAGTTTATTTTTGGTTTCGTGGTTTTGGTCAAATCAGATTGTTCAAAAATCGCTTGATTCAGAATATACAGATAATAAATCGTCGCTGGCTAGCAGCGCAGCCGAAGACACAAAAAATAACGTTGACCAAGATTCGGATAACAAAAAACTAACCCAAGAGGAAAAAGATAAAATGGTCGCCGAAGGAATAGGTTCTTTGGAAGACGGCACTCGTTCAGTAGTAGTCAATTTAGCAGACATAAATTTGTCAGATTTAAAAGAAGCTAATCCAGAAGTGTTAGATAGTAAACTTAATCAAATACTGGCGGAGGCTAATGATGCTAATTCTCAAAATAACAAGATTTCTGATGAATATAAAAAAGCTGTTGCCCTGAAACAAAATAAATTTTTGGCTCAATTATCTAAATCTAGCGGAAAGATTAGTGTTTCTGCAAAATATAAAACAATTCCGTCAATGGTGTTCACAGTTGATTACGGAGGATTGAATTCAATAAATAGCAGTGATTTAGT
>JAITSB010000016.1 GCA_031288095.1 Candidatus Opitulatrix roisinitermitis | reverse complement strand
CTGCCTAAATTCACAGCTAATATAGGCGCTAAGCTTTGAAAAGCTATTTCACTAGCTCGCAAAATTGTGCCATCTCCCCCCAAAGATATTATAAGTTTTATTTTTTCAGACGTTTTTTGAGGTTTATTTTCATAAACCGAACTCTCGCTATCACTTATTAAAACTTCTTCACCAAATTGTTTTATTTTAGCAATTATTTTGTCTAAAAATATTTGGTCTATTTGGCCTTTGTGTTTAACTATTTGAATCATTTTATTTTACCAATATCCTATTTTACCAACATCCTATTTTACCAACTGAGCTAACAAACGGTTATTTTCAATTAACAATTTTTCAATTTTTTCTAAATCAGTAGGTTTTTTCTTTTTGCTACTAGAAGAAATTTCAATATCTACATTTGCCAAATTGGCTAATTTATTGACGGGCACAATAAAGAAATAGTAGACAGCAAACATAATAAGCAAAAAATTCAGAAAAACTTGCAAAAATAATCCTAAATTAATTTGTGAAGCTCCTAACGTGAAAACTAAAGTTTTTCCTAAATCATGATGTCCAAAAAGGGCAGCTATCAAAGGATAAACTAAAGAATTCATAATTCCCAAAACCAAATCTTTAAAAGCCGCTCCTATCACCACACCAACCGCTAAAGATATTGCATCAGAATTTTCTAAAAACTGTTTAAATCCTTTAAAAATATTTATTTTAGGCACCTTAGCAATTTGACTAATTTTAGCATTGTGACTAAATCCTAATATTTTATTTTTAGCCTTTTCCATACAAATAGTTTATCAGCATATAATTCAACTATTCACAACAATAACTTTAGGATCTTGTATAGGAAAATTATATTTAGTGGCTTCCAACCTTTTTTTAGCCTCCAAAAGACTTAAATTATCGCGCTGCATAATTCTTTGTATAAGTGTTTTATCAGACGCTAAACATATATAAATTCTGTCAAATTTGCTGTCTAAACGAGCGTCATATAAAGGGCTTTGATATAATAGAGGAATTTCATGAACCACTAGAGGATATAAATCGTCTGGATTAGGAGTCAGCTGACCTTTTTTGGAATACTCAATTAGTAAATTAGTTTCCATCTCCCATGCTTTTTTAGCGATTATAGGATGAGTTATATTATTCAAAATAGTAATTGCTGCTTTATTATAATCGCATTTATAATTAGATTCACCATTATTCAATAGGTTATTAAAACTTCCAAAAATAATCTTTTTTAATTCATTTATTATATTAGATTTAGCAGACAGCGAAAAAGCTTCAATTATTTGAGATCTCAAAATTTCATCAGTTTTTATCAAATTAGCATAAATTTTGTCCCAGGAAATAATTATAGCGCCTTTTTCTTGAAGTTTTTGAGTCAAAAAAGTTTTGCCTGAACCAATTGGTCCTGTAACTGCTGCCCTGATAAATTGTTGATGAGCTGGTTGACCAAATTGTTGATTAAGCCATTTATCGTTTTCTTGATTTATGCTCAATTTATTTTTTTCGGCTAGTAGATTCTTTTTTAGGAACAGTTATAGTAAAAGTTGACCCTTTGCCTTTATCAGATTTTAATGTTAAAGAACCTCCATGCTGCTCTATATCAGTTTTAGCAATAGTTAGGCCTAAACCTGTGCCTCCAATAGTCCTTTTGCGAGCAGGGTCTAAACGGAAAAATCGGTTAAAAACTTTTTCTTGATAATCTTTGTCAATTCCTGGACCTTTATCTATAACATGTATAAACACGTTTTTAGTATTTTCCAATATATTAACCGTCACCGGTTTGCCATCAGAATAATCTATAGCATTAGTTAGCAAATTTGATATTATTCTAGAAAATTTAATATAATCCACAAACGCAATATGCTCATTACCCCGACTTTTTACTATAATAGAAGTTCCTGCTTTTTGGGCAGCGTCGTCCAGAGATGATTTAACGCTGTTGACCACTTCATCTAAATTAACTTCTTCCTTATGCATGACCACAGCCCCAAAATCATAGCGAGAAATTTCTAATAAATCTTCCAAAAGGTGTTTAAAATCAAGCACCCTAGTATGTAGTATTCTTATAGTTGGATGAAGTTTTTCCGGAATATTATTTTTTGCGCTATATAAATATTCACTCGCCATAATTAACGAAGCTGTTGGGGCTTTCAATTCATGCGTCACATCAGACACAAACCGCTTTTGAGCTTCTTCATTATTCTTAACAACATCTTGCATTTTGTTAAAAGTTTTTGCCAAAAGGGCAAATTCATCTTTGCCTTTAACTTCCACTTTTTTAGAATAATCTCTTTCAGAAATAGCCTTTGAAGCATTGAATAATTCTTTTGTTATTCTCATAGTTCTATGCAAAATAAAAGATAAAATAATCAACATAACAACAATTATTTCTGTGGTTATAATACAGGCTAAAAACGACGTATTATGAGCTAACTCATATTCTTTATGCAAATCATAAACCAAAATAATGCCGAATTGAATTCCTTCTATATCTTGGGTTTTTCCTAAAAGAATATAATTCTGCGGAAAATAGGAAGTGTTTTGATTAACTATTAAAGGATCACTATCAGATTTGTTCAAAGCATTAACCTTATTAATATACTCCTGAGGCATGCTTAAACTATAGCTGCCCCCTCTTTCAAATATGCTGTTTATCTGATTGGTTAGCTCATTCCAATAATAAACTGCTACCACATTTGATCCAGAAAGTTCTCTAATATAATTAAAAGCATTATTTTCATCTTCCATTTTATCGTAGTCATTAGTTAAAATAGAAGTTATTCTTTCATCGCGAGCAATATTTCTTAGACTAAAACTTGCCGAAGCTTTTATATCAGTTAACTCTGACGAAACCAACTCTCTTTCCAAAATGGCGGAAGACAAAAGATATGAGCCAACGACTGCTAAAACACCCAAACTAACAACATAACAGTATATTTTTATACTATAAGATGAGCGTATTTTTTCAAATAGTTTAGAGATATTCTACCTCAACGCCAAGAGCATATCCTATGCCCCTAACAGTTTCAACTATACGAGGATGTTTTGGATTATCTTCAATTTTATCACGCAAACGCCCAACTAAAACAGAAATAATTCGTGGATCTGAATCACCTTTTTGATTCCATATTTTTTCTAAAAGTTCTTCTCTGGAAAAATATCTATCAGGATTTTCAATAAGTATTAATAAAAATTGAAATTCTAAATTAGTCAAATGAAGTCTTTTGTCTCCTTTAGTAACAGCTCTCTGCATAGGCGAAACCGTTAGATCACCAATTTTAAATTTCATAGGTTCATCAGTTGTATAAGCTCTAGCATTGCCTATGGCTGCTTTAGCATCATGCACAGTATTTAAAGTTGAATGTATTCTGGCAATCAGCTCAGCAGAATTAATTGGTTTAGTTAAATATCCATTAGCGCCAGATTCCAAAGATTCTACAACAATGTCTGTATCAGAAATTGCAGTTAACATAATGACAGGAACAGTAGATGTTTGACGAATTTTCTTTAAAACTCCTATACCCATCATTCCAGGAAGCATATAGTCTAAAAGAATTAAATCAGGATTAATTGATTCATAATTAGAAAGTCCTGTTTTAGCATCATAAGCCACAACAACTTCCATATTAGCATCCTGCAAAACTAATGTTAACATATCCACCAATGATACATCATCGTCAACTATAAAAACTTTAATCTTTTTATCATCACTATCGTTACTCATATAACAATACTATCACAATATTTTAATAAAATTATAACTTTTAAATTATTTTTGAATAATAATTATTCAGGGTTAATTCAGAACGTATATCAGCTTTCAAAACCATTAGGATGACGTTTTTGCCAATGCCATGAATCAGCTGTCATTTTGTCTAAATCTAATTTTGTTTGCCAGCCCAAAACTTTTTTAGCTTTTTCAGGGTCGGCATAAAATTCGGGCAAATCTCCTGACCTTCTGCCAACTACTTTATAAGGAATCGGTCTGCCAACTGCCTTAACAAAAGATTCCACAACTTGAAAAACGCTTACAGGGGCACCTGTTCCTAAATTAATTGGATCAAAAAACTTGCCTTTTTTAGCAAAAATATATTCTAAGCCGCTTAAATGACCTTTAGCTAAATCCACAACATGTATATAATCGCGCAAACATGTTCCGTCAGGTGTTTTATAATCATCACCAAAAATTTGCAACTCTTTTAATTTACCAACTGCCACTTGGGTTATATATGGCGCCAAATTATTAGGTATTCCATTAGGGTCTTCTCCTAAATCGCCTGAAAAATGTGCTCCTATTGGGTTAAAATATCTCAAAGACACAACTTGCAATCCATCTACTTTTTCAAACTCAGACCCTTTGGCCACATCCTCTAAAATATATTCCTGAACTAATTTAGTTGAGCCATAAGGCGAAAAAGGCCTGTTTGTTTGAGTGGTGGTTTCATTATATTTAACATCTTTTGGATCTAAATAGACTGTGGCTGACGAAGAAAAGACAAATTTTGTGCAAGAAAACTCTTTCATAACTTCTAAAAGCGTCACTGTTGAACCTAAATTATTTCCATAATAAAACAAAGGTTTTTCAACCGACTCGCCGACTGCTTTATACCCGGCAAAGTGAATTACTGCGTCAATTGAATTTTTAGCAAAAACGCTTTTAACAAAATCCGAATCAGCACAATCACCTTTATAAAAAATCAAATCTTTTCCGGTAATATTTTTTATAGCTTGAATTGCCCCAATTGAAGAATTATATAAATTGTCAATAACCACCACATTATATTTCGCCTCTAAAAGTTCCACAACGGTGTGTGAACCTATATATCCTGCGCCGCCTGTCACCAAAATTGTTTTTGCCATTTATTCTCCCTGATTATCTTCAGACTGATTGTTCCCAGAATTAGTGTTATCTAATTGTTCGCTATCAGATTGACTATTATTACTATTATTTTCTTCATTAGACTGATCATCTGACTGACTTTCTGAATTCTGCGGCTGCCCAGCAATTTCACTAGGCTGATATATTTCATGACTTGGCGCTGGAGATGGTTTAATAATAGAGGGATCAACACATCCTGAAAAAGCTGTAATAATCTGATTTGAATTATTTAAATCAGCTGATTTAAAATCAGTAAAATCTTCGCCTATAACAACGTCTATTAAACTGTCTTGTCGGTCATCCATTTGCAAAATAACTTTATCAAAAATTAAAGCTAAAGTATAAGCTTCCTTAATAGAATTTGCACCAAAAACTATTTTAGTATTATACAAATTTCCATCTGGATAATTATTATACCCATGCGAAGAAAAGCCTCTTTGGAGCAATGTTAAATTAACTGCTTGGCCAAGACCTGCATGAGATGAAGCATTTAAAACCCTTAAATGCACAGTGTTATAATTCACGGCTTTTTGAACAGCAGGAGTTAAACAAGGGACATCATAATGTGCAGATACATAATTTTTTGGAAAAATGAAATCAAAAGTTCCCAAAACTGTTGCTACAGATAAAACAAATAAAATTATTGCCGTTATGGTTAATTTTCGGTATTTAGCTAAAAGATCTTTCATATAATATATCCTAAAAAAATAAACCTAATCTATTTCTTTCAAATATTCGTCAACGTCCAAAGCTGCCTTGGCGCCGCCGGCTGAAGCTATAACAGCCTGACGATATTTGCCATCAGTGCAATCACCAGCTGCAAAAACTCCTTTTTCAGATGTGGACGTATTATTTGCTTTAACTTTTATATAGCCGTTATCATCTAAATCTAGTTTATTTTGGAAAATAGCCGTGGATGGGTTATGCCCAATTGCTATAAAAACACCTTGACAGGCAAAAGTTCGTTTTTCCGAAGCTTTAGCATTTTTTATAATTATTCCTTTTACCCCTGATTCATCGCCTTCAATTTCAGCCACAACAGAATCCCAAATAAACTCTATATTGGAAATAGAATTAGCTTTGTCAATTAATGTTTTTGTGGCCCTAAGCTGGTCTCTGCGGTGAATAACAGTGACTTTTGCCGCTAAAGAAGACAAAAAAATTGCTTCTCCTATAGCAGTGTCTCCTCCGCCGACCACAATAACTTCTTTTCCAGAAAAGAAAAAACCATCACAAGTGGCGCAATAAGAAACACCTTTTCCAGCAAATTGGGCTTCTCCTGGAATATCTAAATGACGATATTTTGCGCCAGAAGCTATAATCACTGCTCTAGCCTGTAAAGCAGAACCATCAGATAATTTCAATAACTTAATTTTGTCAGAAAAGTCTATGTCAACTACATCGTCCGAAATAATTTGCGCAAAAAACTTTTCAGCTTGTTTCTGCATTTTTTGCATAAGAACCGGACCTTCAATTCCTTGCTCAAATCCAGGAAAATTTTCCACAAGTCCAGTTTTCATTAAAGCTCCTCCAGGTTCCAAAAGTCCGCTCACCAAAACAGGTTTTATGCCAGCTCTCCCCAAATATATAGCAGCAGTATATCCTGCCGGGCCAGAACCAATAATTACAACATCAACAATTCTCATCCAATTACACCTGCTAACACAATCATCCAATTACACCTGCTAACACAAGTATAGCTCCGATAGTTGCCAAAACTACTGCACCCAAAAGTAGATATATAAACAATATAACACTCTTAGAATGTTTTTTCGGCAAGAAATCAGCTGCAAAATCATCTTTTTCAAAACTGTCTCTAACAAAATCTTTTTCAAAATTGTTTTTAACAAAATCTTTTTCTTCCAACGTCTCTTGGGGAATTTTGTTTTTTTGAACACCTGCAGTTTTGGTGATATTATTTTTAACAAGATTGTTTTTATCCGCCTTATTTTCGTCAAAACCGCTCTGATTAGCTTTATATTGAATAATTTTAGCATCTCGGCTTTGCAAATAATTTACCAAATTATCAACTGATAAAATCTTAGTATCAAACCCAAATTTTTTAGCATTAATTTTATCAACATCTTGAGTGCTGTCAATAGCTAAATCAGAAATTTGTAAATAGTTATATAAATTCACTAAATCATTAGCACACATTCTAGACTGATCTGCTAAATCACTATAGCCAAAAGGATTAAAATTGGCTTTATTAACTATAAGCCCCTGTCCTATAATAGTTATTCGAGTGATTTTATCTCCTATTTTATCTAAAAGCACGGTTTCAGGGTTTATCCCTAAAGGATACCCTTCAATACGCCCCACTTTTTGGCATTCTTTAGCAATTGTGAAAATAAAATCATTTATAAAATTTTTAGACAAAGGTTTTTCTAATAAAGCTTTTTTTGAATATTGTCTTTTCAAAGTTGTGCCTAATTGAGCCTTTGTGGTATACAAAAATTTTTTATCATCAAGTTCAAAATCTGATAAAACAGGCAAAATCATGTCCGAGTTTCGACGATAAGCCTTTTGTAATAGACTAGAATCAACTGCTCGATTTGTTGTGTATAAAAAAACATCTTGTTCTAAAAGCTTGTCATAGCCCAAATTTATTTCAAAATCATCTATTTTAAACTTATGACGCTTAACCTCAAAACGATTTGCCAAAATTTGGGGTTGTGCCATATATATATTTTACACTAAAACTTTTAAATTAATTTTAGAACCGCTAAAAAATTGTTAATATCAGACTTTTTCGTGCTTGGCCCAAAAGAAATTCTCAAACCCTTACTTGCTTGATCAGCATTTTGTCCTAAGGCTAGCAAAACATTTGAAGGGCCTAATGTTTTAGCTGAGCAGGCTGAACCAAAACTTATTGCTATATTATTTGAATCAAATAAATAAACAATTTCATCAGGGCTTTTATTGGAATTAATTGACAAATTGATAATATAATTTACTCTATTTAAATCATTTATCGGCGGCCCATTTAAAGAAAATCTGCTATTTGGCAAATTTTCTGTGTTATCTGCCAAAAGATTGCTTTGAAAAAAACTATTAGCTAATTTGAAAAACTTTTTATTCAAAATATCTTTATTTGAATTATACATTTCTTTACAAGCTTCAGCAAAAGCAGCAATAGACGCGGCGCCAAGCGTTCCGCTACGTAGACCCATTTCTTGCCCACCGCCTAACATAACAGGATCCAGCAAATTAAAATCAGGCACCGTTAAAACTCCTATTTGCCCAGGCCCGCCTATTTTATGTGAAGAAATCGACATAAAAAAATTGCTAAAAGCGTGATTTTGAGAAAATTCGTGAGCCTGAACTGCATCCGTGTGAAATGGAATTGACTTTTCTAAACACATTTGACTAATTTTTTCTATTTTTTGTTTAGTGCCTATTTCATTATTTATATAATGGACGCTAACTAAGGCAATTTCATTATAAAATTCGTTAAGTACTAACTGCAAATTTGACAGATCCACTAAACCAAATTTATCATTTTTCAAATAAATAATATTTTCACCTGCTAAATTTCTAGCTGTATTTACCACGCTAGGATGCTCCATAAGAGTTGTCACAATTATTTTTTTTTGACCATTTAATTGTTTATAAATTTTTCTATAAATGCCCTGCAATGCTAAATTATTTGACTCCGTGCCGCCAGAAGTGAAAATTATATTTTTAGGTCTTATATGCAAATAGTTAGCAATATCTGAACGGGCTTGCTCCACGATTTTAAAAATTTGAAAACCATATTTATGTGTTGAGGAAAAATTGCCTTTTAATTTAGCCACCTCATTATATTTTTTTAAAGCAGCCCGATTTATAGGCCAGCCAGAAGCCCAATCTAAATATGTCAATTAGCTAACCTATGAGACAAAATATGAGTTATTCCATCACCTCTCATAGTCACTCCATAAAGTGTGTCTGCTACTTCCATAGTGGACTTTTGGTGCGTTATAACCATTAATTGACTGGATGATTTTAGAGAATTAAACAATTTCAAAACTCTTTGTAAATTAACGTCATCTAAAGCTGCCTCGACCTCATCCAAAATATAAAAAGGTGAAGGACGCGCTTTAAAAATAGCGACTAACATAGCCAGGGCTATCAAAGATCTTTCCCCGCCAGACATTAGCGATAGGCTAATCATTTTTTTGCCCTCCGGCGAGGCTTTAACATCTATTCCCGCTCCCCCTTCTTCATCTGTTAAAACCAATTTCCCTTGACCGCCTGGAAATAATTCTTTAAAAATTATATCAAATTCTTTAGCAGTATCTTGGAATGCTAATTCAAAAGAAGTATTTATTTTATGCGATAAATCTCTAACAATTTTTTTCAAATTAATTCGAGTTTTTTCTAAATCATCATACTGTGAAGCTAAGAATTCTAAACGCTTGTTTATTGCTTCGTATTCTTCTAAAGCCAATGGATTAACTTTTCCTAGCCTAGCCAACTTACCAGCTAATTTATCTAGATCAAGTGAATATTGCTGTCTGGAAATTTCTGAAAGAGGAAAAGATAAACTTTTGTCTAATGTTTTTTCTAATTGTTCAATATTTTGATGCAAATTTTCCACAGCCGCTTGCCTGAATTGGTTAATTTTAATTTCAACTTGCTGTCTTTTTAGATCAATTTCATGCGAAGAATCTCTATGTGAATTCAGATCATCAGATAATTTATCTATTGTTTTGCGCAATTGGTTTATATTAGAATCTCGAGATATAAGTTCTTTGGAAATCTCTTTTTGAAAAATTTCTAAATCTAAAATTCTTTTATCTATTGCAACTAAATTTTTTTCAGCTTTTTCTAATGCGGTTTTTAATTTTTGATCAATAGCCAAAATATCAGTTTCGTATTTTTGCAAGACTTTTGCTTTTTTGCTATTTAAGTCAGCTAATTCCTTATTTATTAAGCCAATTTTTAAATCTAAATTAGTTTGATTAGTTTTAGTTTTGGCTATTTCTTTTTTAGCGTCCCCCAAAGCATTTTTCATTACTAAAAACCCCTCTTTATCCAAATCTGTAAAAACTGAAGATGTCACAATCATGTCCCCATTTGTCAATATAGCAAAATGTGTGGGATATTTTTCCAAATGCTTTTTAGCATTTTCTAAATTAGCAAAAATATAAAACTTTTCTAAAATTTGTGAAAATAGTTCCTTGAACTCAAAATCTATATCCGCTAAGCCTAATTCAGATAAAGCTTTATTAGGCTTTTCATCAAACCATTTTTGCAAAAACTTCTTTGGAAAGATGCTGGCAGCTTTCAGAATATCTCCGCCGTCATTATCAAGAGCAATTAATAAAGTATCTATTTTAGCTTTGAGAGAAGCCATAACTGTTTCATTAGCATGATGTTTTTGCAAAAGATCTTTAAGGGCTTTTTCTTTAATTTCAATACTCTGAAAAACTTTTTTATCTTCCAATGAACTTGGATTATAAGGTCTATTGGAATTTAATTTTATTCTCTCATATAATAGAGCAACAAAT
>JAITSB010000012.1 GCA_031288095.1 Candidatus Opitulatrix roisinitermitis | reverse complement strand
TCACCTAAACACCATTCAATAGCATCTAATATATTAGATTTACCAGAGCCATTAGGCCCAACTATGCAGCTAACACCTTCTGCAAAATGCAGAGTTTGAGGAGAGGCAAAAGATTTAAACCCTTTTAAAGTTAGGGATTTTAAGTACATAATAATAGTTTACTTTTAAAAACCGCTTTAAAAAAATAGTAATTAGGTCAAAAAGATTATATTCGTAACCTTTTACCTTTTTAAAATAATTCGCAAAATACTATATACTGTTTATATAGCATTATTTTATACAAATAACTGTCTATAAATGCGCCAATAGCTCAGTTGGTAGAGCTACAGCCTTTTAAGCTGCAGGTCCTGGGTTCGAGTCCCAGTTGGCGTACAGCTTTTTTATATTCAATCTTATTTTTTATATTCAATCTTATTTTTGAACCTGTGCATATTTTGCACAAGTTGCCTTTTTTGCCTTTTAAATTTTTTAATCATTTGTTAAAAATTAACTTCGCTGAGCTACCAGTATTCGGACACAGAATTTCCTTTCGGAAATTTAAAAATGACAATTCTAAAATAGTCTAGGTTCGAATCGCTCAGCAATCTATTCGCTGAGCTACCAGGATTCGAACCTAGACTAAAAGTACCAGAAACTCTCGTGCTGCCAATTACACCATAGCTCAAAATTTAAATAAATATATTATCTATCTAGTTTAACATAAACACTTTATTAAAGTAATTGGCAGCACGATACGGGGTTTTAGGGGTGTCCCCTAATTGACGGTTTTAATATAATACAGCAGGACAGACAGGACTTGAACCTGCAACCCTCGGTTTTGGAGACCGATGCTCTACCAATTGAGCCACTGTCCTTTTTATTTAGCCAAATAATACTGATGCAATATTTTGGCTAATTGCCCACGCGAATTTTTGTGAGCACCTTTAAATAGTTTATCACCTGCTTTTAAACATTCCGCATTTGGCAGACCTGGTGCTTCACAAACATAGCCTGTATAGATACCTTTGCTTGCCGCCCAAATTATGGCTTCATAAGATGGCGACGCTGGATTTATATCAACAAAAAATGAAGTTTCTTTCACTTTTGGCTTGCCTGACATATTATATAAAAACTGAACAGCTTGATATCTAGTAACTACTTTTTGAGGCGAAAAATGTTTAGTATCTGTGCCTTTAGTTAATCCTAAATTATATGCCCAAATTACTTTATCTTTTTCAGCATAATTCTCAATATCTACAAAAGGAGATGTCCAAGCTGGATCTATATAAGGTTTGCCAAAATATTTCCATAAAAATGTCACCATATGCCCTCTTGTTAAGCCATTTTCAGGCATAAAAACCTTGGAGCCAGACTTTTGGCATTTAGCATATGGAACGCCTTCATCTGTGCAAATATAACCATCAGCAAAGCCTTTTTCCAGCAGCCAAATAATATCTCCATATTGAGAATCGGCGGCTATATCAGTGAATTTATCAACTGGATTCGATGTTGGTGTGGGGCTAGGCGTTGGCACAGGGCTATACGTTGGCACAGGGCTAGGAGTTGGTCCTTCTGGCACCGCTTCTTTAGCTGCTTCATTTAAATCTATAATTCCATAACCCGTGCAAATATCTTTGCCGGCGTGCACACCTTCTTGGGTGTTGCAAATATCTCCTGATATACCTGAAAACTTAGTAACATCGTGAGCAGTTCTTTCTAAAATATCAACAATTTTAGCAGGCGCAAGGCTGCTATTCAAACGCTGCAAAACCGCTGCTGCACCAGACACAACAGGAGCCGAATAACTTGTGCCGCTTCCAGTTTCCCAATCAGTTAATTGTATTTGCCGCGGATTAGTGATAGTTCTAACATCCACTCCAGCTGCTGCCACGTCAACTGTTTCGCTGCAATCAGTAAAGTAGCTAGGTTTTCCTTCAATATCTGTAGCAGCCACAGATATAACCGAATTCAATAAAGCCGGCGTCATTTGATGACATGTATAGCCAGCTCGAGCTCGGCTATTACCAGCCGATGCGACTGGTATAACGCCTTTTTTATAGGCATCTTCCAAAGCAGTATCCCATGGACCAGACGGCTTATCTGGGTCCTCTGACCCGCCTTCAGGCGAACAATAATCGCACAAAGCGCCAAATGACATATTTATAACTTTTGCACCATCATCCACAGCTTTATTTATAGCATTTACTATTGCTCCATTACTTAAATCTCCTGTTGTGGTAGCAACTTTATAAAAATATACTGGCGAATCATAACTAATACCCATACCGCCTATAGCGTTATTAGTGCTTGAAGAAATAATTTGGCTGGTCACAGTTCCATGATTTGGAGCTTTAGATGGACTCGCTTCTGGATTAGGTTCAACAGTTGTTTTGCTACAATCAGCCGCCCCTTCGCCAAAATCGCATTTAGGTATTATATTATCTGATTCACCGCCTAACGACGCAGTAAATCCAGAGTCAATAACAGCTACTGGGACCGAATCTTTATTTGCTACATTCTTCCCATTCAAATATTGCCAAGCGCTAGCCACAGACGACGCGCCAGGATTTGACTGATTATAGTCTCTAAAGGCGTAGGAAGGCAAATCAGTCAAGTTATAAGAATCATTTGGGTTTAGCGAATAATCGTCCAATTTGACTTCTAATTCTCTAGCAACACTAACTAAACTATCGCGTTGCTGCAAATTTTTTATATCTAAATCGTCCAAATCAGATTTAGCCGAAATAGAAATAGCTGGATTATAATTATAATTTGTTAAATTTCCTAAATCTTGCAATGCTAAATCTATATTTTTTTCAGAAAAATACGGTTTTAGATCAGAAGCAATTTCATTAAATGATTTGGTTCTATCCACTGTCAAAACCACTGTGTGATTATCAACACCCTTTTCATCAAATTCTAAATTATAAGGCTTTTCAATTACTTTATCATTTGATTTTGTCTGATTTACATTATCTTTTGCTTGTTCTTTCCCTAAATCCACCCCATTATTATATGCTTGATTCCAAGCAACTTCATTTTGAGATAAATTTGCTCCATTTGACAAATTATCTTTATTATAATTTGCAAAAAGTATTACAGTAAGGCTTACGCAAATAAGGCTTATTGTAACAAAAAAAGCTGTCAAAACAACTACTCTTTTGTTATTTCTGTTCTCCTTGCTCATATAAATATTGTAGAGTAAATAAATTGCTATTTAGGCACTAAGCGCTAAATCTAACATTTATAAAATAAATTCACTACAATTTTATAGGATTTAGAATATCAACTAAAATTAACGCCACGCCGCAAAATATCAATAGACCATAAACAAAATAAGCCAAAGGCATAGACCTTGATAAATCTGAAGGGGCCGGGCGTTTCTTGCCTCTTATTCTAGCAATAGCTCTTTTAGCACCTTCATATAATGAATTAACCACATGTCCGCCGTCTAAAGGCAAAAGCGGAATCAAATTTAAAACAAATAAAGCAATATTTAATGAACCCAAAAGCGAAAGCAAAGAAGCAATGCGCGACAAATTGTCATTAGTAGCAGTTGTCTGATCAACAGCTATTTGACCCACCCCGACCAATGATAAAACAGTGTTTCCACCACGTTTTTCTTGTGTAAAAATGGATTCAATAGCTTTATATGTCTGATATGGCAAAGTGGTGACCATAGAAACTGTGCCGCTAAATGCTTGCCATGTTATTTGAGCGGCATCAAGCAAAGAACCTGGCTGGCGCACAGCCTGTGATGTCACCCCTATTATATAACGACCGTTATTTAAAACTGGTTTTACAACAGCTTTTTTAATAGAGCTTGATTGAACCCTTATCACAGTTGTTTTAGCAGCGACATTATTAGCAGATTGATCTTGATTTAAAACCCTATAAAATATTTCTAATTCCTTGCCGCCAGAATTTGACACAACTTCAGAAATCTGATTCCAGGAAACCATTTTTTGACCATTTATTTCAATTATTTCGTCGCCTTTTTTTAACCCAGCTTGGGCAGCTGGCGTCATAGCGCTTTCCGAACATTTATCAGAACCATCTAAACATTGGGCGACACTTTGCAGAGTTGTGCTTGGTTGATAAGCGCCAATTGTGCAAAATGCTAAAGCAAAAAATATAAATCCTAATAAAAGATTAGTTAGCGTTCCTCCTGCCATAACTAAAACTTTTTTAGGTGTTGAAAGCCAATAAAATGCTCTATTAGAATCATACCCTTCCATAGATTTAGCAGATTCAGCTCTGACGTCTTTTATAATATTTCTAAAAGGCCCTTTATCTTTCCAATTAGGGTTTGTCGGCGGAAACATTCCCAAAATCTTAGAATAACCCCCTAGTAAAATAGGTTTAAAACCATATTCTGTTTCACCAATTTTTTTAGAAAAAAGCGTTGGTCCAAAACCCACCATAAACTCAGAAACTGGCACCCCAAAAGCCTTTGCTGTGAAAGTGTGTCCTGCCTCATGCAATGTCACAGATAATGTAATACCGACAATTATTATAATAATTGTGAGAATAGCAACAACCATTTATTCCCTTCCTTTTTTTAGTTTTAAAAAATTCTAGCAAATTGCTAAAACTTTATATTATTTTGATTCACAATTTTTTGCTTATAAAGTTTCTAGTAATTTTACGAACATCATTCTCTATTTCGTGAATTATGTCTATATTAACTATATCATGATCAATTTTATAATCTAATACTATCTTTTTCAATATCTGGACAATATCTAAATAGGCAATTTTTTTATTTAAAAATGCTTTAACTAATTCTTCATTAGCAGCATTAAATACTATGCTCAAATTTTTATTCTCTTTAAAAAAATTTTTAGTAAATTGAATAATCGGAAATTTACTATTATCTAAAGGCTCAAACTCAAAAACTTCTTTATCTAAAAAACTGACTGGCTTTATAGAATTTTCTAATCTATTAGGATAATTTAAAGCTAAAGCAATAGGCAATTTCATATCTGGCGCAGATACTTGCATAATTGTGGAACCATCAAAAAATTCAACCATTGAATGCACAAAACTGGTCGGCTGAATAACAACATCTATTTTGTCTATATCTATTCCAAAAAGATAATGAGCTTCTATAATTTCCAAAGCTTTATTCACCATATTAGATGAATTTATAGTAACTAGCTGCCCCATATTCCACGTGGGATGAGACAAGGCTTGTTTTGGCGTAATATTTTCTAATTGACTAAGTTTAAATTTGCGAAAAGGGCCTCCCGAAGCTGTCAAAATTAATCTACTTATTTCTTGTTTCTTGCCCGATTGTAAACATTGCCAAATTGCAGAATGCTCTGAATCCACAGGAACTATTTGATTAGCAAACCTAACCTTTGATAGCAAATATTCTCCTCCCACCACTAAGGATTCCTTGTTGGCTAATGCTAAATAATTGCCTTTTTCTAAAGCATTCACAGAAGCTTCAATTCCAGCTGAACCTGCTATGCCATTCAAAACAATATCACATTTCTCTCTAGCCAACAAATTTACTTTTTCAATACCATCATCTAAAACAGTAGCATATTTTTTAGGCTTAAATTCAGCAATTTGCTCAGTGAAAAGTTTTTTGTTATTTCCATAAGCGCCTAAGGCTAAAACGCTAAATTGCGTCGGATTTTGACGAATTATTTCTAAAGCCTGCCTGCCAATAGAGCCTGTTGACCCCAAAACAACTATTTTTTTAGGCATACTAAATTTTAAACACTATTAGTTTTCCTAGTCGGTGTCAACAATAAAATTCTAACTTTATTTAAAAATTGATCAACCTCTTTTTCCGAATAGCCTGAAGCTCGTTTAGTGACTGAGAAACAAACTTTATCCAAATCTTCTAAGGTGATTTTTTTGCCTGATTCAAAAAAATACTTTTTCAACTTATCCATAAATTTTTCCACCTGACGCCTTTTATACGAAAAAACTTTTTTTTCTCCTCTAGAAAACATTTTGCCCTTGTCAGCATTCAAAGTACTCTCCAAATCATAAATTGTTCTAGAATATTCTTTTTCCCATAAATCTTGCTGTCCTGAATTATGTGCTAAATCTCTTTTATATTCTAAAACTGAATAAATTAATTTATTAATGGCTTGGTCAACTTCCGCAGTGTAATAGCCTACCTTAACTAAAGGAAAAGAGCTATTAGCCAATTTCAAAACATCTATTGAAGCTGGCTGGCTTTCATAAGCTGTTTGACAATTTGCAAAAAAAATATCAACTGCCTGTCTATCATAGCCATACTCCCCAGAACGGTTTTTAGAAAATATTAAAGCCATAGATTAAGTTTACAGTAAAACACCAGCATCTAGCAAAACTTTTGGAACACCTTCAGAAGCCTTAGCCCAATAATCTATTTTAGCATGCTGTATATATCTTTGATCAGTCGAATATTTAGGATGACAAGTTGTGAATGTCAAAAGCCTTTCACTAGCCATTTCACTTGGCTGATAAGGCACAGGCAAAATCCCCCCTGTATCATCCGGCTGAACTATTTCGCTAGTAGTAGCCTTATAAACAAACCAATAATCATGTGTTCTAATAACTATAAAATCATCTTTAGAAATTTTATCAATATCTTCCAAAGATGCTCCATAGCCGTTCCTATGAGCTGCCGCCGAAAAATTTCCTATTCCTCCTGGCATAGCGGAATTATCATAATGTCCAAAACCCATAGTATCAAGCATTTGTTTATCAGACCCTTGAAAAAGAGTTCGCCAATATTCTTTACCAAATTTAGGCACAAAAATTTGTCCAATAATTTGACCATCAGGCACACTAGCCAATTCTGGATAATTATCGCGATATTCAGGACATGGATGAGAAATGTCTAGCGGCCTAGTTAAATTAGCCTGCTGCAAAGCCCTTTCTTGAATATTTGCTGAATTGATTCCCGACCAAACAATTAACCATATTATATATAATAAAACTATTCCAGCTAATATTAAAAAAATGCGCGAAAAAAGACTTAAAATAAATTTTTTTGGGGGTTTATCGGTTTTATTCATTCGAATTTAAATTTAAAATTTAGAGGCTTTTTTGCAAACACTTGCACTAATTAGCAAAATAATAAAAACAAATAGTATTTCTTTAAAAGGCAACCCTGTGTCGGGATAAAAAGGGTTTGGATAATTGTCAGAAATTATAGAAATATTTTGGTAAATTGTTGTATTAGAAGGATGTGCAATATATTTTATAATATAATTACCACTTGAAATATTATCTGGAATTTTAGCAGATATATCTGATTGCCCATTATTAACTTTAAATGCCCCTATCTTTTTTTCTAAATTATTTTCTAATAAATAAACCTCTCCAGTTTTGTTTTGGGGCGCTCCATCAGAATATATATTTAAATTTGCAATAGTCTGGCTGAAAACAGAACCTGCCTTAATGCTTTCCGACAATTGATTTTTTACAATAGCCGAACTGCGAGCATAATCTGACTGAAAATTATAGTTCAAGCCTTTATCCTTTGCATAGTTTATTAAAGCATCTGAATCTATAAAACCTGAATCAGAATGCTTGCCGACAGTAAATCCCCGAAAATTGTCACCGCCTGCTTGCAAAAAAGATGTTTCTATAACAGTATATATTTTATCATTTTCAACCGGCTTGCCGTTAACCCACATAGATAATACATGATTTCCCGGCTCGGCATTTGGGTCCCAAGTGTCAACAGTGTAAGTGAAACCTGCGCTAAAAGACAGCCCTAAAAACGGTCTAGAAGGTCTTTGCCCTTGTGAATCAACCTGCCATTGTTCTTCTAAAATTTGCTTCAACTGAGCCCCCGTTAATTCAGAAATAAATAATTCATTAGCAAAAGGAGAAATACTAACAGCATTTCCATAAGTTAGTTTGCCATCAGAATTAGGTATAGCATCAGTCCTAAGAGAACCTGGCTGGGTTACTCCAATATCTATATGCCTTTTTAGCTGAGCAGAAACATAATCTTTATAGGAATTGGCCACCATACGTCCAACTGACGATTCATCACCCCTGTTTTCTGAAGGCTGCTTCATATCACATGAATAAACGTCCTTTATAT
>JAITSB010000024.1 GCA_031288095.1 Candidatus Opitulatrix roisinitermitis | reverse complement strand
TTCAAAAAATTTATTTTATGCAAAAACCCTATACAATTTCTAAAAAAAACTCTAAAAAATTTTATATAAAATATAACTCGTCTAAATTTTTCCAGAAAAAAATAAAAAAAACTAAACTTTGGCATATTCCACATGAATTTCAGGCATTCTAGCAGCAAAACGCTTTCTAATAACTAAAACCGCTTCATCATTTTCGTCGACTAATATAAAACGCCTATTTAAAGATGCTGCTGCTTCGCCTGTTGTGCCTGAACCGGCAAAAAAATCTAAAATGGTGTCTCCTTCTTTGCTAGAAGCCAAAATAATTCTCTTTAAAATCCCCAAAGGTTTTTGAGTTGGATATCCAGTTTTTTCTTTGCCTGTTGGAGAAACAATTGTATACCACCAAACATCTGTGGGAAGCTTTCCCCGCAAAGCCTTTTCCTTAGTGACCAAACCAGGAGCCATATAGGGCTCTCTATCTACTGAACTAGACGAAAAAAAATATTTATTTTTATCTTTCACATAAACTAAAATAGTATCATGTTTTGTGGGCCATTTATTTTTAGCTTTTCCGCCATAATCATAAGCCCAAATAATTTCATTTAAAAAATTCTGCCTACCAAAAAGTTTATCTAAGAAAATTTTCACATAATGGACTTCTCTAAAATCTAAATGAATATATAATGTGCCAGTTTTTTTCAAAACTCTTTTTGCCTCTACTAATCTAGGTTTTAAAAAATCCAAAAAATTATAGTAGGAATCAGAATATGAATAAGAGCCCATATCTTTAACTTCATATTTTTGACCTTTGAATCCTGTGACGGAGCCTTTAGCTGATTTTTTAACCTTTTTTATTACACGGCTTTGATCTATGCCAGTATTAAAAGGCGGATCTACATAAATTAAATCAATACTATTATTTTTAATTGACTTCAAAACTGATAAATTGTCTCCGTGAAAAACTTTATTCATTTTTTAACAAGGCCAGTAAATTTATTCATAGCATCAAGCACTTCATTTGCCTGACCGTCTTTTTCAATCTTGCCTTTATTTAGCCAAATAGCCCGAGTGCAAAGTTCGCGAATCTGCTGTTCAGCATGAGATACTATAACCATAGTTTTTCCCGCTTTGGAAAGAAGTTTTATTCTCTCTAAACATTTTGCTCTAAATTTTGCATCGCCCACCGCCAAAATTTCGTCAATTAAAAATACATCAGGATCTGAATGAATTGCCACAGAAAATGCTAAGCGCAAAAACATTCCAGATGAATAAAATCTAACTTCGGTGTCAATAAACTGCGGAATCTCGCTAAACGCCACTATTTCGTTAAATTTATTATTAATTTCCTCTTTGGACATTCCCAAAATTGCCCCATTTAGAAAAATATTTTCTCGGCCCGTCAAGTCTGGATGAAAGCCTGCTCCGACTTCTATAAGCCCAGCAATTTTACCTTTCACCAAAACCTTTCCCGTATCTGGTTTTATAACGCCAGAAATGCATTTTAAAAGAGTGGATTTTCCCGAACCGTTAACCCCTACTAAGCCAACCGCCTCGCCTTTTTTAATTGAAAAGACAACATCTGATAATGCTAAAAATTGGCTTTTATCTCTTTTTTGTCTTTTAAACAAATTCACAAAAGCGTCTTTTAAAGAATAATTATGATGGAGACTAAACCATTTATTTATATTACTTATTTCAATAACATTATCGCTTTTCATAATTTCAATTTCTAACTTATAATTTCCGCATTTCTCAATTTTTGCATCTACAATTCTTGAGCGAAACGACCTTCATATTTTCTAAATGTAATTTGTCCAACAACCATAACTAATGCCACAATAAATAAACTAATTAAAATGTCACTAAAAAAATGTGGCGGCATATATAATCCCAAACTAGCAAAATTTATATTTGTTGGCCACCAAAAAGCATAATGAAATAATTCAACAGCAGTGGTCAAAGGGTTTAACATATAAATCTTAAAAAGCCAAGCTGGCATATGTTGCTCAATCATTCCCCATTTATAAAGCACAGGCGAAAACCATGTTGTTATCATGGTGATAAGCTCAACAAAATTTTCAGCATCGCGATAAAAAACATTCATAGCAGCAAAAATCATTCCGGCGCCAATAGCTAAGCCAGAAACTATCACAAATCCAAAAAGGATTGCTAAAACGTTCAGAGGGCTAGGATACCAACCCTGAACTATAGAAGCTACTAATAAAATAAAAAGTTGGGGATAAAAATGAGTTATTGCCACTCTCCAAGATGCAATTGGAAAAAGCTCTCTAGGAAGGTAAATTTTTCTGACCAACGGCGCATTATCTCTAATAGATTTTGTGCAATTCCGAAAAGTTTCATTAAAAAACTGCACAGTTATTAAACCTGAAAAAAGATATATCGCATAATGTTCATGAGCTCTGTCAGCCCCCATAATTCGGCCAACAAAATAATAGTAAATAAAAAAAGTTGTCAGCGGCTTAATATATGTCCATACAAGACCCAAAAATGATCCTCTATATCTGACTTTCACTTCTTTTCGTCTAAGTAATGACAAAAGATAAGTGTGTTTAAATAAATCAATTAATCCTTTAGAGCGGCCAGGCTCATAGAATTGAAATTTAACTTCTTCATCCATTTTTAATTATTTCTTAGTCCGTTTCTTAGCTTGATCACTATTTTTTTCAAAAAGTTTTTGCCAAGTTTCAATAGACGACATAGTATATCGAGCATTAACAAATTTCTCATGTAAATTGTTCCAGTCTTTAAAAATTGCTAAATGAAGTTTTGTCAGTTTTGTAACTAAGCTGAAAAACATTTTTCTATCTCTTTTAAGAAGCGCCACTTTTCCTGAAACATTTGAAGCGACCAAAGCAGAATCTATATTAGGCAATCTCCACCAATAAGCCTTGCCTTGTGTTATAAAGTAATCAGAGCGACCATCTACTAGGGGCTTATCAGCAGCGAATTGTTTTAACAGCCCAAAAAATAAACTAGCAATTTTAGTTATAGAACCTCCCACAAATTCTGAATTATTAGTTTTATATCTTGGTCTAGGAAAATCAGAAAAATCTTTTAGCTGACCATCAGTATACTGGGAGCGCATTTGGTCAATCTTCTCTTTTCTACCTTCCAAATCAGCAATAAACTCTTCTGGATTATTATATAAAAACTCCATAGCTGAAATATATTGAAAAACTAAAGAATATCTCATAGAAGCTGCCATAGTTATAGCCCAAATATATGTGTCAAGCAAAAAACGAATAGCCTTATTCTGTTCCATATAAAACAGCGCCACAATAAAGCGATTCCGCCAATGGTAAAAAGCTGTCCAATCAACAGTGTCATCCTTGCCAACCCAGGCCTCATGCCAAACAGCAGCGCCTGGCAAAGAAACAGTTTTATAACCGGCATCTGAAGCCCTTAAACCGAATTCAGAATCATCCCATTTTATAAACATTGGAGTGGCCAAACCTATTTCACGAATGATATTTGTTGGAATTAAACACATCCACCAGCCATTATAATCCACCTCATAACATTTATGAAGCCATTCGGAATTAACCAAGAATTTTTGAGGATCTGACAAATTATATGCCCCAAATGTGCCCGGTAAAGGCCCCCATTTATAAATATCGCGCCGCACGCCTTCAGCAAAAGCATGCAATCTTGGTGGGTCATTCATAGTTAACATATGCCCTCCAACAATAGTTGGATTATTGCATAACGAAGCAAAATTCATAACTCTTTCAAGACATTGAGTTTCCAAAAAAGTGTCATCATCAAGCAAAATAACATAATCGGATTTATTGTCCTTAATCGTTTCATACATAGAACGTGAAAAACCGCCAGAGCCGCCATAATTTTTTTGTTTAATTATTTTAACACGTTTATTAAATTTATCTAAAATCTGCGAAACACCTTTATATTCAGACAAATTATCGGACCCCTGATCTACAAAATAAATTTTATCTATTCTAGTGAGTTCGTCCAAATGTTCAGCCATATTTTCCAGTTGCTCTAAACAATATTGCTGTTTATTTAAAGTTGTTATACCAATCGTTGCACTATCTGCTCCAAAACCTTTAGGAACATCTCCCCCCCAAAAGGCATTTTTTAAAACAACTGAATCTTTAGCAACAATTTCAAACCAAATCCAACCTCCATTAGCAAAACTATTTAAAGATATTTTATGCTCCAACTTGCCGCTAAAATTATCGAATTGACCAACAATTTCTTGATTACCGAATTCGTCACTCTTTTTCACATATATATCTGCTTTACCTTGAATTTGAGCAACTAAAATAACTTGTTTTAATGAAGTGTTTCTTTGCCAATATGAAGCTGGAAAAGCGTTAAAGTAAGAACAAAAAGACGTTTTGGTGTTTTTAGGCAATGAAATTTGATTTCTTGACTTTATACAGTTTGCATAGAAATTAACTTTAGAAATTTCGGATTGAATATATAAAGGAATGCAATCAACAGCCGAATCTATTCTATTTCTTGATGGAAAAACCACTTTGTATAAAGGATAGTTTTTAATCATATATTTATTCTACCAAATATTAACACAAATAATCTTTAAAAATTCTGAAAAATATTTGATTAATAAATTAAATTTGACTTTAAATTATTTCTAAGGTAAACTAATGTTAACTCCACTTGAATAGCGGACTAATCAAAAATTTGTTGAAATCAGTTAGAACTCTGAGATTAATAAAATAACCCTCTAAAATTCATATTATACATTGTCAGAAAGGCAAATAATGAAAAAAGAAATTCATCCAGATTATGTTGACACTATTGTGACTTGTTCATGTGGAAACAGTTTTGAAACTCGTTCCACAGTAAAATCGGGCAAAATAAATGTAGAAATTTGCTCGGCTTGCCATCCTTTCTACACGGGTAAACAAAAAATACTTGATGATGGCGGAATGGTTGCTAAATTTGAAGCTAGATATGGCAAAAAAAAATAAATAAAATATAAAATTCAAATACAAATAACTTTTAAAATATAAATAACAATTACTCTAAGAAAAAAATAAAAAAGAAAATAATAGAAAAGGAAATATTATGACAGTAAAAGTAGGAATAAACGGTTTTGGAAGAATCGGTCGCAATTTTTATAGAGCAGCTCTAGAAAGCGGAGCTGATGTGGAAGTTGTGGCAGTTAATGATTTAACAGATAATAAAACATTAGCAGCCTTGCTAAAAAATGATTCACTTCTAGGACCTCTAAAAATAAACGGCAAAAAGGCCGAAGTGACTTTTGACAATGAAAATGTTTATGTGAACGGTAAAGCAATAAAGACTTTTGAAGAAAGAGACCCTAATCTTATTCCTTGGGGCAATGCAGGAGCTGATATTGTTGTGGAATCAACCGGACGTTTTACTGACGGCGACGCTGCCAGAGCGCACCTAAAAGGCGGCGCTAAAAAAGTTATAATCTCTGCTCCGGCAAAAGGAAATGTGGACGGAACTTTTTGTATGGGCGTAAATCATAAAGAATATGATCCAGCCAAACACACTATTATTTCTAATGCTTCTTGCACAACTAATTGTTTAGCCCCTTTAGCAAAAGCTTTAGAAGAAACTGTTGGTATAGAATCCGGAATTATGACAACTATTCATGCCTACACAGCAGATCAAAATCTGCAAGACGGTCCTCATTCTGATTTAAGAAGAGCCCGAGCTGCTGCCATAAATATGGTTCCTACTAAAACTGGAGCTGCTCAAGCAGTGGCCTTAGTTATCCCTAAACTAAAGGGAAGATTCACAGGTTTTGCTATTCGAGTGCCTGTGGCCACTGGTTCATTAGTTGATTTGACATTTATTCCTCGCAAAAAAATATCATCTGCTGAAGAAATCAATCAAGCTATTAAATCTGCCATTGCTAATGACAAAGACTTAGCCCATGTTCTATCATATAGCGAAGAAGATTTAGTTGTCACAGATATACAGCAAGACGAACATTCAAGCATATTTGATTCTAAATTAACCAAAGTAATAGATGGTCAAGTTAAGGTTTTAGCCTGGTATGATAACGAATGGGGTTATTCAACGCGATTAGTGGAAATAACACAATATGTTGGAGAAAAAATTTAAAATTGAGAACAATATCTGATCTTAAAGATCTAAAAAACAAACGAGTTTTGGTTCGTTTAGATTTTAATGTCCCTTTAGATGACAAAAAAAATATAACTGACGACGGCAGAATTTTAGCCGCTTTGCCAACTTTAAAAAAATTAGTCCAATCTGATGCCAAAATAATTATTCTAGCTCATTTAGGAAGACCAAAAGGTGAAATAAATCCGGAATTTTCATTAGAGCCTGTCAGCGCTAAACTTAGCCAGATTTTGGCTAAAATTCTGCCTAGTGTTAAAGTCAAATTCTGCCACAAAACAATTGGTCAAGAAGCGTTATCCGCTGTTGACAATTTGCAAAATGGCGAAATTATTTTATTAGAAAATGTTCGTTTTGACGCCAGAGAAACCTCTGATATTGAAAACAAAAGAATCGAATTAGCTAAAGAATATGCTAAATTAGGAGATGTTTTTGTGTCAGACGGTTTTGGAGTGGTGCATAGAAAACAAGCGTCCGTCTATGATATAGCTAAACTACTTCCATCTGCAGCTGGCGAACTAATCGGTCAAGAAGTCGCTGCGCTGAATCAGGCAATTCAAAACCCTAAACGCCCTTTAGAAGTGATTTTAGGCGGTTCAAAAGTCTCTGACAAATTAGGCGTTATTTCAAACCTTTTAAATAAAGCAAATAAATTGTTAATTTGCGGAGGTATGTCATACACCTTTTCTTTGGCACTAGGCGGAAAAATTGGCAAATCTTTGCAAGAGCCTGATCAAATTGAAAATGTGAAAAAATATATGGAACAAGCTATAAAAAATAAAGTTGATCTTATAATCCCTGAAGACACAATAGCTGCTAGTGAATTTTCACCAAATGCTAATAAGGAAATTGTGCCAAGCAACAAAATTCCAGACAATATGGAAGGTTTAGATATAGGGCCAAAAACAATTACTATTTTCACCGAAGCGCTTCAATTAGCTAAAACAATTATTTGGAATGGGCCAGCTGGGGTTTTTGAATTTGATGCCTTTTCAGCAGGAACTAAAGCTATTGCTCAAGCTCTAATACAAGCCAAAAAAAATGGCGCTTTTACAGTTATTGGAGGAGGGGATTCAGCAGCAGCTGTCAGAAAATTTGGCTTTACTGAAAATGATTTTTCCCATATTTCAACAGGCGGCGGAGCAACTTTAGAATTTTTGGAAGGAAAAATTTTACCAGGACTTGATGTTCTGAAAGGAAAAAATGAGTGATAAAAAAACACTAAATACTTTAAAAATTGCTGAACTAAAAAATTTAGCAAAAGACTTTGAAATAAATAATTTTGAAGATCTAAAAAAAGCTGAACTTGTAAACGCTATTTTGAATGCCGAAAATATTTTGAATGCCGAAAAAAACGATAATCAAAACATTAAAACAAACGACAGCCAAAGAATTAGAAAACGTCAAAGAGCTGCTAATAATGTCAATGATAATAATGTCAATGGCCAGAATAAGAAAAAAAATAAAAATAATAAAGATAATTCAAATAGTCAAATTCAAACAAAGGAATTTGATGAAGTCAAAGGCTTGGTAGACATCACAGAAGGTTATGCTTTTTTGCGCGTTGCTGGCTATTTGCCATCTAATGATGATATATATATATCGCTTGGCTCCATCAGACGAAACTGCTTGCGTCAAGGGGATTATATTGAAGGTATTGCCAAACTTCCAAAAAACAAAAATAAACAAAAATATCGGGCGCTAACAGATATTGCTAGTATTAACGGAATGTCTATTGAAGAGTCCATAAAACGCCCAGATTTTAACAAATTAACTCCTTTATATCCGGTTGACAGACTGCGTTTAGAACCAGCCGAAAATCCTAAATTGACCCAAAGAGTTATAGATATAGTCGCTCCTATAGGAAAAGGCCAAAGAGGGTTAATAGTTTCACCTCCTAAAGCCGGAAAAACTATAATTTTGCAACAAATTGCCAATTCTATAGCCACAAATAATCCAGAAACCCATCTAATGGTGCTATTAGTGGATGAACGCCCCGAAGAGGTCACAGATATGGAAAGAAATGTTAAAGGTGAAGTTATCTCTTCCACTTTTGACCGACCAGCTAGCGACCACACAATTGTGGCTGAACTAGCAGTTGAAAGAGCCAAAAGACTTGTGGAAATGGGCAAAGACGTGGTGATATTGCTAGATTCCATAACACGTTTAGGGCGGGCTTATAATTTAGCAGCCCCGCCATCTGGCCGTATTTTATCAGGCGGAGTAGATGTGGCAGCCCTATACCCTCCTAAGAAGTTTTTTGGAGCCGCTAGAAATATTGAGGAAGGCGGATCTTTAACAATTATTGCTACAGCACTTGTTGAAACAGGTTCTAAAATGGACGAAGTTATTTTTGAAGAATTCAAAGGCACAGGCAATATGGAACTAAAACTCTCCCGAGAATTAGCTAATAAAAGAATATTTCCAGCAATAGACGTCAACGCCTCAGGCACGCGGCGTGAAGAGGTTCTAATGCATCCTCAAGAACTGCAAATTATTTTCAAATTACGCAAACTTTTTGGAAATATGCCTGAAGAACAAGCTATTAGCTTATTAATTGGAAAACTGCGTAAAACAAAAACCAACGCCGAATTTTTAATGCAAATTTCTAAAACCACTCCTGATATAGATAATATGGACTTAGCGGATTTTCAATAATTTAGCAGATTTTCAATAATTAACTAATTCAAGCTTTATACAAAAAAAAAAAAATTAAACCGTATGCAAAGCTTTATAATAGAAAAATGCTCCGGACAGCAAGGTGCAAAACATTAAAATTGTTCTAGTCAAAATAACTCCGGAAGTCGCCAAAGGAGCAGCAATTCCGCTCCAAACTAAAATAAATATAAAAGCAGCTTCATATGCACCAGCCCCTCCAGGAGTCATAAATATAAAACCGGAAATTCCAGCAAATCCATAAGCCAAAAAAATAGCAGTCAAATTAATTCCTTGCCCTAATGACAAAAAGGTGATTTCAAACATAAGTGTGTCGCCAGCTATCCAAACTAACCCCCAAATAAACGGTTTGATTAACAGTTTTTTTTCTGCAAAAAGTTGATTATATATATCAGAAAATTCCATTAAAGTTTTTTTAAATTTCTTTTCAGAAACAGCTTGTTTTATTTTCCCCCAAGATATAATTCTCACTAACAAATTCACCAACTGCACAAAACTGCCCGCCATTCTAACTAAACGACTTTTTTTAGTTAAAATATAACCAAACCAAATAACAATACTCAAAAAAAGAATAACTATACATGTTGCCACAGTTTCCAAAATATAATGGGCGTTGCCTGATATAACTGACAGCAAAACGCCTATAATTAGAATTGGCACATAAGCTATATAGCCTGCTAACAATCTAATTATTTGTGTTAAAGTGGCATAAGTTTTTCCCACTCCAACAGTTTTTAATCTCCACAAACCGTAGCCAACACCCGATACTCCGCCTGAGGGCAAAATATGATTAACAAAATTTAATTCTAAAGCAATTCTTATTTTCGTCCACCAGGAAACATTTTTTATCTGTTTGATTTGTTCCAAATAACTTATTCCAGCCTCACTCATAGAATAATAAACTAGAAGTTGCATAGGTAAAAGCCAAATAAGCCACCACAAATTAAGCTTTCCCAAAAGATAAAAAGCTTGAATTAACTCACCTCGGGCAAAATAAACTATTAACGCCACAGCTAGCACTGATACAATGCTAACGACCCTTTTCATAAAAACTAATTTATATAATTTTAAATATTATCCGGCTTTAAATATTGCCTGATTCTATTAAAGTGTCAACAAATATATTTCTTGGCGTTCTTAAAGAACTTTGGGCCGCCGCTAACCGAGCGACTGGAACTCTATATGGTGAACAAGAAACATAATCTAAACCTGTTAGGTGAAAAAATTCTATAGATGTTGGGTCTCCGCCGTGTTCTCCACAAATACCTAGTTTAATATCCTTTTTAGTGGCTCTGGCTTTTTCAGAAGCCATTTTGACTAACGGACCAATTCCTTCTTGATCTAATTTTTCAAAAGGATCTGACTCAAAAATTTTCTTATAATAATATGATTCTAAAAATCCGGCTGCGTCATCTCTAGAAAAACCAAAACCCAGCTGCGTTAAATCGTTAGTCCCAAAAGAAAAGAATTCCGCCTGTTCAGCCAATTCATCAGCTATTATGCAGGCTTTTGGAACTTCAATCATTGAACCTACTAAATAATTCAATTTAGTTTTTCTTTTCATAATAACGTCGTTAGCAGTCGTAATAACCACCGATTTAACATAATCTAATTCCTTCTTTGAGCCAACTAGAGGTATCATAATTTCAGGAACAACAGATATGTTTTTCTCTTGCAAATTAATAGCTGCTTCAATAATAGCAGTAATCTGCATACGCGTTATTTCAGGGTATTTGACTGACAATCTGCAGCCTCTAAACCCCATCATAGGATTAATTTCTTTTAAAGAATTTATTCTAGCCACAACAATTTCAGTCTTTTTACCTAAATCTTTAGCTAAAGCTTCAATACTATCTCTATCATGAGGCAAAAATTCATGTAAAGGCGGATCAAGCAAACGAATTGTGACACTTTTGCCCTCCATAATTGTAAAGAGTTTTTCAAAATCATCTCTTTGCAAAGGCAAAAGTTTTTCTAATGCTTTTTCTCTTTCTTCTTTAGATGCTGCTATAATCATTTCCCGCATAATTTTTATACGATCAGCCCCAAAAAACATATGCTCAGTTCGGCAAAGCCCAATACCTTGAGCGCCAAATTCCAAAGCCTGACGAGCGTCCTGCGGTGTTTCAGCATTAGCTCGAACCTCTAAATCTCTATAACTATCAGCCCAACGCATAACCTTGGCTAAATCCCCTGATAAAGTCGCTTGGACTGTCGGCAATTCACCCTCATAAATATTGCCGGTGGATCCGTCTAAAGAAATCCAATCACCTTCCTGAATTGACACACCGCCTAATTCAAAAGACCCTGATTCACTCATCACTATGTCGCCAGCACCGGCCACACAACATACGCCCATACCTCGCGCCACAACGGCTGCATGAGAAGTCATCCCGCCGCGCACAGTCAAAATGCCCTCAGCGGCATTCATACCTTCTATATCTTCTGGCGAAGTCTCCAAACGGACTAAAATGACTTTTTTGCCAGCCTCATGCTGTTTGACAGCTTCCTCAGCAGTGAAAACTACTTGCCCTGTTGCAGCTCCTGGCGATGCTGGAAGCCCAGCCCCCAATGGCTCAATATTAACAATTTTGGAATCATCAAATCGAGGATGCAAAAGCGAATCTAACTGTTTAGGGTCTATGGAAAGCAAAGCTTGTTTTTGCGTGATCATATTTTCCCTGACCATTTCCACAGCAATTCTCAGAGCCGCATTAGCAGTTCTTTTGCCATTACGTGTCTGCAACATAAAAAGTTTACCTTTTTCAATAGTAAATTCCATATCTTGCATGTCATGATAATGCTTTTCTAAACGACTAGCAATTTCAGCAAACTGTTTATAAACCTCTGGCATAATTTCCGACAATTTATCTATATGCATAGGAGTTCTGATTCCAGCAACAACATCCTCTCCTTGAGCATTTATTAAAAATTCTCCAAAGAGTTTATTTTCGCCTGTTGAAGGACTTCTTGTGAAAGCCACACCAGTGCCTGAATCGTCGCCCATATTTCCAAAAACCATTTCTTGAATATTAACAGCCGTGCCCCAAGAATAAGGTATTTCATTCATTTTACGATATACATTAGCCCGCGGATTGTCCCAAGATCTAAAAACTGCTTCGATTGCTTCAATTAGCTGATCTCTTGGCTCTTGTGGAAAATCATAACCCTTTTCTTTTTTGAAAAATTCTTTAAATTTTTTAATCATTTCTTGCAAATCTTCAGCTGTGAATTCAGTATCTAAATTAATTTTTCGAGATTTTTTCATATCATCTATTATTTTTTCAAACTTTGCTTTATCCAATTCAACAACAACGTCAGAAAACATTTGAATAAAACGTCTATATGAATCATAGGCAAAACGCGGATTATTAGTCAATTTAGCAAAAGATTTCACAACTTCATCATTCAGTCCTAAATTCAAAATAGTATCCATCATTCCAGGCATAGACGCCCTAGCACCGCTTCTAACAGAAACCAACAAAGGATTATCTTTGGAGCCAAATTTTTTAGAAGTGAGTTTCTCTAAATCTTTTAAATTTGCAAAAATTTCAGCTTTTATTCTTTCAGAAATTGTTCTTTGGTCTTCATAATACTGTGTGCAAGCTTCTGTTGTCACAGTGAAGCCCTGAGGCACTGGCAATTCTAAAACAGTCATTTCTGCCAAATTAGCGCCTTTTCCGCCAAGCAAATTGCGCATATGGGCATTTCCCTCAGAAAATTTATACACATACTTCTCTATTTTATCTACCATATTTTCATCCTTTGCTTATAATAAAAATCAAATTTCCAATATCACAGTCTCTTATAATTACAACGCTTTGTAAAAATACCTACAAAATAATTATAGACTATTTAAAAAATTATTCATTCTTTTCTTCAAACTTTTTTATTCTAGACCTTTTGCTTTATCCTTTTATTCTATTCTTTCGTTCTAACCCTTTTCAAAATTGCACTAATATAACTTTGCAATTCAACAGAACTATCTTTTTGCAATCTTTGCAATTCAACCGAACTATCTGCTTTTAAAGAATTATCAGTTTTTTTGAAATCCTCTCCTAAATCCCAAGCAAAATAAAGATCACCCCTAACATAGCCATACATTCTTTTAGACAAAATAACTTTGCTGCTCGATTTGCTCATCCGCGATGAAAGATCTGTGATTTTTTCTGAATTAAACTCTATTCGTCCATTGCTGACCCACCCAGAATATTTAGTAGAAACTTTATTAGAATTTTTCAAACTAAAAGTTAAAGAATATGTCAAAGGCGTTTTAGAGACCTCTTTATTTTTAGAGCTCATTTTATTCTTAGAGCTCATTTTACCTTTGGAATTTATTTTATTTTCAAAAATAAATTTATCACGATTTTGCACATCTCCTATCTTTAATGTGCCCGTTTCAGACAACCAAACTTTTTTATTATAAACAATTTTCGCCTGATATTTTATATCATTAGAAGAAGCTATGAAATCTGCTGTTATAATAAATTGTTTATGTTTATTTTCACCTTGAGCAAAAACTCCTTCGCCTTTCCAAGAGCCAACCAACCAAGCTAAAGGATAAAGACTAGCAGGCAAATCCTCCGGAATTATAAACATCTAAATTTTGAACGTCTATTTTGAACTAGTTTTTCTAGAACGTCTAAACAACCCATATGGTTTAAATTTTTTCAAGTCATCTTCCGAAGTTGTTAAAAGCCGTTTTGCTGTTTTATAACACATGTATGCTATAAAACAAGAAATAGCCACCGCTATTGACATAGTCACAATAGTAATTATTTCTAAAAACATAATTATATGATATCAGAAAACCCTAAATCTTAATCCCTGTATTGCAATTAGCTTTGGAGCCATAACCGCAGCTCCTAACATGAGCCGGGCTCGTGCCATAACCCGTCACAGCTGTGACTTTTGGCCAATAGGTTTCGCCACTAGATAAATTGCTAAAAGTCACAGAATTTTCTCCAGCATCAACATATTTAACCAAAGTTGATTTTTTATTTCTAGTTAATTCCACTTTATAATACAAAACTGGCCAACCGCCGTCACTTATCGGCGGAGCCAAGGTGACCTTAATAGATTTAGCAGCACTTTTTTCTGCCCAGATTGCCCCCAGAGAAGAAACATTTTGAATACTAGGCGGATTAAAAAAGGTCTTTATGTATTCTTTATATGTCCTTTCAAGTAAACAATCATTTTTTTCCAAAGACCAATTACAAATCCACTCAATAGATTCGCCTAATTTATCAAAAGGAATAGTAAAATTATATTGACGGCTTTCACCTTGTTTTAACGGCTCCACTTCAAAAAATTTTTCATTACCCCAGGTATCCCACCAACGAACCAAGCTTTTTTCAGTTGTGCGATCAGTAGGCTTATAAGCATATATTTTTATATTGTAATATTCTCCTTGAATGCGTCGCCCATCTGGCATAACCTTTCCTTCATGTATAATACGCAATGTCGGATAATTATAAGCCCCATCTCCATTAGCTCTAAAAGAGGCTAAATTGTTGTAAAACTCTTTGCCTGGATTTATTACTGTGCCGTGTCTCATTTGCCTGGGTCCAGAGATTTTTTTAGGAATTGTGCTCAAATTAAACTTTTCCGAACCTGACACAAAATAATTCATATTACCATCTATTTTGCCATCAGACGCTGTGAAAAAATTATCAGCATAGCCAAAAAATTTATTATCAAAAAAAACCGATGAGGTTCCTTCCAATGTCTTATACAAATTAGTTCCATTATTGTCATGACTATTCAATTTATTAGAATTAGTTATATTGCTATTTATTCTTGTATAAGGGCCCATTAAATTTTTAGAGGTGAACATTTCAAGAGGACATATTCCATTAGGTTTATCTACCAAATAATAGTCGCTGCCATATTTGATGATTTGACCATCTATTTTTCCTTTATAATTTTTTGATAAATCACAAGTGTCAGATTTGCCAGCTGTGGCGCCTGATATATTCAATTTCTGCGGATTAGAACACGTCAATTTATCAGTTTTTTCTACACCTGTTATATTGCATTTTGCCACCACCTGCTCCATATAAGTGTCAGCATTGCCCACTGACAAAACCACATATAAATTATTGTTTTCCATAAAAAACTCCGGCGCCCAAGTGTCAACTGTGCCGTCAGAATGTTTAGCCACACCATCTGGAATAGACATTTTCACTAAATATGGGTCAGACCAATAACTCTTGGACAAATATTTTGACGTGGTAACCCAAAAAGACAAAGAACTGCTGCTTCCGGCATCAGTGCCGGCCACTATATTATAATTTGTATATGTTTCATTATATTTTATTAAAGCAATTGTCGGATCTTTAAAAGCTGGTTTATATGAAGCTGTTAAATTTGTTTGAAAAGATTCTGAACTTTTATCTTTTTCAATTAAATCCTTAAATTTAGCCTCTTGATCTGAAGAAAATATTTTATAGCCTTCAGATTTTTCAGAATTTTGAGGAGTTTTTTGATTATTATTATTTTCATTAACACTAATTGATGATTCGGGCACTTCATTCGGATCTTCAAAATGAATTCCGTCAACAGAAGTATATAAATTAACATTATAGCCATCGCCGCTAAAAAAAGCCGCTAATAAAATATCAGGGGTTTCAAATATATTTAAAGCATTTTGCAAAATATTATTAGCAGCTCTCTTTACAAAAGAAGCCATTTGATTGCGGGTAACTTTATCAAATGGCGAAAAAGTGCTAGCTGATGTGCCTGTTGTCACACTAGTATTTTTTAAATAACAAACTGCCTGTTTTATATTTTGGGGCAAAGTCTTCATATCAGAAAATCCGCAATTAGCATCGACTTCTGGACTCCCGCCTATTCTATGCAGAAATAAAGCCATTTGATTGCGGGTGATTTTAGCATCAGGGCTATATGTGCTAGAAGTTGTGCCTGTGGTTATATTATTTTGCACAAGCCATAAAATTTCTTGATAACCCACAGTGGAAGCATTTATATCACGAAAAGGATTTGATCCAGGCGAAAAATCTGGGCGACCTGCCATATTATAGAGAAAAATTGCCATTTGGCCCCGAGTGGTTAAATTGCTCGGCTTATAGCTGTTAGTGCTGTATCCGCTAACAATGCCATACTGATAAACCCAAACTATGTCGTCTCGGGATGAATTTCCTAAAGGCACATCATAAAATCTAAAATCAGATCTCACTTTTTGAATATTATTATAAGATATTTTTATATTGTTTTTAATATCATTATTGCTAAGATTATTCGCAACACTTTCAGTAGCAAAACTAAAAACTGGATAACTTATTTCTAATAAACTAAATATAATTACAAAAACCCAAAAGAATCTAAATTTGATACTAATTGACTTCATATAAATTATCACGGTATTGGACATAGTAAGTCATTTTCTGAAAATTGATCTTCCGTTCTTCTAGCAACTGCTCGTATACACAAAGGTGGTCCATAAGTTCCCTGGGCAATTAACATTTCTCTATATACTTCATTTTTAACAAATAAGTTAAATGGTTTATACCCCCAGGACATACATTTAAATATATTATCTACAATTGGGAGTTTAGGATTTTCTTTGATCAAAAAATCAGTTAATGTCCAATTTATATTACCCCTCAAATGAGTGCATAAAAACATTTCTCTCATATTCTGAGTCCTAGAAGCAAATTTTTCTGGAAAGGCAATTGCATTTAACTCTGTCCGAGAAAACATTAATTCTGTCTGCTTGACTTCAGAAGAATATAAATTAGCCATATTTATAGTAACAGCATCCATGTTTATCAATCCGCCGAATAAATAATTGCTGTTATAAATATTAGCCGACGCGCCGCCATAAGTTCCAACAGTCAACTTAGAATCATTTGTATCTAAGCAAGCTAAAATTGCACCTTGAAAAATCTCTTCTGAAACACTCTCAGTATTAACACACTCAGAAGATCCTCCTTTAGGTAAAGTGTTTATAAAATTAATTTCGCTAATATCTTTACGCAAAAAAGATGTTCCTAAAAAATTCGGTTCACCGTCTATTTCTTCTTCTGAATTTTCCTCAAAATCGGGCAATCTAGTATATTGGGCTTCTTTTAAAAAGGCTGATGTTCCAAGCTTCAAAGATAATCTCTGCAAAAACAAAGTCGTTTGAATACGCGTAACAGGATTATTCGCTCCAAAAGTTCCGTCATCATTGCCTTTGGTTATACCCTCTTTTTTTAGCCAAGCAATTGCCGCACTTTGGTCTGCCGTAATAGTGCTGCTATCGCCAAACATGCTTATATAATAATTTATTTCATCTTGACTTATATGCGGTTGTTTTATTAATTTATACATAAATTGGGCCAGCTGACCGCGCTTGACTTCATTATCTGGCAAGAAATATTTATCGTTAGCGCTGCCGCATTTAGCATTAGGCTTGCCTTTGGCAGTGCAATCATAACCTGTTGTTATGCCTTCAGATGAGAGCCAATCTATTGCTACTCTATGTTCTATATTAGTGACATCAACAAAATTTATTGCTTGATTTACTATTGGAGGACTGCCATAAAACCTATAAAGAAAAGATGACATTTCTTGTCTGGTCACAGAATTATTCGGGCTAAATTCTCCGCCTTGACCCCGAGCAATTTTATAAAATGCTGCCCAGTCAAGAGCGTTTTTTAATTCTTCTGTATAATTATCTACATCAGAAAAACCATTAAATGACTCAGGTTTAACACTTATATGGCCATTACTTTCAAAACTAGATTCACCTGCCGGCCCTAATATACTGTTCTTTTTAATATGAACTTTGGCAGTATAATAGCCTAGTGGTAAATTGTTGAATATATATAGAGTGTCATCTTGGTTCACATCCACCCATTTCCAAACAACATCTAAATTATTCAATAATTCAATATAATATATGAAAGGTGCTGAAATGTCTGGTGGCCTTTCCCAGCTCACCACCACCGCTTTTTGAGCTGAATTAGCCTGTGCTTTAACATTAACTGGAGCCGGCAAAACATCCGCCCTGGCAAGAGGCGCGCTTACCGGAAAAATTAAACTCGCTAAAACAATGAATGAACTTATAATTGTAATTTGACCTTTTTTGACCATATTTTTTCTCCTTATATTTCAAAAGTTATATTTTTTATATAAATTACCTATTAATCAAAAGACTATCAACGGAAAAACATTTTTTGTTTATACTACATGAAAATAACAAAAAAGTTGCATCACTTTTTAAACTCCCCACCAAATGCAAGATTTAACAAGCATTTTTTCATACAGTGCGTATGTTCGCGCCTGGGGTTGCGGGCCCTTTTTTCAGTAGCGAACTGTTCCAAAAAATTATTACCAAGAACAATCAAAATTCTACAACGGAGGCAAAAAATTAATTTTGAAGAGTATGACTCGGCCAAGCGGCCCGGAGCGCTCGAAAAATTGCTATTTTTTGCGAAGGCTGGAGAATTTTTAATTTAACAATTAGGTAATAATTTTTTGGAACAGTGAGCATTTTTTTTTTTTTGTAAAAATTTAACTATGAGCGAATTGTTTAATATTAAAAAGGTGGAAATTAAAAAACTTAGCGTAAAAAAATTAGGCATCTGGGGAATAGCTTTTCTTTTTGGAACAGTGGCTTTTATAAGTGGATTTAATATAAACTCTTATGCTGCTTCATCATCAACTATTTTGCCTATTTCTCGCGGAGGAACCGGTCAGAACAATTTAGCTGATGTTAATGTGGGCTCTGCCACAAAATTGCAAACTGCCCGCACCATAAACGGAACCTTGTTTGACGGCACTGCAAATATCGCTCCAGGGGGCAGATGGAATGATTTACAAGTTTGTCCTGATTATACCGATGGCAACAATAATTTTATTTATTTAAAATTTCGCGATATAAATGACGATACCGGCACAAATAACGGCGGCGGGCAATACGATATTAAAATTTCTGGATCCACAAATGCCGGAGCTATTCAATATAATATTGATTTTGCTTCCAAAGATTCTGTAGGGGCTATAAAAAAACTAATCTGGTTCTCTGGAATGTCAGTTAATTCTCCACTGCTTCCAGCTTATGCCAAAATAAATACGGTATTATATTTCCGACTTCCGCCGGTTTTTTCATTAACAGCAGGAGCTTGCCGAACTATTCATTGGTTTTCCACCAAACCTGCTAACATTATTAGCACCACAAATAGAATTATGAGTCAAGTTACTGACACAAGCGAAAAAGAACAACTTCAAGCCCTAACCTGGAATTATTTTGAACAGCCTCAAGGCGTTTTTCCAACGCCAACTCCCACTGCCGCTTTCACCCCAACGCCAGCCCCCACATAAAAAAATCTGCGTAGTTTATATTTTCAGGAGCGAACTATTCCAAAAAATTATTACCAATTAGCAAAACATAATTAACTAAAAACAATTTAATCACTTTTTGCCCAAGCGAACTGTTCTAAAAAATTATTACCAGAGATAACTAATATTTTCAAAAATCGCAATATGTTTTTCAAGAAATTATCTTGAAAATTTTTGCGGTAGTTATGCTTAAAGCAAGAAAATTTTCAAAAGTGAGTGGGACTGCGGACTAATTTTTCGGAAGATTTATCTTCTGAGAAATTAGGCTTTGCAGAACGGTGCACGCTAATTTCGGGAAAATATATTGACGATTGGAAAAAATATTTAATTTAACAATTAGGTAATAATTTTTTGGAACAGTGAGCGTTTTTTTTTTTTTGATAAATTTTTAGTATGGATGTTTATAGATTGAACCACAAAAGATTAATTGTTATATTATCTTACATAAATGCAATTTTCCTATTTCTAGCACTAACTGCTTGCAGTGAAAATAAGAATGGTAACAGTCAAAATGAAAACATAAATGGCAATCAAAATGAAAACACAGTTTATAATTTTGTGATAGTCGGTGGTACCGGATCGGTTGGAATGAACCAAACTGGCTATATAAGTTATTCAAGCGATGGACTTACTTGGGAAGAACCTATAAAAAATAACTATGCAAGTTGGAACGACATAGCTTTCGGCGAAGAAAAATTTGTCGCTGTCGGTAATTACAGCGAGTTTATAAACGGAGGTTTAATAAGTTATTCATCTAATGGAGAAATATGGTCTATAGCTGGTGCTCCAACTGATGATAATTCTATAAATTGGCATAGTGTCACTTACGGAAACAATAAATTCGTGGCAGTGGGAGATGGGGGCTATAAAACTTACTCTACAGATGGAGCAAGGTGGGTAAAGCCATTTAGGGAAATTAACTCTCTCGTCAATCCTAATTGGAAAAAAATAATTTATGCCCAAAACAAATTTATTGCAGTAGGAAATGAGGGGTATATTACATATTCTTCGGACGGCAAAAATTGGGAAAAGCCATTTCGCCCTGAAGTAGATCCCAACCCCAAAAATGGGCTTGCCCACACAATTTATAGCTATTCCAACTGGACAGCAATAGCTTATGGTAATAACAAATTTGTCGCCTCATCGGGAACTAATATAAGTTATTCAAGTGATGGAATAGAGTGGTCTAAATTGACTGAACTAATAGATAAAAATGAACCAATTTTTGCAAATACGTGGGAAGATATTATATTTGTAAATGGAAAGTTTATAGCCGTCGGTGGAAACGCCCAAGAAGGCTACTTAGGGTATTCTACTGATGGCATAAAATGGGAAGGGCCTATTAAAGAAGGAAAAGATAGTTTTCAAAAAATATCATATGGTAATAACAAATTTGTGGCTGTTACAGATAATTATAAAGGGCTCGTTCAGTGGTCAATAACGGGTAATCAATATTCTTGGAAAACCTCCCCTACAAAACTACCAAATGGCAGGTGGACCTCAATTGCTTCGAGAACTCCATAAACTGCATTTTTTATGAACCGTAATCCAACTGGCGAGGTCAAAAAAGTCTAAAAGCCCATAAGCAAAAACTCTTCAAAAATTATAATAGCAATAGTTTGAGTTGAGGGATAAGCCCATTGGCGGCGAATAAGCAAATGCTTTTGGTATTTTTTGTCTTTTCTATATTTTTCAATCCAACATTTAAAGCAGATAATTTCCTCAAATTCATGAATTATAAATATGACTATTGTAATAAAGCCTAACAAAGCAACGGACATAAATTTATTTTATCATTTTTATAATAAACATAACAGTGATAAACTGATGATAATGAAACAAAAATCAAAAAAGATATTTCTAGAAATAGTATAAAAACATCAAAAACTAAGTATGGCTGGTAAAAGACTTTATAAAGAAATAAAAAAAGAAAGAATAATAAAGTTTCTCGATAAATTGGGTGACTTTAAACCACATAACAATAATTCAAATATAAGATTCAAAACTTTTAATCAAGATAAAAATAATGAATTTAAATTAGGAATAGATTTTGATCAAAATGAATTTATTTACCCTAAGGACCAAAATCAAATGAAAATTCATCGCGATACAATAACAAACCTAGAATTTGACAAAAAAGGTAATTTTTCTGAAAACTTTGTGGTTTTTGAATGTATTCATCGCTTATTTGAATTAGGATATGAGCCAAAACATATTGAACTGGAAACCCAAAAATCTCAAGGACTAGGTAAAGGGAAAAACCTAGGTTGGTGCGATATCTTTGTTTTTGATAATCAAAATAATACTTTTATGTTAGTAGAATGCAAAAAACCGGGTATCGAATTTGAAAAAGCTTGGAACAAAACACAAGAAAGCGGGGCACAATTATTTTCCTATGTGGAAGACCGTGCTATAGGTCGAGGCGATAAAAGATATTTTCCCACTTGTGTCTTGTATACTTCTGAGTTTGCAAATGATAATAAAAATGGCAATGAACTTATTAGAAACTATAAAGCAATTAATTTAAAAGACAATGACGAATATTTAAAACAATCAGGATTATCTCTTGCCTACAAAAATGCAAATAATTCTGGAGATTTGTTTAACACGTGGAAAAAAACTTATGGCCAAGACTTTACAACTATGGGTATTTTTGAAGATGGCATTACGCGTTTTGAAATCGGAAAAAAGAAATTTACCTTTTCGGATATTCAAAATAATAAAATTTACGACATGCCTATTATTCACCAATTTAGAACTATTTTAAGAAAATATAGTGTTGGAAGTGGCGAAAACGCTTTTGACAAATTATTAAATCTATTACTTTGCAAAATCGTTGATGAAATAAATAGTGAAATCACTGGAGAAGAATTAGAGTTTTACTGGAAAGGCGCGGCCTTCGATGATAAACTCTCATTAGTCGATCGATTACAAAAACTTTATAATAAAGGAATGGAAGATTATTTAAATGAACCGGTAACTTATATTGAAAGAAACGCTATTACTGAGGCTTTTAAATTGTTTAAAACAGATCCAGATGCTACAAAAGATACAATTAATCAATATTTCACAGAATTAAAATATTATGCAAATAATTATTTTGCTTTTATTGACGTTCACAATAAAAAGAATTTTGATGACAATTTTAAAATTTTAATGGAAATTGTATCACTTTGGCAAGATATTTCACTAACTGATGACAAACAACATCAAACATTAGGGGATTTATTCGAGCGCTTACTTGATCAAGGAGTTAAACAATCTGAAGGACAGTTTTTTACGCCTTTGCCAATTGTAAGATTTTTAACCTGCTCACTTCCCCTTAAAGAAAAACTACAAAACAAAAATATTCCTAAAATGCTTGATTTTGCTTGCGGCAGCGGGCACTTTTTGAATGAATATGCTGAACAAATAAAAAAAATAAGGTCTTTAGAAGCAAATGATATAAAAAAATACCCACAAAATATTACAGGAATTGAAAAAGAAAGCCGATTAGCAAAAGTCTCAAAAATTTCTTCCCTTATGTATGGTCAAAATGATATTGAAATTAAATATCAAGACGCTTTATGTGAAAGCGAGCAAAAATATGATATATTACTTGCAAATCCGCCATTTTCTGTAGAAGACTTTTTAGAAACACTACCCGATAAAGAAAAAAATAGTTTTGAATTATATAAATTTATTAATAACACTTCCTCTTTTAAAAAAATTGAATATTTCTTTGTTGAATTAACAGATAAATTGCTAAAAGCTCAAGCAGTTGCAGCAATTATATTACCTTTGTCTATTTTAGGTGATTCTAGTAAAATCGGAATAAAAACAAGAGAAATTCTATTTAAAAATTTTGACATCTTAGCGATTTTTATCTCTGGTGGAGAAACGTTTAGTAAAACAAGCACAAATACAAGCACTCTATTTTTGAGGAAAAAAGACAACAAGCCAAATTCATTTTCACATGCGAAAAATAGAGCCGACAATTGGTTTTCTGACGACAAAAAGAAAGATAGGATATTTGAAGACATTCACATAAAAAACGAATTTTTAAAAATTATTGAAAAAGACGATATTTCTAAATTAACTGAAATTGAAAAAGACAAATTTACTTATTATTATTTATTATATTCACAAGAAAATCCAGTAATTATAGTTAAATCACCCGAGAAAGAAAAAAGTCTTAAAGAATTTCTGGGTTATGAATGGTCCACCCGCAAAGGTTTTGAGGGTATTAATTATTTACAAGAAGGAGGTATTTCTGAAATTAAAACACCACTCTTTGACCCAGACAATTTATTTAATGAAACAGGCAAAATTAACGGATTAATAAGAGAGAATTTTTTGAATTCAGACGAACTAAAGATTTCTGAAAGTATGAATAAATTTGTGTCAATTCATAAATTAAAAGATTTAATTGATTTCAAAAAAGAGAAATTTACCAAAGAAATCTTATTAAAACCAATTACTAATCTGCAAATCAACTGGCAATTAAATTATAAATTGGTTAGACTAGGAGATTATATTAAACATCAAAAAGAATTTAAAAAATCCTTATCAAAAAATAAAATAAAAAAAATAATCAAAACGGAATCAAAACAAGTTAAACTATTGCCTAGCTCTTCAGACTACGATTGGTGGACGGATGATTCTGTTGACAAAGAAATTATAAATAACGGGAAAGTCATAACTTTCGGATTTGCTAGATATGCCAATATTAAGTATTACGAGGGGGAATATATAAGCTCTCATAATTATTTAATAGAAAGCAATAATGAACAAAAATTAAAAACGCGTTATATTTATATACTATTACATAATAAAACAAAAGAATTTTATGTTGCTGGTCAGCAATATCCAAAACTAGAAAAATTGGCTTTAGAAAATCTGAAAATTCCACTACCACCTATTAAAGTTCAGAATGAACTTATAAAAGAATTTGATAATAAAGAAAAAGAAATAATAGAAACTAAAAATAAGATCACTGAATTACAAAATAATAGAGATAACACTATAAATAAAGCCCAAACTCGGGGGGGGGGCGATATAGGTTATCCGACAAATCTATTTTTGAACTTATTATTGGGACACGAGTTACAAGTTCTCAAAATTCAAAAAACGGATTATATCCTGTATATTCTGCAAATGTATTTACCCCTGCTTGGCACATCAACGAACTTAACCCAAAAATAGCTAATTTCAATCGGCCTTCCATTATTTGGAGCATTGATAGTGACTGGCAGGTAAATTATATAGCATCTAATATTCCTTTTTACCCCACTGATCATTGTGGAGTTTTAAGAATAAAAAGTAATCAAATTATTCCTAGAATAATTGTTGAACAAATATATAAACTTGGTAAGGAAAAGCAATTTTCTCGTTCGTACCGTGCTTCAATTGAAAAAATTAGCTCCCTTGTAGTAAAAGTTCCAAATGTGGCTACACAAAAACATACCGTAAAAATTATTGAAGAAATAGACAAACAAATATACAAATTAAAAAATAAACTTGTTAAAATCAAACAAGAACAATCCACAATAATTGAAAAATATCTATAAAAATACATTGAAATTGAATCTTTTATAATAATTTTATTATACTCGTTTTACAACATCTGAAGAAAGTTCTATTTTTTATTAAAGTGATATAATTGTAGTATGTTGTTTCTTAGTATTATTTTCTTATTTTTCGGATATGCAGCTTCACCTGCTGGTCCATTGCCTAATTCTTTTTGCGCTGCCTCTTTTATTTTTTTAGGTATAATCTTTTTAATAATATGGCTAATACAAAAATTTGCAAAAGAAGATCGCTATTGTAATATTTGTGGTACTTTCATAGGAAGAAAATGGTGCAATGATGGGATGGTTTGGACTTATTATCAATGCATAAGAATAGAAAATCGCAAAAATTATTTTGAACAAAATACATAAACAAAGCTTAGAAAATCATAAATATCCAAAACTCAGGTTACTATACAAAATTTTACCTATTTAAACTTTCAATTAAACCTTCTCAATCCTTCCAGTATTTTTTGTGCAAATAATAAATAACTATTCCCACTAAACTTCCTTTCACGAAAACTCATCACTCATTTTCCTAACATTCCAGTAATAATTTTTTGGAACAGTCAGCGTTTTTTTTTTTTTGATAATTTTTTAATAGGTGAATAAAAGTAATAATAAAGGAGATAATTATGAAAAACCGCCAAACATATAAAATGCTCACATATTTTAGTTTTCTATGTCCATTAAATAGAATTTATCTAGGAGAAAAGGGCGTTATTAAACGAATTTTAACAGGCAACTATTTTTGCATGGGCTGGATAGGCGATTTACTGTATATGGATAAACGATTTAATGAGGCTATGGCAAAACAAGGATTTATGAACACTCAAGCACGTAATAAAGAAGAAAATTAATATAAAATTCATTAATCCCAAATTAGAAGAAATAAAAACTTAAATCCTAAAAATCTCTCAATCAAGCGTTGATTCTAACACTGACATGAAGGAAATTTAAACATATTTTACCTTATCATATTTAAAAACATGATCCTACTGGCGAAAGTTAATTATTTTTTAACTTTCGCCAGTTAAAACACCTAGAAAAATCATAAAAACGATTAATTTTATTTCTACATCTTTTGGGACTTCTACCCTTTCTCAATAATTCTATTATAATTTTTTAGAACAGTCAGCGTTTTATTTTCAAAGAAAATTTGAATCATAAACTTATGCGTAAGTCACATCTTCAGTAACTACTGTATTGCTCCAATAACCGGAAATTTGTAATGGAACATCACCCGCTGTATGAGCTGGCACTACAATAGCTAATTCAGTATCTGATTTTACAGACCATTCCCTAACTTCGTCCCCATCAACACTAATTTTGCTTATACCGCCTAAACTAGTACCTGTTAATGTGGCAGCACCACCAGCAATTGGCAAGTTTTGTCCTGCAACAACTGTAGCAATCTGTGGGGCAGTAGCTGTTTGACTTGTGCTTGTAACATCAGCACAACCATCAATATGACTGGTAACGGTATATGTTCCTGCTCCAACAACTGTTACTAATCCTGTA
>JAITSB010000034.1 GCA_031288095.1 Candidatus Opitulatrix roisinitermitis | reverse complement strand
AAAATAATTGACTGGTTAGTCTCTCAGGTCAAAAATAAAGATGGAGTGGATTTATCAAAAGACAAAATTGCTCTGCAAAGACTAAAAGAAGCCGCTGAACAAGCCAAAAAAGAGCTTTCTAGCGCCACAGAAACTAATATTTCTATGCAATATGTTTCTATGGGAGAAAACGGACCAATTCATTTAGATGAAAAATTAACCCGAGCTAAATTTGAAGATATGACAAAAGATTTGCTAGAAAGAACTAAAAAACCTTTTCAAGCAGTTATTAAAGACGCAAATGTGAAAGTTGCTGATATAGATCATATAGTTTTAGTGGGCGGCTCCACTCGTATGCCAGCAGTGGTGGAAACTGTTAAACAATTATCTGGCGGCAAAGATCCTAATAAAGGCGTGAACCCTGATGAAGTTGTGGCTGTGGGAGCTGCTGTTCAAGCTGGTGTTTTACAAGGTGACAAAAAGGACGTTTTATTAATAGACGTCACACCTTTATCTCTAGGAATTGAAACACTCGGCGGAGTGACCACTAAACTAATTGAAAGAAACACAGCTATTCCTACAAAACGTAGCGAAATATTTTCCACAGCAGCCGATAATCAGCCTGGAGTGTTAATTCAAGTTGTTCAAGGTGAAAGAGAATTTGCCAAAGACAATAAATCTCTTGGAACTTTTGAATTAACAGGAATCGCTCCGGCTCCTCGAGGAGTTCCTCAAATAGAAGTTACTTTTGATATAGATTCAAATGGAATAGTTCATGTTTCTGCCAAAGATAAAGGCACAGGCAAAGAACAATCTATGACTATTACAGGCGGGTCTTCTTTAGCAAAAGACGAAATTGATAGAATGGTGAATGAAGCCAAAGAGCATGCCGACGAAGATAAAAAACGCCGCGAAGCTCAGGATACAAGAAATCAAGCTGAAACATTTGCTTATTCTACACAAAAGCTAATTGACGATAATAAAGATAAATTAGATGCCGAATTAGTTAAAGAAGTTCAAAGCGACATTGACGATGTCAAAAAAGCTATTGAATCAGATGACACTGATGCTATTAAATCAGCTAATGAAAAACTAATGGCCTCATCCCAAAAAATCGGTCAGGCGCTTTATCAATCTGGTCAAACTCCGTCTGATGCTAATTCAGCAGATCCAGAAATGGCAGACGAAAACGAGAAAGGAAAATCAGATAACAAAAAAGACTCTGACGATGTTGTAGACGCTGAGGTTGTTGAATAAAGGGAAGACCATGACAAAAGCAACTTCTAAAAATGATTTAGAAAAAGCCCTAAAAGACACTCAAAAAGAACTGACTAGTTATATGGAAGAACTAGCCAAAGAACGAGCATCTTTTATAAATTACCGAAACCGAGCAGTGGAAGCCCAAGAGACTGCTCGGTTCTTTGGAAAAAAAGACGCCTTAGGTGAATTATTGCCTGTTCTAGATGACATTCAAAGAGCCAAAGATCAAAAAGCTTTTGCTGCCGACAGTCCTTTTGGAGCAATTGTCCAAAAATTGGAATCTTCTTTGGAAAAAATTGGCGTAAAAAGTTTTGGTGAAAAAGGTCAAATTTTTGATCACAAAATTCATGAAGCAATTTTATCACACGAAGACCCTAAAACAAAACAAGAAACCATAGATGCAGTTATTGAAAAGGGTTATAAAATAAATGACACAATTATTCGACCAGCCAGAGTTAGTGTAGCTATTCCAAAAGAATTAGCCGAAAAAACATCTAATAATAATAATGGCAAATCTAATAAAACGTCAAAAGACGAGGCCTAATAATGTCTCAACAAGAATGGCTTTCTAAAGATTATTATGCATCACTTGGTCTAAAAAAAAGTGCTAGTGATGACGAAATTAAAAAATCCTACCGCAAATTATCGCGCAAATATCATCCTGATTTAAATCAAGGTGATAAAGCAAAGGAAGAAAAATATAAAGAAATTAGCGAAGCCTACTCTGTTTTAAGTGATAAAGAACAAAAGAAACAATATGACGCTATAAGAGCTATGGGGGGGCAAGGTGCTAGATTCACCGGCGGCTGGGGAGCCGGCGGACAGCAATCAACTGGCGGCTTTGAAGATATTTTTAGCAACATATTTGGCGGCGGCAAAACATATACTCGCACATATACAGCAGGAAACCCCTTTGGATCAAATCAAAATCCTAATCAAGGATTTGGCAATGCCGGAGGGTTTAATCAAAATGCCAGTAACCCTTTTGGAAATATGTTTTCTCAATTTGCTGGCGGCGGTCAAACAAAAGGAAAAGACATTAACGCCACCACAACAATACCTTTCCAAAACACTTTAGGCGGAACAACTTTAGAACTAAAAATTGCTGGCAAAATTGTTAAAACAAGAATTCCAGCAGGCGTTTTGGACGGTCAAAAAATAAAAATATCAGGCAAAGGCTATCAATCACAAACCGGAGGCCCTCCTGGCGATTTGCTTTTAGAAATAAAAGTCCAGCCTGATAAAATGTATAAAACACAAGGAAAAGATATACATATAGATAAAGAAATAAGCCTAAAAGACTTTCTCTTGGGCGCAGTTTTAGAAATTCCAACACCCTACGGCGAAACAAAAAAAATAAAAATACCTTTAGGCTCTTCGTCTAATAATATTTACAGAATAAAAGGAGCCGGGATTAAAACAAATAAAGGCACAGGAGACGAATATGTTCATATATTTATAAAAGCTCCTAAAAAAATAAACAAAAATCTAAAAGATGCCTTATAAAAAAGATGCTTTATAATATTTCACAGGCTGCTCAACTTGCCAATATGCACCCTCAAACCTTGCGGCAATACGACAGACTAGGCTTAGTCATTCCTAAAAAAACTATTGGTCTTTCTCGGCGCTACACTTCACGCGATATAGACAACCTAAAACAGGTGCAGCGGCTAAGCCGAGACGGCGTGAACCTTGAAGGTATACGCCGCATTTTATATCTAGAAGAACAGATTAATATTTTACGCCGGCAATTAGATGCTTTGCGAGATGACACCATTTTTCTATCCTCAAATGACGGCAATGTCACAATTGTTTTTGAACAAGAGTTTTCTAAAAGAGCCTCCCGCACTGCACCAATTGGGTTAATTGAATTTTAAAATATTCTATTTTCCTTGTCAACTCTAAAATTCATTTTTTCTTGAATTTCTTATAGTTTTATTTAACTTTAATATTATCAACTGTTGCGCCAGTGTTAGTTGTAAGAAAAGTTTGCGAATCAACATTTGCCACTAATATAAAATGATTATTCCAAGTAACATTTTCAAACATTCCCCTTGTATTGGCGCCTGTTCTGCCCGTAAAGTCCACACTGGACCAATCTAAATTAGCATTCAAAACACTCTTAGCAAACATCATATTAAAATCATTAATTTTTTCACCAAACTTACTCGGAAATTTCCAAGTATTTTTAAAAATAAAGTTCTGAAACATATAATCAGCCATTTCAATATTTGCTCCAAAATTATCTGGCAAAACTATTTCTTTACTAAATTGACCCTCTGAAAACATTGAACTTGTGTAACGAGCAGCTGAACCAAATTCTTCATTAAATTTAATATCTCCTTGAATTTCTGCGTTAAGAAATATATAAGAATATTCAGACGTGTTCTTTGCAAAATCTACACCAAAAACTATGTCTCCTGCTATATGAGCATTGCGCATTAAGCTATTTATGCTAACAGCATTTGAAAAACATCCCTCACCAAATATTATACTTCCTGTCACATTATCGCTATCAAAATAAGTGACCACCTGAAGAATTAAATTCTGAAAACTATTTT
>JAITSB010000076.1 GCA_031288095.1 Candidatus Opitulatrix roisinitermitis | reverse complement strand
TTCTATAAAGCGCAGACTAGAAATTGCTAAAAGACAAAAAATTGGCAATAGGGGAATAAGGGCTTTAATAGGCAGACCGGTGGACGAAGTAGAAGCAAAAATTTCAAAAATAGGGAATAGAATGCTTGCCAAAAAAAGAACTGTTGTAATAAAATATTTTTTTGATTTGCTAAAAATTAATGTAGTTACTATTATTAAAGCTAAAATAGAGATGTTTATTGAATAGCCATTGGATATTATATTAAAATTAGGAATTAGCAGTTCTATTAGATTTATATTATATTGACGACTAGCGCTGCTTTGAATTATTGTAAAGGCAGTTGGCAAAAGGCAAAAAGCGGCTAAAAGAATTCCTAATAATAAGCTAATTAAAATTCTGCTGATATCTTTGCCGAGCTGTTTGACATTAATTTTTAGATCATTTTTCTCAAAATAAACAAAAGTGCTATATATTCCAATAGCTAAAATGCAAGTAGGCAAATAATAATAACTAGTTAATGATATTAATGTAAGGCTAATAATTAGCAAAATATATTTATGCTTATATAAGGCTTTGTCTACGCCAATTAACGCCAATAACAGCCAAGGCATATAGTCTATAAACATATAGTGATAGTGTGTATGCAATAGCAAAGGCATTGTCAAAAGCATAATTAGTGTTCCGGCTCCTGCCCAATTCCAGGAAAACCTGAATCTTAGCCAGCGATAAGTTAAGCCAACTGTGGCTAGAATAATTAATGTCATAATTAACAACCAACAGTGATACATACTGAGAAAAGGCAGAAAATAAGTCAAAATCACTAGAGGATTAGCTAATCCGTGGTAAGTAAAATAAAAAGCATTTTGACCCCCTCCTAAATTAGGTATAAATTGAGGTATTAGTTGATGAGTTTGATAAAAGAGTTGTCGTAAATTATCTGCTAAAGGAATATGTTGAAGCACAATGTCAGAAGTCGTGGCGTAGACAGACCCTAAATGGTGTGTGTATAAAATTAGAAAAGCCATTATTCCTAATGCCAAAGCCTCAATTATAAAAAGTACTAGATAGTCATATTTGTTTAATTTTGGGGCTTGTTTAACGGTTTTTGAAAACCTATTCATACCTAAATGCTATCACAGAGTATATTACAATAAATTAATAATTTCTTGTTATTTGCGCAATTTTTTGATTTAATTTTTTTGTCGTGTAATATATAAGTAAGCACAGTAAACGGTGTCAAATATAGGATTTTAAATGGACTAAAAATCTGTTTAAAGTATGGAGTCTCAGATGAAAGGAAAAGATATGTATTCTTTATGTTGTGCGTTGCGTTTTTCTAATCAAGACTATGAAAGTTTTTTTAACAAAAATTTGCTTAATACAGTAGTGTTTTCTGATGACAAACAATTATTTACGGAAAATATTAATTCTAGAATAACAAGCAACACTGTTCAATATTTAACTAAATTTTTAATTATTGGCGATAAAGAAAAAGCTTTTTCTATTCCGCTTCTTGGGGCTGAACGTTGTAATAAAATAGATGAAGCTCGTATGAGATTGGACAATATTGTGGGGCTAGATGATAAATCTATTAAAGACGCTTGTCGTTTAGCGGGTTATGAATTATCTTACAAAATAAATCCTAAATATGGTGAAAATAATTATAAAATTCGCCCAGATGAGAAGACTGTTTCCAATATAAGAATTATGGTTAACAGAAGTTTATATGTTTTGAGAAAATATGGCCCAGTTTTGCTAGATGATATATCATTTAACGGCGCTTTTACCGGCAAAATAAATTCTGCTAGTGGGGATTATTTAACTCCTGAAGGATTTTGGAATTTTGCAAATACGTTAGATAGGGCAGATCAATTAGATATTTTACAAGTGTTATCACATTGGATAATGGGGCTGCACTCTGTTTATAAAAATAAATTTAAAAATGTTAAATATTTGGTTATTTTTAGTCCTAGATTAAATAAACTGCATTATATTGAAATTGCTAAAATTAGCCAAGACACAATTTCTTTAATTTCAAAAAATATTATAGGTTATAAAAATTAGTTATAATAAAAATACTAATTTAAAAAAACACTAATTGAATTATATTAGTTTGAATTATTTTAATGTTTAGTTTCTGCAACAGCGCATTGCGGGTATAAATCATAGGCTCCATCAGGTTTAGTAATTCCGCTACCTTGAACAGCTTCAGGCTGAAAAAGGCTCATATCATAATCTGGTTCATTTGACAGCCAAGTCAGTGTGGAATTACCTGTCCAGCTGTTGCTCCATATATAAATGCCGACATGGCCGGTTTCAGAGTCAATTGTCATAAATCCTGCCGGGCTAGAAATATCACAGGGGCCAGCAATTCCATAAATAGCTGGACTGATAACATTATTATTTGCGTCAATATTTACTCCTGAATAAGAAATTATATAAACTTTGCGCAAAAGGCCGTCTAAATTTAAATTACTTCCCATCCCGCTAACCATTATTTCTTGTCCATAAGTTTCTACACAATTTTGGCAAGCTGGTTCAGTGTAAGCATCCAAAGCTTTGAAATAGTAGTTGGAGCTATTCCAAGGGTTTTTCCTAGCATAGCTATAAAAAGGCAGACCTTGGAGATTTAGCATAGCAGACATACCGCTATAAGCTGACTTATTAGTTTCTGTGCCGCCTTTGGCAACAGGCAAAATACCGTCATTATAATTACCAAAATTATTTCCTAAAATATTTTGGGCTGCTTGGACAGCTGTGTTGGCATTGGTGCCGCCTTCTTTTATCGGCAAAACCGCAACCTGCGAATTATTATTTGACGCTGCGTTGCTATTTTGTGTCGCATTGGTATCTGGCATTAGGAGGCTATTTAATAAATCTAAACACAGTAGACTAAACGCCAAAAATAATATTCCAATTTTTTTAATATTTATTCCAATTTTTTTAATATTTTTTTTAATATTTTTTTGTGTTTTTATTAGATATTTTAACTTAGACATTTTAATATTTTCTATATTTTAGGTTTTTTTAGGATTTTTTGTCATTTAGGATTTTTTGTCAAAAACTAAGCATTCAGGATATAAATCATAAGCCCCTTCTGGTTTAGTAATTCCGCTACCTTGAACTGCTTCAGGAATAAATCTTGTAATTCCATTATTCAGCTCAGCTGACAGCCAAGTCAATGTGGAATTGCCAGACCAGCGGTTGCTCCATATATAAATGCTGACATGGCCGGTTTCAGAGTCAATTGTCATAAAACCAGCTGGTTGAGAAATATCACAGGGGCCAGCAATTCCATAAATAACTGGTCTAATAACATTATTATTTTTGTCAATATTTATTCCTGAATAAGAAATTATATAAACTTTGCGCAAAAGGCCGTCTAAATCCATATTATCTCCCATTCCACTAACCATCACTTCTTGTCCCCAAGCATGAGCGCAAAACGGAGCGCAGCTTCCAGGCTCAGTGTAAGCATCCAAAGCTTTGAAATAGTAGTTAGAGGCATTCCAAGGATTTTTTCTAGCATAGCTATAAAAAGGCAAACCTTGGAGATTTAGCATAGCAGACATGCCGCTATAAGCTGAATTATTAGTCCCTGTGCCGCCTTTGGCAACTGGCAGAACGCCGCCTTCATAGTTGGCAAAATTTTTTCCTAAAATATTATTGGCAGCTAGAGATGCTGTTCCTCCGCCTGTGCCGCCTCGAGAAATTGGTAAAACCGTGCTTGCCGCAGCAGCGTGAGAATTTGCTGTGTATCCACTTATAAATGTTGCTGTTCCAAACAAGCAAATGACGCAGAGAATGCCGAGTTTTTTGAAAATTCGTCTTTTGAGAATTTTTGTATTGTTTGACCATATTTTTTTGTTTTTAAACAATTCATTCATAGTAATATTCATAGTTAAATTTTTACAAAAAAAAAAAACGCTCACTGTTCCAAGAAATTATTACTCAAATGTTAAATTTAAATATTTTTTCTTGGCATTGAAAATATTAGTTATCTCTGTCAATAAT
>JAITSB010000075.1 GCA_031288095.1 Candidatus Opitulatrix roisinitermitis | reverse complement strand
GGCAGAATAAGAGTTTCTGAGGAATGGGTTAATAAATTTCCTGGTGCTCGTTTAGCTTTTGTTCATAAAACACGCGATGTTTCAAAACCAAATATTTCTAAAGCCGGAAAAATTGTGGGCGACGTTAAAGGCAGGGACTGCATTGTTGTGGATGATTTAATTGACACAGCCGGCACAATTGCTCACAGTGTTGATGTTATTCGTGCAGCTGGTGCTTCTAGTGTTTATGTTGTGGGAACTCATGCCGTTTTCTCAACTCCGGCAGTTGAAAGATTGGAAAAGTGCGGAGCTGAAAAAGTGATAGTGACAAATTCCTTACCTATTCCAAAAGAAAAAAGATTTGATAAATTAGAAATTGTTTCAGTAGCTCCAATTTTAGCTAAAGCCCTAAAAGCTATTTTTGCTGAAAAATCAGTTGCTTCGTTATTTGATGACATTAAAAAATAGAATATTATTTTAAATTTATTTGGTAAAAAATGATTAGCAATTTTTATCCTATAATTCCAGCAGGCGGCGGAGGCACACGGCTTTGGCCTTTAAGCAGGAAGTCTTCACCAAAGTTTTTGTATGATTTAACAGGCTCAGGCCGCTCTCTTTTGCAGTCAACTGTTGACAGGCTATTAGGCCTTGTTCCTAGTGAGAATATTTTAATAATAACTGGTCAAGACCATATTAAATCAGTTATTCGGCAGCTTCCAGAATTGCCTTCTGATTCTATTATAGATGAATTAACTCCTAAGGACTCTATGGCTGCTATTGGACTAACAGCGGCTATTCTCCATAAAAGACATGGTGATGTGGTGTTTGGCTCCTTTGCGGCTGATCATGTGATTGAAAATAAGGATAATGAGAAATTCTATAAATGTGTTGAAAAGGCTGTGAAAATAGCTAATGATGGATATATTGCGACCATTGGCATTTGTCCGACTGCCCCCACTGGAGCTTTTGGATATATAGAAAAGGGTGAACAAATTTTTGATGGCATAAGTTCAGTTAAACAGTTTGTGGAAAAACCGTCTGAACAAAATGCGAAAAAATATTTTGAGTCAGGCTCTTATTTGTGGAATGCGGGGATTTTTGTAGCCAAGACATCCGTTCTTTTAAATGCTTTAAAAATTCAAAAACCAGAATTGTATGATGGAATTATAAAGATTGCAAACGCCTGGGACACACCAAAACAGTTAATTGTTCAAAATAAAATTTGGGATAAGTTAGAAAAGGTTGCCATAGATTATGCAATTGCTGAACCTGTTTCAAAAAAAGGTATGATGGCTGTTGTTGAGGGAGATTTTAGTTGGACAGATGTAGGCGATTGGGACGCTATTGCTAGTTTAATAGAAAAATCCGGCAGTTTAAAAAATTTAACAGAGGGCAAAAATGCTGTTTTGGGCGACAACGAATTTGTTCATAATATACAGGCTAACGGAAATATTATTTTTAATTCTCAGGAAAAGCTAATTGTTCTTTTAGGTGTAGAGGGTTTAGCAGTTATAGATTCAGGAGATGCTATTTTGGTGACGCGCCGAGAAATAGCTCAAAAAGTCAAAGTTATTGTGCCTCATTTGCAGGATGAGGATTTAGATAAATATATTTGAATATTAGTTTAGTATTTTTTTTGTCAGAGTAATTTTATGAAATTGCCTTTTATATTAAATTATTTTTATGTGAAATTATTTAATTAATAAAAAGATTCCTAAACCTAGACTAATTGCTAAAAAAATTGTTAACAATAGAGAAAAAATTATTAGTTTTTTGGTCCATACTTTTCGGTAAACACCGTTAGGGACCTCAGCTAGACTGTTTGAAAAATTATTGGCATCCTGCATTTTCTATACATTCATTCACAAAATCATAAACAGCTTTGGCGGACGGAAATTGTGATTCGGTTGCGGATGAAGTAATAGAGGTTATTTTCCCTAAATTAGTTTGAGCATCAGGAACAGTGCCAGCCCCAGTGCCGCCACGCGTTATAGGCAAATATGTTGTGTTATTTGCAGCATTAGCCGTTAGAATAAAACCGCTCATAAAACTTACAAAACCAAGCAAAAAAATCACTGCATAAAAAGAAATTCTGTTTAGACGCTTTTTTATTACCATATTATAATTATGCCATAAAAACTGTTTTGTGACAAATTTCAGCAAAAATATAATTAAATTATTTCAAAAATTGCTGCTGTGAATAGATATGGTATATGCTAAACTTTCTTTATGGCAACAACTAATGATATTAAAAATGGTTCGGTTTTAAATTTAGATGGACAGTTATGGAATGTTGTGGAATTCCAGCATGTTAAACCAGGTAAAGGCGGGGCGTTTGTCAGAACTAAAATAAAAAATGTTTTGACAGGCAAAGTTATAGACAAAACTTTTAATGCTGGCATAAAAATCGAATTTGCCACAGTTGACAAAAGACAAATGCAATATCTTTATAAAGATAATGACAGCTTTGTCTTTATGGATAATTCCACTTATGAACAGGTTAATGTCCCCGAATCTTCGGCTGGCAATTTAGATCAATATTTGCTTGAAGGTCAAGACGCCATTGTGGCATTTCATGATAATAGTCCTTTATATGTTGAAATTCCCACATCTGTTATATTAGAAATAACTTACACCGAACCAGGCGTGCAAGGAGACCGCGCTCAAAGTGGCACAAAACCAGCAACATTACAAACCGGCGCAAAAGTTAATGTGCCTCTTTTTATAGAACAAGGTGAAAAAATTAATGTTGATACTCGAACAGGCGAATATTTAGGTCGTGCTTGAAT
>JAITSB010000057.1 GCA_031288095.1 Candidatus Opitulatrix roisinitermitis | reverse complement strand
GAAAAAGGCAAACGTTTAGCACTGCCAAATGCTAGAGTTTTGATTCATCAGCCAGCAATTAGCGGCGGACAATATGCTAAGGCCTCTGATATAGAAATTCATTCTAACGAACTTTTGCGTATGAGAGCGTGGCTAGAAGAAACTTTAGAGAAACATTCTAATATGTCAATTGATCAAATTAGAAAAGATATTGAAAGAGACAAAATTTTGGATGCTAAATCTGCCAAAGAATATGGCTTAATAGATTCAGTGTTAGATTATAGAAAAAAGCAGGATGACAATTAATCATTTTGAAACAGAATTAGTCTGTTCGTTTTGCGGCCGACAGCAAAGTTTAGTAGATAGACTTATTGAAGGTCCAGGTGTTTATATATGCAATGAATGCGTTAATATTTCAGTTAATATTTTAAAAGCAGATCAATCTCCTCAACAGAAGAAAAAATCTAAAGTTCTTGAAATTGATAATTTGCCAACACCGCGAGAAATCTTTGATTCTTTAAGTGAATATGTTATTGGTCAAGAGGCTGCTAAAAGAGCTCTAAGTGTGGCTGTTTATAATCATTATAAAAGAATTTTAGCAGAGGAGGAAGGGCTTTCTAAGGACTCTACAGAACTAAATAAAGCCAATGTTTTAATTATTGGCTCCACAGGCACAGGCAAAACATATTTAGCCCAAACATTGGCTAGAATTATGAAAGTTCCTTTTGCGATTGTTGATGCTACGACTTTAACTCAAGCGGGCTATGTTGGGGAAGATGTAGAAAATATTTTAGTTCGTTTAGTTCAAAACGCCGATTCTGATATTGATAAGGCAGCTAAAGGGATAATATATATAGATGAAATTGACAAAATTTCGCGTCGTGGAGATAACCCTTCTATAACTCGAGACGTTTCAGGAGAAGGAGTTCAACAGTCTTTGTTAAAAATAATTGAAGGAACTGTTGCTAATATCCCTACAAAAACAATGACAGGCGGCAGAAAACACCCAGGGCAAGAAACTAGCCAAATAGACACAAAAGATATTTTATTTATTGTTGGAGGGGCTTTTGAAGGCTTAGAAGAGATTTTGCGGGCTCGCGACACATCTGCTAAAATAGGTTTTGGAGCAAAGATTAAAAAAGGCGAAACGGATTATAACCCATATAAGGATGTTCGTCCAGAAGATTTGCAAAAGTTTGGACTTATTCCCGAACTTATAGGACGTTTGCCAGTTATAACTTCTGCGGAAACGCTTGATAAAGAGTCTATGTTAAAAATTTTAACAGAACCAAAAAATTCGTTAGTAAAGCAATTCAAAAAACTTTTTGCTTTGGACGATGTTAAGCTGAAATTTGAAAAAGAAGCACTTTTGCAAATAGTTAACCAAGCTTTTGCATTTAAAACTGGCGCTAGGGGTTTGCGCTCTATTATGGAGAAAACTTTAGAGCCTATTATGTTTGAAATTCCTTCAAGGGAAGACATAACTGAGGTGATTATCACCAAAAATTCTGTGGAAGGAAAGACTGCTCCAAAAGTAATTACTGATAACTACCTATTGAAGAACCGCCGCTCTGCTTAGTTTATAATGAATTTTGCGGTTGTAGGTTTAGACTTTATTCAATGAAAAATATTAGTCAATTTAGAGACTATTTTCCTGAAATTGAAACTCTATATAATAATAAGCCATTAGTTTATTTGGACACGGCAGCTTCTGCTTTAAAACCAAAGACGATTATTGAAGCTGCTAATGATTTTTCTTTAAAAAAATATTCTAATATTTCCAGAGGAATAAGCCGTCTTTCGGCAGACGCCACTGAACTTTATGAAGAATCTCGTCAAAAAGTTTTGAAATTTGTGACAGGTCAAACAGGTGAAAATAAGTTATTAATCACTTCTGGGGCCACTGCTTCTTTAAATATGGCAGCCAATTATTATTATAACAAATTACTACCTAAAGATGAAATTCTTTTGAGCATTGCTGAACATCATTCAAATATTTTGCCCTGGATGGAGTTAGTAAAAAAAACCGGCGCTGTTATAAAATGGGTGGACATAGACCACAGCGGAGAGCTGCATTTATCAGCTGTGGCAGAAAAAATCACTTCAAAAACACGAGTTGTTGCATTGACTCATGTTTCAAATATCACAGGTTCTATAACACCAGTTAAAGATATTGCCCGTCTAGTCCATAAAGCAGGGGCTGATTTTGTGCTTGACGCGGCTCAATCTGTGGGGCATATAGAAACAGATTTTTTGGATATTGATTGTGATATGGCAGCATTTTCAGCTCATAAAGTTTACGGACCAACTGGTTTAGGTTTTTTATATTGTAAAAATAAAATTGTAGAAAATTTTCCTAATTTTTTTGTGGGCGGAGGCACAGTTGATGATATTGTTTTGTCTTCGGCTATTTTTTCTGATAGTGATTTAGACGCAAATATAACCAATGCAGATAAGACAAATGCTCTAAACTACGATTTTGAATTAATTTATAAAGACGGTTTGGCTCGCTTAGAAGCGGGCACCCCGCCAATTTCTCAATTAATAGCTTTTGCCGAAGTGATAGATTTATTAAATAATATCGGTTTGAAAAATATTGAAAATTACGAAAAACTTTTAACAAAAAAACTTTTAGATTTAGGCAAAATTCCAGATATTAAAATTTTAGGTTCAAAAAATTTATTTAATAGAATAGGAATTATATCATTTGTGTCTAAAAATATTCATCCGCATGATTTAGGACAATTTTTAGATGATTTAGGAATTGTTTGTCGAGCAGGTCATAATTGTGCTATTCCTATTCATAAACGTTTTAAAGAAAATTCTTCTATTAGATTTTCTTTAGGTCTTTATAATAATGAAGATGATATTGAAAAAGCTATAGATGGCGTGAAAGAGGCTCAAAAATTTTTTATTTCTAAACGCTAGTTATATTTTTTAAACGTTTAGGTTTATTTATTTTGTTGACCTTTTTGCGGAAAAACGCTAAATATAATAATCCTATAAGAATTCCTAAAATAATTGCTATTATAATTATTACTAGGTATAAAGGCAAAGAATTGGCGTTAGCTTGAGCAGAAATTTCCTTAGCAAATTCTATTGTGGCTTCAGACCAAAGTGAATTAGAAAGCAGCTGAACCACAGCTGGTGAAACAGTATCTAAATTATGTTTATGCAATTTCTCTGAATCACTAGGAATAAATATAGCGGTTTTCCCGCTTTGTGTCGCTACTGCAAATAAAACAGATTTGCTGTCAAAATCAGATAAAGCAGCAGTTTGCTGAATCCATGAATCAGCATCAGTCGGATTTGCAAAGTCAGGCACAAAAACGCAATAAACATTTACATTAGAGGTGCTTTTAGCTTTGTCAAAAGCATTTTGGATTTGGACTTTGTCGGCTGTAAGCAAATTGGTGGGGTCAGTTATTTGGTTAGTAATTTGTATAGGATCGTATTTCGTTTTAACTTCTTCTGTAGAAGTTGTTGAATTAGAGGCCGTTGAATCATTTGCGAAAACCGATTCTATATTTTGGAAAAATACATTTTGCAAAAAACTTAATAACAAAAAAACTGTTATAAAAAGAGCTGTTTTCAAAAATTGCTTCTTTTTCGTTCTACTAACGGGTTCACCAACTGGTTTACTAGTGGGTTTATTATTGGATTTCATCGCCACTATTCTATTATATCATCTACTATATAATAATCAAAGCCTAATATAATTTGCAGTGATGTAATTATGGTAAAAATAAAAGATATTAGCTTAATAAGCTATTATAAATATTGATTGATTTTAAGGTTTTTGGCCCAAGGATAAGATATTGCATTCCATAAAATCATAACAATAAGCAAAATAATTAGACTAGCTTTTATAGATATACGATCTATAGTAATTCCCGCAATTAGAGAGCCTGTGGACGTTCCTAAATTCACTGCTGAACTTATCCAGGAAAAACCTTGCGTTAGCCTAGCATTTGGCACAATATCTTTCATAAGGGTGTTTAAACAGGTGAAAATTGGCGCTATTACAAAACTAGCCAAAAAGATGATTAGAGGAATTAAATATATATTATTATAAAGATATATGTAATTAGCTAAAATTAATGTAGCGGTGATGGTCAGAATAAGCATTCTTTTAGTTTGGGGCATATTTATATGAATTAACCCATAAAATAAACCGCTAATTAAAGATGAAATAGAGCCGATTGCCAAAATGAAGCCTGAAAGAGAAGCTTGTCCAGCATTTGTGTAAATGGCGGAAATGACTACATTAACTAAACCAAAATTAATTCCTAAAATGCAAGCAACTGCTATGCAAAAAGACACACCGTGTATTGTAACAATAGGTTTTGCTAAGTCAGTATTTTTTTTAATTAATTCAGTCTTTATTTTTATGACCGGCGGTTCAGTGGATTTAAGAGTCCAAAAAAATAGATTTCCTGCACCAGCTATAAAAAAGATAACTGCTAGAGAGATAATTGGTTGCGGCCCGGTTGCTAAAATTACTCCTATAATTGGCCCTAAAATAAAAACAAAATCGTCGGCTGCTCCCTCAAAAGCATAGGCTGTATGAAGCAATTTGGAATTTTTTATTAGCCAATTCCATCTTGTTCTAGTTAGTGAGCCATAATAATATTGAGAAATGCCAGAAGTGGCAGCAAATAAAAACAAAAAAGGATATGGTAAATAGAAAATGAAAGCCCCAATAATTCCGGTGATAGAAATAAGATATAGAATTGTCAGCCGTAAAATAACATATCTTTGGCCGTATTTGTCAACTAAGGACGCCAAAAAAGGAATAGCTAAAGCATAAGATAATGCCACCGTTGAGCTTAAAGCTGCTGGAATAATCCATGATGAAGTATAGCGATAAGCCACAAATAGAATAGCCATTTGATAAATTGGTTGAGGGAATCGGCTAATTATGCCCGCAAAAGCAAATTGCTTAGCATAGGGAATTCTAAAAATCTTTTTATAAACTTTTAGATTTTGCATTTTTTTGTTGTTATTTTTGAGAGGTGTTTAGCAAAATTGTCAAACAGATTTTAGCGATTTTTGCACAACTTCACGAGCCTCTTTTTGCACAAGGTGTAAGTTATCTTCAGAAATAAATGACTCAGCATAAATTTTATAAACATCTTCTGTGCCTGAAGGGCGAGCTGTAAACCAAGTATTTTCGGTTTCCACTTTTAGCCCGCCAATTCGTGCATTATTGCCAGGAGCATTAGTTAGTTTATTAGTGATTTTTTCGCCAGCTAGTGTTGTTGATTTTACTGCTTCTTTATTTAACGATTTTAGTTTATTTTTTTCATCTAAACTAGCTGAGCTATCTATTCTTTCGTAATAAGGAATGCCGTATTTTTCAGTGATTTTATTATATAAATCAGAAGGAGATTGTTTGGTTCGTGCCATAATTTCGCTAGCTAAAAGGTCTAAAATTATGCCGTCTTTATCAGTTGTCCAAACATCACCATTTAATTTCAAAAATGATGCTCCGGCTGATTCTTCACCACCAAACCCGATTGTTCCGTTTATTAGACCATCGACAAACCATTTAAACCCAACAGGCACTTCTAAAAGTTGTCGATTTTTGCTTTGCACCACGTTGTCAATAATTCTGGAAGAGACAAGTGTTTTGCCGACGCTTATATTAGGGTTCCAATTTGGGCGATTCTTAGAATCAAACAGATAGTCAATAGCCACTGCTAAATAATGATTAGGGTTCATAAGACCAGTTTTAGTTACTATGCCGTGTCTGTCGGAATCAGCATCGTTGCCTGTGGCAATGTCGTATTTGTTTGATGTTTGCATAATTTGAGCAAGCCCAGCCATTGCATAAGGCGATGAACAGTCCATTCTGATTTTGCCGTCCCAGTCTAAATGCATAAAGGACCATTGAGGATCCACTTGTGAATTAACCACTTCTAAATTTAACTTATAATATTCGGCAATCATTTCCCAATATTCAACGGATGCTCCGCCTAAAGGATCGGCCCCAATATGTATATTTGAAGAGGAAATGGATTGAAGGTCTATAATATTTTTAAGATCTTTTACATAATTATCTCTAAAATCATAAGCATTTATTAAATCAGAATTTTTAGCCATGTTAAAAGGCACTCGTTTTATGTCAGATATATTGTTTTGTAATATATTATTAGCTCTTTGGGCTATCCAATCTGTTATGTCGGAGTCAGCCGGTCCGCCATTAGGAGGATTGTATTTGAAGCCGCCGTCAGACGGAGGATTGTGAGATGGTGTAATTACTATTCCGTCAGCCGCTTTTGAACCTTGTAAAATTATAGAACCGTTAGTTTGGCGGTTATTTTGCAAAATTGCATGAGAGATAGCAGGAGTTGGCGTCCAGGATTGCCGCGAATCGGTTAAAATATAAATATTATTGGCCACTAAAACCTCTATGGCAGTTTTATAGGCTGGAATCGATAAACAGTGTGTGTCAAAGCCAATAAATAATGGTCCGGAAATTTTAGCACTTTTTCTATATTCGCAGATAGCTTGAGTGATAGCGGCTATATGGTTTTCGTTAAATGAAGCGTTTAATGAACTGCCTCTATGACCAGAAGTCCCAAAAATCACTTTTTGGGTTTCTTGGCTGATATCTGGCTTTAAATCATAGTAAGCATCTAAAACTTTATTAACATTTATTAAATCATTTGGTTTAGCTAGTTGACCAGCCCGCGGATTGTTCATAATTTAATTCTAGCATTGGTTAATAATAGAATTAGTGCAAAATTATGCCTAATAAACTGTTTTTATTAAAGATAAATGGTTGGCTGCCAAAACAAAAGATAAGCCGGTAAATCCAGTATAAAATAACAATGATCGCAAAAATGAAAAATAGCGTTTTGAACATTTGTTTTTGTCGAAGTATATAGCAGATTATTAAAATTGTGGCAAAAATAGGTATTAAGGGGCCGACAGCGGAATAGTAAATAGCTTGGTTGATATCAAGCTTAATTAATGAGAAAATAGATCTAGTAATAAAACAACCAGGGCAAGGGATTCCAGTTATGTAGTAAAAAGGGCAAATCCAGCCAAAAGATAGAAAAAATGCTGTGACTAAACAAATAGCCCCCCAGTCTTTTAGTTTATATTTTGACCAGTTATTTTTATTAACTTTTTGAAACAATGTTTAGTCTGTTTTGTAAAAGGGCAAAAACAATTATCCAGCCGCCGCCAAACCAGCCGGTAAAAAGGCATAAAATTATATATAAAATGCCGTCATCTTTAGTTCTAAGTTTATTATTTTCTTCAGCATAAGACAATTCTTGGCTAGTGACATAAACCCAATAAATAGTATATATACTGCAAGTTATAATGCTAAATAAAATGACCACAGCCGAAGATCTAGTTTTTCTTTGGCTAAATTCTTGGACATCATTGTTAATTAATGCCATCCAAACAAGCCCTAAAAGGCCGCAGGTTAAAATACTTCCAATAATCCAGCCAGGTATTGATCTTGGAGCAGGTTTTATAGAATTATCAGGTGCAGAATTTTCGGTTTGTAAATTGGGTATTTCTTCTAAAATAGAGGCATTCATAGAGAAATCATTATTAGAATTTTGTTGATTTTCATTCGAGTTGGGTATATTACTATTGTCATTAGTCTCCATAATTTTATTATATCATTTATTCATTGTTAATTTAACAAGCGTTTGTATTTTAATATGACTATTTTATTAGAAGTGGAATAAAGTCTTAGCAAGATTATCGTAAGAAACTTATAAGAAAATATAAAAAAATTTTTCTATTGCTAAAATTAAAGTAAGTTTATATATTTAGTTCATATACGAATTTTATGCAGAAAGTAAGATTTTATGAAAGAATTTTTAGGTTTGAAAAAATTAGATTTATAAGTGGAAAGATATGAGGATTTATGCAGACTAATATAGACCATTTATGTGGCAAAACCATTGAATATGGGGATTATTTGGTTTATTCATTCTATTTAACACCTAAATTATTAGATAATGCGGGCGATAAGTTTTACAAAGAAATAAGACAGAATCCAAATTATGGAAAAGCTAATTTTGAAAAGCGCTATGATTGCACATTTTGGACACTTGATATAATTTTTGCTGATGGATCACGTTTGTCTGAAGCTACAGACCAATATGGTATAAAACTTGAAGTTAACCAACAATATAATTCTAAAACTCTTTTTATAAATCAAATAAATTATAAATGTATTAATCTAGCAGAATTTTCTGGCAAAACAATTGACAAAGTTATTATGACATATCCTATAGATTTGGATATTAGAATTGCCGACATTATAGAAGTAAATCATTTTATGGGTGATATTGTTGATTTGATAGATACTAGGCGTGGTTCTAATAATACCGCTAATTGCTCTAGGGGAAATGTTTTCCCGGTGGTCTCGGAACCTTTTGGATTTTTGTTTGGTATGCCTTTCACGAATAGTCCTGGCAGCAATCAGCCGTATATATATTCTTCTAATAAAATTTACGGTTTTGGCATTTCCCATATATACGATTATAAAATAGGCGATAAAGAGGTTATCTCGTGTTTTGCTAGGCAAAAAGGCGAGAAATGTGAATTTAGCGAATTTAGCCATTTAAATGAGTTAGCTAGGCCCTATGCTTATTCAGTTGTTCTCAATAATAAAGTTAAGGTGCGTATGACTGTTCATAAATATACTTGTTTAGTGGAATACGATTTCACAGAAGCGGGGGGAAAATCTGTCGAAATAATTGTTACTGAAAATTTAGAAAAATCGTTTTCATATACAGAAATTTTAGGTGGAACTATTAGAAATATTGAAAAAGACGGCAATAAAACTATTTATACTGTGGAATTCAAAAAGAAAAGAAAAGTTGTAGTAAATTTAACACAATCTTTTATTTCAGAAGCTCAAGCGAAATTTAATTATAAGAAATTGTCTTTTAGCAGATGTTTTTTAGTTCTAAATAGAGTTTGGAAAAAGTTATTATCAAAATACACTGTCGGCGGAACAAAATTTTCTTTAACTCAAATTTTTTATTCCAATATTTTTAGAATTCATCTTTATCCTAATATGCTTTATGAAAAAACGCCTGATGGAAAAATAATTCATCCAGATATTTATAATATTAATGACGGCAAGCCGGCTGAAGGCGCACTTATGATAAATAATGATTTTAGCAAAACATATAGACTTGTTTGGCCAGCAATTTTCTTATTTCATTCCGACAGGGCTGGAGAATTGTTGCAAAATCTTTGGCAAAATTATTCTGATTCTAGCAAAGCGAGCCAGACTCTAATTTCTAGTGTTGGGGATGACGCTGAAAATATTTATTTTAATATAATTTTGCAATTATCTGTAATATATAATATAAAAAATTTAGCTATTGAAAATATTCCCGGGCCGTCTGCTGCGCATTTAGAAGATTCTTATAATTTAGACAAACAAATTAACGAACATTTGAAAAAAAATAACGAACATTTAAAAACTGACCCCTTTGGGCTAAAAGGTTATCCTATTTGTGAAAAAAAGCATATTTTAAATTTGTTTGGCGGTGAGGATAATTTAGCTAAAGCGCTGGATAATTATTTTTTATTGACAGAAAAATTAGCCAAAAAGATGCTCTGAATTTTTCTTCAAAAACTAAAAGTGATATTAAAAAAAATCAAACTTATGAAAAAGATATTCGTTTTGGTTTGTTTAGCTTAGAAGATTGTGCAAATCATAATATACCTTTTCTTTACTCCTACATTAAAGATGTTAGAAAAATGCAAAAAATTGTGTCTGAAATATGGTATTATTTGCAAGTGGGTGCAGATATAGGACAAGGCTATTTTGGCGATGAAGATGGCGGCGTTATGTCAGCTTTTTATTTTTTTATAGGTTTAGGGCTTTATCCGCTAAATCCGCTTTCGGGGGAATTTGTTATCACAGCTCCGCGTTTTCCGTTTTGTGAAATAGATTTGCCAAACGGCAGGTTTATAATAAATGCACCTTTAGCTAGCAGAGAAAATTGCTGTGTTAAATCTGTTAAATTGAATGGTGAACTTCATAAAGGTATAACAATAAATTACGAAGAAATTAAAAATGGCGGATATTTAGAACTTGAATTAGAAAAATATTAGACAGGCTTCAAGTGGTTAAAAAATTTCAAGTGGCCAAACAATAGATATTTTTATTAGCCACCTGAACGGCGCCGTCAGGTTTTTCCGATAAAGTTTCTTTTTCAAAAGGCCCAGGATAACTGCTTGCTTCCCTTAAACGCTGAACAGACATAGGATTAGGCTTAGCTAAAGGGCCTGAATAAAAATAGCGCCAATCGCCAATATTTACATAAAATATCGGGTAAAGATTATCTGCTAAACACTCTTTAGTCATAAAAAGAACTGCTAGTGGGTTTTTGTTTGCTCCATTGGTTCTGGATGTGGCGGATATATATGTTCTCACTCCTAATCCGTTGTCATTTAAAAGACCGTCTACTTCCCAGATTTCGCCAATGTCTCCTTGTGAAGAAGGCAGATTTGGTATTACGCCAATTCGGACATATTTATTAGTTATTTCGCTAGCCGAATATTGAATTGTCTGAATTATATTAAGGTTTTTTCTAGCTTGTTCTTGGTTATTAGCCCCTGTGCCGCCGTTAGCGATTGGCAAAATGCCATTATAATTGGCAAAATTATCACCTAAAATATTTGTAGCTGCTTCGCTGGCTGTTTTAGCCCCTGTGCCGCCTCGAGAAATTGGCAAAGCAGTGCTTGAATTTGCTGCATTAGAAATTGAGCCAAAGGCAAAACTGATTATGCATAGCGTTATTATAAAAAAACATAAAATTTTTATTTTCACAGAACCATGTCTATTAAATTCCATCTATCAAATCCTAAACCCCAGTTTCATAAATATCTGGATCAATTTGAGTGGATGAAACAAGATAATCGCTAGAGGTTAAAACAGTGTAGCCATCGGGTTTTGTGGCAGAATCATATTTAGTGAAAGATATATTAGGAATTGTGCTTTGAGAAAATTGAAAATTCAATGTATGATGGTAGTTTCCTATATATAAATAAAAATCTCTAACTTCTATTTCTTGTTTTGTGATAGTGTCAACATCTGTTCTATCAATGTATCCCATTTGGTTTGAACTTCGCAGAGAAATTTGTCTAGCAGCTTTTTTTGTATTAGAATTTCCCGAAATATGTATAATGAGTTCAGGACCTAAACAGCAAAAAGAAGTTGATCCGGATATAAAAATAGTTTGTGAAGTATCTTCGCCAGTATTTCCAATATCTCCATCATTTGAAGACGTAAATTTTTTAACGGTGCCGATTTTTATATATACACTTGTTGAGCTATAACTCCTGGCGTAGCTGTAATTTCTAAATAATCCTAAATTGTCTTGAGCTTTTATTTTGTCATTTTCAGCATTTAACCCGCCTTTTTCAATAGAAGCTTGGCAATTATAATTAGCAAAATTTGTTCCTAAAATATTAGCCGAAGCACCTTGCGGCGAGTTAGCTCCTGTGCCGCCTCGGGAAATTGGCAAAATATTTGATTGGGCTTCAGCCGCATTTGTTTTTAAATTAATTTGTAGAAAAATAATTTCTTATTTTTCGGGCTTCCTTGAAAATATAGGGTTTTTGCCTATAAATAAAAGGTAAAATGGCATTTGCCAGTGTCATAGATTTAGTAAGATTTAGTAAGATTTAGTAAGCAGTTATCGTAAAATAATCGTAAAAAATGTGATATATTTTAAATATGAAAGGAAAAAATTATGGGTAGACGTTCATTTGGATATATTAGAAAAGTTGGGGAAAAATATTATGCGTCTTATATAGGAAAAGATATGCACCGCTATAATGGTCCATATTCTTTTACAAAAAAAATTACTGCCCAAGTTTGGTTAGAAAAAGAAAGGCTATTATTGGAAAGCGGCAATTGGAAAGCCCCTGAAACTAGAAAAGATAAAAAGCAAAAGAATATTTATTTTGTTGATTTTGCAAAAGAATTTTTAGATAATTTAGAAATTAGGGAAAATACACACTATGCAAATAAAAAAAACTTTGAAAGGCATATTTTTCCATTTTTCAAAAATTATAAAATACGCGATATATCAACGTCTGTTGTGAGAAAATGGTATGATGGCTTGCCAAAAGATAAACTAAGCATAAGGAATAATTCATTTAGCATAGTAAAAAGAATTATGGCAAGTGCTAGTGAGCCTGACGATAACGGTAATTCTTTAATAGAAAAAAATCCCTGCCTTTTTAAAATAAAACCGTATCATTCTAAAAAAAATTTGACAGTCTTTTCAAAAGAACAATTAGATAATTTATATAATGCTATGCCTGAAAAATTGCAATTATCTATATATCTAGCAGGTATTTTAGGATTGCGAGTGGGGGAAGTAGTGGGCTTAGTTAGAAAGAATTTTTTATTATCTCAAAAAAAACTTTGTGTCAGGCAACAGGCTTTGAAAGAAGTGGGCTGCAAAACAGCTTTAGCGCCGTTGAAAACTGAAAATTCAAGGCGCGATATTCCCATACCTGATAGTTTAATTCCACTCATAAAACAACATTTGGATAAATGGGTTGAACCTGAAGACGACGCAATGGTTTTTACGAAGAAACTTGGTAGAATAATGAACGGAACGAACCTTAATGGGCAATTTAAAAAAGCAAGGGAAAAAGTAGGTTTACCAAATGCCCGATTTCATCAACTTAGACACACTGCAGCGACCAATATTGCAGCAGTTAGTGATATTACAACTACTATGTCTATTCTGGGACATAGTTCAATACAAGTAGCAATGGTCTATCAACATGCAGTAGATTCAAGGCGAGTAGATGCTATAAATAAAGCAGCAGACGAAATAGTGAAAGACAAACCTGTTGCTAATAAAAATACTACTAACTTTGGTGATATGGATGAAAAAGAAAAAGAAAAAGTAAAGCAATATTTGTTAGAGCAGTTGATGAAGTTAGGGTGAGAATTTGCAATATAAAATAAAAATGCATGATAATTTTTATAGGTGGCGTAAGAATTTAAAAGATAAGAAAGTTGGAAATAAAATATCTATGTTAGTAAAAGATTTTAGGGCTG
>JAITSB010000049.1 GCA_031288095.1 Candidatus Opitulatrix roisinitermitis | reverse complement strand
ACATCAAAAATATATCTGAAAACTATAAAATAATAGCTAACTATGGCTATAATTATTTTTGCCGCACACCCCATATAGAACATTTAGCAATTCTTGACAGATTCACTAATTCTTGACAAAATGCCCAGACGAATTAGCGTCTATAATTTACTTTTTTAAAATTTTATATATATCATCAAATAACTGCTCGACTGCCTTTGCCCTATGAGAATGTAAATTCTTAAAAGAGTTAGGCAAATCTGCTAAAGATCTGCCCTGTGTTGGTGAATTTTGGTAATTTCCAAAATAAGCCTCTGGCATAAATATTGGATCATAGCCAAAACCGCCTTGGCCCATAGGTTTATCGTTAATAAAACCTTGACATTGACCCTCCACTGTTTTGACATCACAATTATCATTTTCAGCAGATTTTATTAATGTCATAAAACAAGTAAAATAAGCAGATCTGCCTTCAAATGGTATATCTGATAATTGAGATAAAAGTAAATCAATATTAGTTTTATCGTTGCCATGTTTGCCAGACCATCTAGCAGATAAAATACCCGGTGCTGCACCTAAAATTTTAACAATTAACCCGCTGTCATCTGCCACAGTCGGCAATTTTGTAGTTTTATAAACTGTTTGAGCTTTTAAACTAGAATTGTCAGCAAAAGAAAATTCACTTTCAACAACCTCTTCAATTCGCAAATCCTCCGCGCTTACAATAGAGTCTAAAATAGATAAATCATTAGACAAATTTCTTTCTAGAATAATTCTTTTTAAAATAGCTTTAAATTCTTTTAATTTATGTTGGTTATGAGTGGCTAGAACTAATTTCATATTTATTAAATTAATTCAAATAAATTTATTCTTTAAAAACGACTTTTCTTATGAGCTGTTTTGAATTGAAAAAAGTTCCTGGCAGCCAGTTTCCCCTAAACGCAAAAGTTCGTCTAATTCAGCTCTATTAAAAGTGACTCCTTCAGCCGTGCCTTGAATTTCTACAAATTCACTTTTTGCCGTCATAACTATATTCATATCAGTTTCAGCCTTAGAATCTTCTTCATAAGGCAAATCTAAAATAGGCGTATTATGCAAAATTCCCACACTAACTGCTGCCACTTGATTAATTAGAACATCATTCACACTAGATAAGAAATTATTGTCAGCCGCCCATTGTAAACAATCTTTCAAAGCTAACCAACCGCCTGTTATGGCAGCGCAACGCGTGCCGCCGTCAGCTTGCAAAACATCACAATCCACAATAATTTGCCGCTCTCCCAACTTTTCTAGATCAACGGCAGCCCGCAATGAACGAGCAATTAAACGCGAAATTTCATGAGTTCTTCCAGAAATATTGCCTTTTCTAGATTCTCTTTTATTGCGGTCAGACGTGGCCCTAGGAAGCATTTCATATTCAGCAGTCACCCAGCCTTTGCCTGAACCTTTCATCCAAACAGGCACATCTTTTTCAAAAGTGCCGGTACACAAAACTTTTGTTTGACCAAAAGAGACTAAAACACTAGATTCGCCAGCAGTTTGCCAATTTCTAGTTATTGAAATCGGACGTAATTCATCTGGCTTTCTTTGATCTGTTCTTATATACATAGCATAAGTTTAGCATTTATAAAGAAAATTTTTGAATTGACAGCAATTCATTAAACCCTATTCTTACTTCCGCTGTGGAGTCCACCTCCTTTTTGGCATCCGCAATGTTTCCCCCCACAGCAGAAGTATTATTTTTCATTCTAACATGATTATTTTGCACTGTAAATTTTACTATATTATTTATTTTTGTTCCTTCTCTAAAATTTGTTCTTTCTCTAAAAAATTAAATATTTATTATCTTGCTCTCATTTTTATCAAAAACTCTAAATTGAAGTTTTGACCTAATAAGTTTAGCGATAAAAAAAATTTAGTAAATTATAATTAGTTTTTTCTAATTTTTTATTTCAGTTATGTTATTTTTTTAATTTCCGTCAAACAACAATGGCTAATTTATAAAAACTTTTTTTGGCTATACGAATACCAACATTAAAAAAAAATACTTATGAAAAAAATAAAAAAATCTCGCGGCGTGAACGCCGCGAGATTAAATTAGATTAAGCGGATTTTCTCCGCTAAGGTTAAAATGAAAAAATATTCTGTAAGTTTTTAAATATGTGGCTATTTCAAAGTCACTGTGGCGCCTGCGCCTTCTAAAGCCTCTTTAGCTTTTTCAGCATCTTCTTTTTTAGCGCCTTCTAGTATAGGTTTTGGAGCGCCGTCAACTAAAGCTTTTGCTTCAGCTAAACCAAGTGAAGTAAGTGCTCTAACTTCTTTAATAACACCTATTTTCTGATCACCCGCAGCTTCCAAAATCACGTCAAATTCGCTCTTTTCCTCACTTGCAGGAGCATCTCCGCCAGCAGCCGGAGCAGCAGCGACCGCCACAGCAGCCGGAGCAGCAGCTTCCACATCAAACACTTCCTCAAATTCTTTTACAAATTCAGAAAGCTCTATCAAGGACATTTCCTTGAATGCCTTTATCAATTCATCTTTGGATAATTTTGCCATTATTTTTTCCTTTCAATAGTCTATATTATTATTTATAATTATTCAATTTGCAAAATTTATGCAGCATCTTTCTTTTCTGTTAATGCTTTGAAAAGCTGAGCAGCTTTAGTTTGAACACCAACAAAACAAAAAGCAGCTTTAGAAACATTAGCCTTAGCAGCCCCAGCAAATTTTGCTAATAGCACTTCACGAGACTCCAATGACGCCAATGACATAACACCCTCTTTATCAAGAGAATTACCTTCAAAAACGCCGCCAACAATAACTAATGCTTCATGTTCACCGCTGAATTTTTTTAAAACCTTAGCAGCATCAACTGCCTCGCCTTTCACAAAAGCAATTGCCACAGGTCCTGACAAAATATCAGAATCTAAAGCCTTTATACCAGCATTTTTGGCAGCTATTTTAGCCAAAGTGTTTTTCACAACATCATAATTTGTATTTTGGCCCAACTCAACTCTAAGCTCTTTCAAATCAGCCACAGACAGTCCGCGATACTGAGTTATAAATAACGCATCAGTTTCGCCAAAACGCTGTTCTAATTTTTTTACAGCTTCAGCCTTAGCTGGTTTTACCATATCAAATACCTTTCTGATAGTTGCACTTTATTCAGCAATTACACAAAAAACTTGCACTTTTGAAAACCAATAGTTATATAAACTTTATCAAACTCCTGCGTGGGCTAAAGTTTTCACTTTATTTACAGACTAGAGATAAATTCTATGTCCACCAACGGTCTTCGGTTAATATCAGTTTATCGCTAAACAAACAATCCACCAAATTTTTTTAAATAGTTTTAGTAGAAAAAATAATATTAACAAAAAATTGCAAAATGCCGCCTAGCAGCAAAACTATTAACAACCAGGCTAACACAGAATTGGTGTCAATATATAATTTTGAAAAATAAATTTGTTCACCAATAGAGCCTGAAGTTATAGCTATAACCTGTGCGGCTATTGCCGATTTAAAAGCAAAGCCTATGCCAATATTAGCTGATGAAAAAAGCTCAGGTAATATTTGAGGAATATAGACATAAAATAATTTAATAAAATTATTTGCTCCAAAAACCAAAGCAACTTCTTCAAGTTGCCTATTCATATTCTCTAAAGCTGTTAAAGTATTTAAATAGCAAATAGGGCTAACTGTTATAATAATAATTGCAAAACCCACCCCAACAGGCGTGAAATACAAAAGCAAAGCCATAATTATGACAACAACAGGAGTTGATTTACAAAAATAAATTATTGGGTCGGCTAACATTCTAATAAATATAAACTTATATGCTAAAAAAGCTAAAATTGCACCCGCCAAATAAGCCACTAAAAATCCTGACAAAACAAGAATAAAGGTGAATAAAACTATTTTTAAAGTATCAAAATTAAGTAATTGAATAAATTGTATAAAAACCGAAAAAGGGGTTATTGGGGGGTTGAGAATTTGCCATAAGCCCAGCCATATTAAAACGCCCAAAAGCCTAAAATACAGTAAACGACTTGAAAAAAAGTGCCCTACCATTTCTTGCCTTCTACCATTTTTCGCCTTGGAAATCAGTTGATCCATTTATCAAATCATAAGCATTTAAATATTCAGAAATCCCGTCGGTATTTTGATCATTCAATTGTTGACTTTTGTTTTCAGCAGCTTTGCTCTCTTCACTTTGTGCTTTATTAATATCACTAGATTCTTTAGTGTAAGACGACAAAAGAGAAGAATCCAAAGCGGTCTGTGACGAAACTTTAGACAAAAAATCCTGACTTTGATTAATGCAAAATATAGCTTGTTTTTGCCTTAAAATAGAAGCTTGAGTCAAAAAAGAAGTTATAACCCTTTTAACAGCAACTGAATTAGTTTGCTTAAAAATAATGTCATAAGCGCCAGCAGCTTGTTCTAAAGATATAGCCCAATTTGTGGTAATTAAACATTTAGCAGAATTGTCGTTGTCTGCCAAATTATAGCTTATTTCATAATTATCTCTAGCAGATGAATAGTCAGCCATTTTCAAATAAGAAGTTGCTATATTGAAATACTTTTTCCAATCTTCAAAGGAAAAAATATTTTGTGAAATATCAAAATCCGTTATAGCAGCCTTGTAGTCCTTATTATTATATTCGCTTATAGCATTAGACATTTGCCAAAAGCGGCTCAAAGTGACCACTCCGCATACAGTGCTAAAAACAGCCGCACTCAACAAAACTGCAACTAAAACTTTTTTTATTCTCATCTACTTATTATTCTCATCCACTTATATTTTTTTCTCATTATTTAAACCATATTTCTCGTGTATCTACCCGTATACGAAAAAAATGATAAAACTCCCATAAAACCAAAATACCAATAATTATTTCAAAAGGCCAAATTACAGGGTGAATTATAGGAGTAACCCCTCTTTGAAAAAGGCTGAGATTGTCAGAATCTGGTTTTTGCAAAAAAGATACAACATTTATTTGACCGTCAGAATATATATATTGGAGATTCAATATTTTGGCAATATTTTCTAAAACAAGCGGATTTATTTTTGAAATTGCGTCCTGCCCTGTTTTTGGATCTTTTAAAAATTGAGAAATTTCAACATTTTGATTCTGACCCACTCTATCAGATTGACTATTAAAATTATAAGGCTTTATTTTTGCACCTTGCATAGAACCGTATCCAACCACGGCCCCTCCATCAACCACGCCCTGCAAACCCTGAAAAATAGCTAAATCAGGATTTGTGTAATTGTCGCCCACATTATTTTCGCCATCCGACAAAAAATAAATATAATTTTTAGAACGGCTATTACTATTTTTTGCTTGACGCAAATCATCTGAAATTTCGCTCACAGAAATGTTTATTTTAGAACCCTGAGAATATTTAGTGATTTGCGGAGTTAAAGCATCTATATATGAAGTAACACCTATGCTGTCATAAGTGAAAGGAACCTGAGTTTGAGCAACAGAATCGAAAGATATTAAACCGAATTGAGCATCATTATATAGTGAAATTATTTTTTTCATATCCTCTTTAGCGCCGTCTAGTCTAGTTTTATTGTCAGAAAAATCCTCAGCATTCATAGAACCTGTTCTATCCACCACAAATAAAACATTATTTTGAACTCGTGGCTCTAAATTTTCACCAACCTGAAAAGATGGTCCCCATATAATTAATAAAACAAATACTAGAATTATAGCTCGTCTTAGCCAATCATAAATTTTAGCATCAGTGGCTACAAAGTCGCGTTTAATTTGATAAGACTTTATAAATATAAAAATTAACCCAAATAATACTAAAAAAGACAAAGGGATCATTAACCATAAAGGGAAAAATGGCTGAAAATTCATAAAATTTAAACAGGTGAAATAATGCCCAATGCTAAAATTACTGCTAAAGCTAAACCTATTATAACTCGATAATAAACAAATGGTTTAAAAGAATGATTTGAAATTAATTTCAAAAACCCAATAATAACCATATAACCCACGATGAATGCAACAAATGTGGCAATAAAAGTCGGAAAAAATCCAGGAAAATTCATCGGCGGATTTTTTATAGTATTCACTAATTCAAAAAGTCCCGATCCAAAAACTGCTGGAATAGCTAATAAAAAAGAATATCGAGCAGAGGTTTTTCTATCAAAACCAGCCAAAAGCCCAGCTGTTATAGAACCGCCAGATCTAGAAACACCCGGAATTAGCGCACAAGCCTGACCTATTCCAAAAATGAGCGTATTTAAAATACTCAAATTCTTAACTGTTTTATTTTTCTGACCCACTTTATCTGCTAAACCTAAAATCAAACCGAATAATATCAAAACTGTTGCGGTGATCCATAAATTGCGGAAAACTGTTTCTATTTGTCCTTTGAACAAAAGCCCTAGAATAACAACTGGTAAAGACCCTATTATTATATACCAAGCCATCTTAGCGTTAAAGTCTTCTGAACCTAATCTTTGCTTCCATGTATTTCCATATTTGCCAATTAGACAATTCCACCAACCAGAAAATAGTTTGACTATATCATGTCTAAAATACAAAATAACTGCTGCCTCAGTGCCTATTTGTGTAATAGCTGTAAAAGCTGCACCTGTGTCCCCCAAAGACATAAGTTGGGAAAAAATTCTAATATGAGCAGATGAAGAAATCGGCAAAAATTCAGTCAAACCCTGAACTAAGCCCAAAAAAACTGACTGGATAAAATCCATAAATTTAAAAACTTATTTTAATTTGGAATTTCTAAACTATCGGGGTCGCCGTCGCCATCAAGATCTGACGGATCATAGTCGTCATCAGAATCTATATTAACACCTAATAATCTTTCGGCGTCTTCTTCATTGTCCATTAAAGCATCGCCAATAGACACATTTTCGTCATTCATTTGGTCGTCGTCATATATATCTCTTTGCATAATATTAAGTTTATCACAATTTGAAATGCTTTATTTCAAAAATAAAAATCACAAGACTGCCTGCTAAAATAAAAGCAATCAAAGTTAATTTATCGTAAAAAAGATAAGGTTTTATAAAAATAAAAAAAACATATAAAATAAAAATTTTTATAAGCCAAGAAAACAAAATAGCTGCCATTTTTATAGGCGCTGTTTTAGCCTTTGTTAGATATATAACAACAGGCACCGGCAGCCAAAATAAAACCAAAATAAGCAAAGCCAATAAAATGCTAGAAAGATATATCATTATTTTTTAAATTATACAAATATCTAAAAACAACATATTAATTCAACAAGTTCATAATTTTATCTCTAAATTCAGCTTTTTTAGCTTCACTAGACAAATTTTCTAATATTTCCAGAGCAAAGCCTTCCACTAAAACTTCTTTAGCAGCTTTAGCTGACAAACCGCGTGACATCAAATAAAATAATTGTTCATCGTCAAATCTCCCTATTGCAGAAGCGTGACCTGCTCCTTCTATATCACCTTGCAAAATTTCCAAATTAGGAACAGAATAAGCTCTGCCGCCTTTAGCTAAAATCATATTTTTATTTGCTTCATAAGTATCAGTCCCTAAAGCAGGCGGATTTATGACCACATTTGAATTCCAAAAAACCTTAGATTCTTTTCCTAAAAGAACGCCCTTATATAAAATATGCGATTTACAATTTTTTGCATTATGGAAAACTTGCAAATTAAATTTAGGACTAGTTTTGTCAGCCACAATATATAAACAAAAAATATTCAATTCTGAATTTGGCTCATTCAGTTCAATTTTCAAATCAGCCCCATTTTCAGAACCCAGCGCAAAGATATAAATAGTTTTTTTAGTTGTTTTAGGAATAGACTGATTTAAAATAATTTGCTTAGCTGTTTTTTTAAGCTCATAAATTTCCATCTGACCATTTTCTGTTTGACTATTAACGGCTAATTCATTTTTTATTGTCATATTATTCATCCAACAGAATTAGTCATTTGCAGATCTATTAAGCGATTTAATTCCAAAGCATATTCCATAGGCAATTCTTTAGCTATAGGTTCTATGAAACCTCTAACAATCATGGCCCTAGCTTCTTGTTCGTTCAAACCTCGACTCATCAAATAAAAAAGCTGTTCTTCGCCGACTTTCGAAACAGTGGCCTCATGCCCCAAACTAACATCATCTTCTTGAATATCATTATGCGGATAAGTGTCTGTTCGGGAAACAGAATCTGTTAAAAGAGCATCGCACAAAACTGTTGATTTTGAACCAGCTGCGCCTGGCACCATTTTAACTTTCCCGCGATAACTAGTTCTGCCGCCTTGCCGAGAAACCGATTTAGAAATTATTGAACTTGATGTGCGAGGGGCTAGATGAATCATTTTTGCACCAGTATCTTGCTGTTGAACATTAGTCGCAAAAGATAAAGACAAAGTTTCGCCCCGAGCATTTTCTCCTGCTAAAACGCAAGTTGGATATTTCATAGTCGTTTTAGATCCAATATTGCCATCAACCCATTCCATAACAGCGTTTTTTTTGACCAAAGCTCTTTGAGTGACTAAATTATAAACATTATTAGACCAATTTTGAATAGTGGTATATCTAACCCTGGCATTCTCCTCCACAATTATTTCAACCACCCCAGTATGTAAAGAATCGCTGGTATAAATTGGCGCCGTGCAGCCTTCAATATAATGAACATAAGAAGAGGCATCAGCAATAATTAATGTTCTTTCAAACTGTCCTAAATTTTGCGTATTTAAACGAAAATAAGCCTGCAAAGGTATATCAACATGAACGCCTTTAGGAATATAAACAAATGAACCGCCCGACCAACAAGCCGTATTTAACGCCGAAAATTTATTATCATTTGATGGAATAACTTCACCAAAATATTTTCTAAAAAGTTTAGGATATTTTTTTATAGCTGTGTCAGTATCTAAAAATATAACACCTTTATCTGACAAATCTTTTTGAATAGACTGATAAACTACTTCACTTTCATATTGGGCAGCTACGCCAGAAATTAAAGCTTTTCTCTCTGACTCAGGCACACCTAATTTTTCATAAGTTTCTAAAATGTCATCTGGCAAATCTTCCCATTTATTTACTTGTTTTTCTAACGGACGAACAAAATATTTAAATTTATTATAATCAAAATTAGACAAATTGGCTCCCCATTCAGGCATAGGCATAGCAAAAAATTGCTCCAAAGCTTTTAGTCTAATATCTAACATCCATTTAGGCTCATTTTTAGCAGCTGATATTTTTTCAACTATTTTTTGATTTATGCCTATTTTGGCATTTTGACCTAAATCCTTAGAACTTTTCCAGCCATAAGAATAGTCTTGAAATTTGCCAATTATTTTTTCGTCAGTTTCTTTTAAAGAATTTTTAGATGACATTATAAATTCTATTTTAGTAAATTATTTATAAAATTTTTATACAACAGCAAATTCAACATCTTGAAAAACAGATAAATCTTTTCCGCCAGCATAACTAATAGAAGATCTCAAAGCTTCTGTTTGAGCTTGAAGTTCGTCCCATATAGAACCTTTTAAATGAACAAGTGTATGCCGACCTTCAATATGTTTTTTCTCGTTTTTATTTTCCGCCGAAGCAGATCCATAATAAGCCTTCCAGATTGCTCCATTATTGTCTTGAATAATAGTCCCTGGACTTTCATCAAAACCTGCTAAACGGCCTCCAGCCATAATAAAATCAGCCCCAACCGCAAGCGCTTTGGCCACATCACCTCTTAATTTAATTCCGCCATCAGCACATATATATATTTTTCGCTTATATTTTTTTTGAATATGAGAACTAACCAATTTAATACAATAAGCTTGCCATTGAGCAGACCCAAAACCGGTGTCTAATTTAGTTGTGCAAACAGATCCCGGACCTAATCCTAATTTCACGCAATCAGCACCCGCATCTATTAGCCAATCAGCTGCCTCAGGCGTCATAATGTTTCCAGCAATTATAAAACTCTCAGGAAAAATTGACCGAGAAAATTTAACCATATCTTTGGCGGCATCACTATGAGCATGAGCAATATCCAAAGTTATAAAATCTAAATTATAACCAAATTTAGAACAACTCTTTAAAAAATCATAAGACTCTTTTTTAACCCCTATACTAACTGATATTGGCAAAGGATTTTCTAATGTTTTATTAATTTCAAAAACTTTTTTAACAAAGTCCAAACTTTTTTCCATAATTTCAAACCGATGCATAATATAAAAAAATCCGCGCTTTGCTAATTCAACTGCTAATTCAGCATTTACGACGCTTTTCATATTAGCTGGCACAATTGGCAAATTAAATTTGAAACCGCCAATCTGAAAACTAGTATCACACATACTGCGAGAAGAAACTATGCTTTTGCGCGCAATAAGGCGCATATTATCATAATCAAAAGTGTTGACGTATTTAGCTAAATTATTTCCTTCCACAAACCTAGTATAACAGAACTCTATTAGTTTTTTTCTAATTCTATATTGTTTTCTAATTTTAGATTATTAGAAACAAATTTCACAATATTTCTTGTACAATCCATTATTTGTTCTAATGCTATAGCAAAATCGTCCATATCACCATACCAAGGATCAATAATGTCCTCAACGCTGCCTTGCCTATCAACATAAGAATTAGGGTTCCAAATAGTTTCAAACTGTCTATACATATAGACTTTTTGCGGATTCGCACCAGCCCTTATTAAATAATTAGCATGTTTATGAGTAAAAGCCAGAAATAAATCAGTCTTTTTTAACTCTTCGGAAGTAACTTTATGAGCAATATGATTATCTATATCAACTTTTTGATCAACAAAGCCAGAATTTTCCAAAATTTCAGCAGCTCTGGAATCCATTCTATTGCCTTCTTCTTCTCCGCTTATAGCAGAGGAATTTATCTGAACCTCTTTTATATTCGCAAAAGCCTTTTTTAAAACAATTTTAGCCATTGCAGAACGGCAAATATTGCCTGTGCAAACTGTGTTAATTATATAAACCATCTAATATATAGCTTTTTCTAAAAATTTAAATTCCGCCAGCTGAAAACATTTTTTCAATAGTCGCCCAATCACCGTTAAATCCGCTAGTAGTAAATGAGTTAAAAACAAAACTAGGCAATCCACTAGTCGCTGTTTTTCTGGCAGACATAGTGGCTTTTAACACAGCAGACTCCCCTTGGCCTGAAGATAAACAACTAGACAATTTTGCCTGATCCACTCCAGAATTTTGGGCTACAGCATCATAATAGGAATCTTCTAAATGAGGAATCTCTGGCGCCCCATGATAAGCTCCAATTCCGCGTGAGAAATAATCTTTGTCCATCTGATTCATAAATGCATCATAATAATCGTGAAATTTATTTTGATCAGCTGCACAATAAGCATACTCCGCCGCTCTTTTTGAATTATCTTTTTCTTCTTGTTGAAGCATATCTGTTAAACGCACTTCCAAAGACATTTTATTATTGTCAATATATTTACTATGTAATTCAGCATTATTATGTATAAGTGCTAAAGAAAATTTTCCACAATAGCCACACATTGGGTCTGAATATTCCACAAAATGATTTTTTGTTTTGTCAAAATTTCCTAAAACCATATTTTTATTCCATGGAGTATCTGGATCTGCAGAAAAAGTTAAAGTGCTAGTCTCACTTGGGCTAGCATTTGGACTAGCGTTATTATTTGAACTTGGAGAATTGAGTGTTACTACAACAACAATCACTGTGATAATAGCTAATAAGCTAACAACAATGGCTCCAACTAATAATTTATAAGTTTTATTATCCATTTATTCTCTTTCCTTGTTTCATTTTTTATTTGAGTTAAGTTGATAAAGTAAATTCAAAATTGCAAAAGCGCATATTAAACAGGATATCATTAGTATTAAATTTCCCACCAAATTCATATAAGCAGCAGAAATTCCCGAAGCAAAAAGTGCTATTAAAGGTGCAATTAAAGAAGTCCCGCAAGTTGGGCAGCCCACACCTATAAAAGATATAATAAGTGCAGCCCCTTGCAAGCCTGAATCTTTGCCTATTCGGCAAATTGTTTTAGCTTTAGAATATTTTTTGGCATAAACCATAAGTGTTATAGTTATTGCCTGTAAAAAAGATAACAAAATCACTAAAACACCATTTATTCCCTGAAAAATATTAGAAAAAATACTTGTAAAAACCTGCCCTAAAACCGTCAGTTTATTAACCAAAGAAATATTTGCTGTTAACAACGAAAAATATAAAGAACCGTTAGCCGCAAACGTTAATATAAAAGCAAAAATAAAGAATGAAAACAAAAATACTAAGCTCAAAAAAATATTTTTTTTCACACTATAATGCTATCATATATAAGTAAAAGCATTTATTTTATTAATAAATGTTTTTTGAAATACATCCTTTATGGGGCTATGGCGCAGTTGGTAGCGCGTTTCAATGGCATTGAAAAGGTCGGGGGTTCGAATCCCCCTAGCTCCACTTTAAAATGTTTTCACTTTTTTGAAAATTGCTAAAACTAAGTTCTTCTGATAATATAAAAATATGGAAAATATTGATTTACTAAAAAAAGCTTTACAAGTGAGAGAAAATTCATATTCACCTTATTCAAAATACGCTGTGGGAGCAGCTGTTTTATGTGATGAAAATATGGTACATTTAGGCTGCAATGTTGAAAACGCTTCTTACCCTGCTTCAATATGCGCTGAAAGAAACGCCATCACAACAATGGCAGCAGAAGGCATGAGAAAAATTAACAAAATTGCTATTGTCGGCGGGTTTGCTGACGGCGGAGGAGATACTTCTCAGATAGTCACACCTTGCGGGGTCTGTCGGCAGGTAATACGCGAATTTTGCGACCCAGAAACCTGTCAAGTTGTTATGGCTCCATTAAACAATTTAGAAAATATAACTGTTATGAAATTTTCCGAACTTTTGCCTTATTCTTTTGGACCAGACAATTTAGAAAAATAGAAATTTGAAAAATATTTTTATAATTTTAGCTGGCGGCACAGGGCAGCGTATGGGCTCAGCCATTCCTAAACAGCTTTTAAAAATCGCAGGCAAGCCTATTATTCAACATACTCTGGAAAATATTATCCAAATAGATTCTATAGATGAAATTTTAATAGTCACACATAAATCCACCATAAAAGATGTTGAACAAATTTTGCCAAATTTAAATACCAAAATTTCCATTAGAATTATAGCAGGCGGAAAGACTAGGACTCAATCAACTCTCAATGCGATAAATGCAATTAATGAAAAAGACGCCTATGTTTTATTGCATGACGCTGTTAGGCCGTTTATAGATAAAACAATTATAAAAAAATGTTTAAAAGCCTTACAAAACTATGATGCTGTAGATACTGCCATTGTTAGCGCCGATACAATAGTGGGAATTGACAATGAAAATTGCATAAATTCTATGCCTGTCCGGAATATTTTGCGCAGAGGGCAAACCCCTCAATGTTTTAAAATGTCAGTTCTAAAAAAAGCCTACGAACTGGCAGCCAAAGACAAAAATTTTGAAGCCACTGATAATTGCGGGGTGATTTTTAAATACTTGCCAAATGTGAAAATTAAAGTTGTAGACGGAAGTGCCGAGAATATAAAAATAACAGAAAATATTGACCTACAATTTGCTGACAAAATTTTTCAAATGAAGACTGCTCAAATTTCCAAAAATACGAACAATGAAAAGATTTTTGTGAAAAAGAATGTTTTAATTATAGGAGCCAGCTATGGAATAGGTAAATCATGCGCCCAATTATTATCTAAACTTGGCGCTAATGTATTTCCAGCCTCAAGAAGTTTAACTAATACCGATATAAATGATTCTGCCTCAATAGAAGAGCTTTTTCAAAAGGTTTATAAAAAAATGGGTTCAATAGATTTGGTTATATTAACGGCCGGTCAATTAAAAATTTCCAAATTAGTTGATATGCAAAATGAAGATATAAAAGATCTTATAAATATAGATTTAACTGCGCCGGCATTAGTCGCTAAAACAGCTTACCCATATTTGAAAAAATCACAAGGCGAAATTATTTTCTTCACTTCTAGCTCATACACTAGAGGCCGAGCTAATTATTCAATTTATTCAGCTGCTAAAGCTGGCGTTGTTAACCTAACACAAGCCCTTTCTGATGAATGGTCTAGTGAAAATATTCGAGTAAATTGTATAAACCCTCAAAGAACAAATACACCTATGAGATCTGAAGCATTTGGAAAAGAGCCTTCTGAAAGCCTTCTAAACCCAAAAATTGTAGCTGAATATACTATAAAAACATATGCTGCAAATATTACAGGTCAAATTGTGGACGTCAGATTAACTTAAATCTAGATTTAGATTTTACAATTTTAAGAAATTACTTTTCTTTTGTTTTTTTAGGTGCTTGATTTTCTAATTTCTTTTTCAACTCAGCCAATTTTTGATTAATTTCTAACTTACGAGGATCTGACTCTTGCCAAGCATCATTTTCAGCTTGAGTTATGGCTTTATCTATTTTTTCAATTTCACTTCTAACCACTTTGATTTTAGCCAACGGCACTTTACCTAAATCATTAATTCTAGACATAAAAGCTCTATACTTTTCTCTAGCTAGTTTTGGATTGCTAACAGGCAAAAGTTTTTTCATATCTTCTATTATTGCCAATTTGGCCTCATAATTTTTTTGATACTCTTCTTCCAAAACTTCATCAGCAGAACCTTTTTTATCGTAAAAAGCATCCATATAACCCTTAAATTCTTGCCAAAGTTTATCGTCAACTGCTCGTTTAGCGCGGCCAGCGGCTTTCCAATCCTGCATAAGAGTTCTGAAAGCGGCCTGTGTTTCGTCCCACTTATCTGATTGACTTAATTCTTGGGCTTTAGCAATTATTTTTTCTTTAGATTTTTTAGCAATTTCAGCCGACTTATTAAATGAAGAATAAAAATCACGCCGACTGTTTTCAAACACTCGACGCATTTTTGAAAATCTCTTCCATAAATCCTCTTCAATATTTTTTGGAATTCTAGGACCATTTTTCTGTTCGTTGGACCACTGATATAATAATTCAGAAAATTTTTCCGTGGTTTGTTTCCAATTTATTTTATCATTTATTTTATTAACTAATTTTTCTGCCTCATTGACTATTGTTATACGTTTAGAAAGTGTTTGTTTAACATCTAATGCTTTATCTTTATCTATTTCTAATTTAATTATTTCCGCCTGCTCTAATATTTTTTGAAGACGTTTGCGCAAAGCCGCAACATCGCCAACCACCGACGGATTTTCTAATTCTCTATGAAAATTCGCTAAACCAGAGTCAATATCACTTTTTTTTAATTTTGCCACTTTCATACGGGCTTCAAATAACGACACTCTATCAACAATATCTAAATATCTTTTAACATAAAAGTTTAAAGCATCTTTCGGTTCTTTGACTTTATATTCGCCAACTTTTCTTTCCTTGCCGCCTTCTTCTATAAGCCAAACCGTGCCGTCAGAATCAACTCTGCCAAATTTAGCGGCGGCTTTAGCTAATTTTTCATCAGAAGTTTTTACAACAGTTACACTTGATTTTTTGGGAATACTATTTTTCTTATTTCTTTCCATTATTTATTTTATGTCCGCACCCGTTATTTTAACAACCTCAGAAGGTTTACCATCTCCATTTGCTGGTTTTTGTTCTTTAGCAAAATTTTCTATATTGTCTAACCCTCCTTTAATTTCTGCAAAAACTGCATAACCAGCATTGCCTCCGCCAGGAGGAAAATTAGAATCCTGATAAATTATAAAAAACTGCGAGCCGTTAGAAAATGCTGAATCACTGCGGGCCATAGCAATATAACCTTTTTTATAGATATTATCCGACGGCGCATTTTCCACAGGTCCAAAAGAATATCCTGGACCGCCAGATTGATCTCCTTTAGGCGCACCACATTGCAAAATATAAACATTTTCAGTTGTCACTCTTGGGCATTGAGCATCATTTTTAGACCACCAATCATTGCGTGATAAATCGATGAAGTTTGCCACTGCTTGAGGTGCTTTACTTCCTAAAAGAGTAATTGACAAATCGCCCAAAGATGTATGAAGCACAGCGTCCCAATCTTTATTTTCAGCAATTGCTTTGTCTGGAACAGAACCTTGATTTTGGCCTGTTTGCTCTGACTCAGACACCGGTGCAGAAGCCGCCGACTCAGACGGAGTGGGCGTTGTTGCCTCTGGACTAGGACTTTGACCTTGATAAGTCGAAGGAGAAGTGAAATGATAAGCAACAATTAAACCGCCTATTACAGCAACTGTTGATAATCCAATAATCAACAAATTAACTAAATTACGTTTATTTTTTTGCCGCTGTTTTTCTAATAATAATTCTTTTCGGCTGTTACGCTGCTGTTTTCTGGACTTCTCTGACATATTAATATTGTAGCAGAAATTAATATTTTGCTAGAAAAATAAAATAAAATTCAAATCTTTTGTCAACTAAACGAAATTATTGTAAACTATTATAAGACCAAGTTATAAAAAAGAAATTTAACTTTTAATGGCAATAGGTCCCCATCGTTGGTGACCGCTAGGTCCCCATCGTCTAGAGGCCTAGGACCTCAGCTTTTCATGCTGGTAACACGGGTTCAAATCCCGTTGGGGATACTAATTTAGCCTTTTATTACTTTTCCTAAAATAATTCCCAAAGTCACAAAAAGCAAAGAAACTCCCACATTTAAGAATATATTTAGAGCAGCTTTCCAATAACGAGCAAATAAATTAGTCTTCACTAAACTGGCTGTTATAAAGGCGGGCATAAGCGCCATTTTGAGCAACTAAATCATTATGGGAACCTTGTTCTATAATATCTCCATGTTCCATAACTAAAATAGTGTCAGCATCTCTAATTGTTGAAAGTCTATGAGCAATAACAAAAGAAGTCCTGCTTTCACGCAATTTGTTCATAGCCGCTTGAATATGAACTTCTGTTCTTGTGTCAACCGAAGAAGTTGCTTCATCTAAAATTAAAATAGTTGGATCAGAAATAAACGCTCGAGCAATTGTTAAAAGCTGTTTTTCGCCAGCTGAAATAGCATTAGCTTCATTATCTATAACAGTGTCATAGCCATTTGGTAAATGCCTTACAAAATCATCAACATGAGTTTGCTGAACTATTTTTTCAAATTCCTTATCAGTTATTGTTTTTCCTTCTGGCAATCCATAAAGCAAATTCTCTTTAACAGTCCCGTGAAATAACCAAGTATCCTGCAAAACCATACCAATATTTTTTCTCAGATTTGATCTTTGCAAGTCTTTTATATTAATATTTTCTAAATCGACTTCACCAGAATCAACATCATAAAATCTCATAATTAAATTAACTAATGTTGTTTTGCCTGCACCAGTTGGTCCAACAATGGCAACTGTTTTGCCTGACTCAGCTTTGAGTGATAAATTGCTAATTAGAGGTATATTTTCATCATAGGAAAATTTGACATTCTTGAATTCCAGATCACCTTTAACATCTAACAATTTTTTAGATGCTTTTATATCACTTATTTCTTCATCAGCGTCAAGCAATTCAAAAACTCTTTCTGCGCTTGCCATGCCTGACTGCCACATATTCACCATTGAGCTAATTTGGGCCAAAGGCTGAGAATATTGCCTTGAATACATAATAACTGTTTGAACATCTCCAATTGTCATCATGCCCCAGAGCACTCTTATGCCGCCGACCAACGCCAAAAGAACATAATTGAAATTTGTTATAAAATTCATAAAAGGCATAATTGAACCAGACCAAATCTGAGCCAATAAAGACGATTTAAAAAGTTTATTATTTTCCATTTCAAATTCAGCAAAAGCATCGCTTTCATAATTAAAACTTTTAACTAAAACATGACCTGTGAAAATTTGTTCTATATGACCATTTAACTTTCCAGTTGTATTCCATTGTGTTTGAAAATGCGGTTGAGCTTTTTTAGCGACAAATGGAATAATTATAAATGAAATAATAACTGTTCCTAAGGCTATAACTGAAAGAAAAGGTGAAGTGAAAAACATCATTGTTATTACAAAGACCACCATTAAAGCACTTGATATAAGTTGAGAAAATGATTGCTGCAAAGTTTGTGTAATATTATCTAAATCATTAGTCGTTTTGGATAAAACCTCTCCAATAGTTGTATTATCAAAATAATTAAGCGGCAAACGCCATAATTTTTTTTCAATTTTATCACGTAGATCTCGACCAGTCCGAGCCACTAAACGAGTGGTTATCCAGCCAGAAATCCAATTTAGGCAAAATTGTATAATATAAATGCCTAATGTCAACAAGCACAAATAATAAATATTATTCCAATTAATGCCTGCACCTGGCGTTATGTTCATAGGCGATAACATATCAGCAATTTGTTCTTGACCATGAGCTCGCAGAATTGTTAAAGCAGCTTCCTTTGTGGGAAATGACGCTATCATTTTAGAGGCAATGCCGTCAAAAATTTCATTAACTATATTTCCTATAAGTTTAGGGCCGCAAGCAGCCAAAAATGAAGCCGCGCAGGCTGATAAAATTACTATAAAAACTCTTAATTTATCACGCAATAAAAATGAGAAAATTCGTCTAAAAGTCACAAAAAAATTTGTAGCTTTTTCTCCTGGAACGCTGGCCGCGCCGCCGCGCATAAATCCTGGTCTCTGATTAGCTCGCTGATTTTTAGCCATTATTTATCTTCCAATCTTTCCTGAGAGGCAACTATTTCTCTATATGTTTCGCAGGTTTTTAGCAGCTCTTGGTGATTACCAATTCCAACAATTTTTCCATTGTCCAGCACTAAAATCTGATCAGCGTTTCTAATAGTAGAAACCCTTTGAGCCACAATTATAACTGTTCTATCTTGCATTTTTAATGCAAGCTCTTTTCGTAATTTCATATCAGTTGTGTAGTCTAAAGCGGAAAACGAATCATCAAATAAAATAACCTTGCTTTTTTTCACAAGAGCCCTAGCAATAGATAATCTTTGTTTTTGCCCGCCAGAAAAATTTGTGCCGCCTTGCGAGACCTCAGTATCCAGACCATTTTCTTCATTAAAAACAAAATCATAGGCTTGGGCAATTTTTAAAGCCTTTATCATTTCTTCATCATTAGCTTTATCGTCACCCAAAAACAAATTAGATCTAATAGTTCCTGAAAACAAATAAGCCTTTTGTGGAATATAAGATATATAGTTATTTAATTTTGCTAAACTCAAATCCTTAACATTCACGCCATCAAAACTAACTTGACCGGCTGTAGTATCAAATAGCCGATTAATTAAATTTAAAAGAGTGGTTTTGCCGGCTCCTGTAGAGCCAATAATAGCTGTGATTTCGCCAGGTTTAGCCACAAAACTGATATTTTCAATAACGCTTTTTTCGGCCCCTGTATATTGAAAACTAGCATTATTAAATTCAACAACGCCTTGAGGGTTTTTTATTTCTACAGGATTTGATTTTTCCTTTATAGAAATAGGTGTTTCCAAAACTTCATTAATTCTAACGGCACAAACTTGAGCTCTAGGAAACATAATAAACATCATAGTCGACATCATCAACGACATTAAAATATAAAGCGTATAATTTATAAAAGCCGTTAAATCTCCAATTGGCATATTCCCCGCTTCTATAGCATAAGCTCCAAAAAAGGTTATAGCTAAATTAGTTAAATTTATTAAACTAAAAACCAAAGGAAATGTTAAAGTCATGCCGCGGCCAACCCCAACATTTAAATTATAAAGTATATTATTAACTTTATCAAAACGGTTAATTTCAGTTTTTTCTCTGACAAATGCTCTTATAGGCCTTATCCCCGTTATTTGATCCCGCATAATAGCATTAATTTTGTCAGTTTGTTTTTGAAAACGAGTGAATTTAGGCAATAAATTTTTCGCTAAAACAACTATTATTATGGCAAATATTGGCAAAATCACTAAAATTATAGAACTCATTTGCAAATTTAAAGAAACTGATAAAACAATTCCACCTATAAGCATAATGGGCGTAGAAATAATAAGCGTCAACATAAACATAGTATAATTTTGGACCTGCAAAATATCGTTAGTTGACCGAGTAATTAAGGTCGCAGCTCCAAATTGGTTCATTTCCACTTCAGAAAAATCTTGCACTTTTTTATAAAGAACTCGGCGTATATTTCTGCCAAGTCTCATAGCAATTCTTGAACCAACAATTATTGCTGAAATATTTAAAATCATTTGCCCGCCTGTCACTATAAGCATAATAGTTCCCATATTCCATATATAATTAATGTCCCCTTTTATAACGCCGTCATTTATAATATCAGCATTTAAAGTCGGCAAATATAAAGTAGCAATTGTCTGACCAGTTTGCAAAATTAATAAAATAATTATAAGCGGCGTATAACGAGCCAAAAACCTTTTATATATACGATACATTAACAAAAGTTTATCAAAATAATTATTAATAAATTACTTTTTTAAAAACAATTTAATCACTTTTAAAACTCCCCACCAAATACAAGGTTTGACAAAATGTTTCACTTTTTCCTAAGCGAGCTGTCCAAAAAATTATTACCAACAATAACTAATATTTTGAAAACCTAATATTTTCAAAACCTAATATTTCCAAAACCAAGAAAAAATATTTAATTTAACAATCCAGTAATAATTTTTTAGAACAGTGAGCGTTTTTTTTTTTTTGTAAAAATTTAATTAGAGTCTTTATCTAGAATTGTGGAATAATATTATGAAGTTTTTTAAGTTGAAAAAAATCAATATAAAAGGATTAGGAACTTCAGGAATAATTTTTCTTTTAATTGTTGTCTCATTTTTAAACGGTTTAATTTCTGCCAATGCTTCTGTTTCCCAAACAATTTTAGGCATTGCTAAAGGCGGCACTAATGCTAACAGTGTAGAAGGCGCTCAAATAAATCTAGGCCGCACGAACTTCATTTCTCTTAATTCAACAGATAACCAATTGCCATCAGCAAAAGCAGTATATAGCTATATCCAACACATATATGGCAACATATCCACAGATAACATAAATTTTGGCCCAACTACGACCAATTGGACAGGCGGAAATTTAATTTATAAAAATTCTAGATTGAGCACAACAGCTGCGAATAATAAAATAAAAGTTGGAGACAAGGCTTGCATCACTTCCGGTCAGGGCTACACTAGTGATTCGGCAGCTGGAGACGGCATA
>JAITSB010000074.1 GCA_031288095.1 Candidatus Opitulatrix roisinitermitis | reverse complement strand
CCAAAAATTATTACCAACAATAACTAATATTTTCAATGCCACGAAAAAATATTTTTTGAGTAGTCTGAAAAAATGTGCGTAGTTTATATTAGACAAGCATTTTTTCATACAGTGCGTATTTTCGCGCCTGAGGTTGCGCATTATTGCGCATAACCACAGGCTTGCGGAACAAGCGGTACTCAAAAAGTGATTTTTCTTGCATAATTTGAAAATATTTAATTTAACAATCTAGTAATAATTTTTTGGAACAGTGAGTGTTTTTTTTTTTTTGTAAAAATTTAACTATGAGTGAATTGTTTAGTATTAAAAAATTAGGTATTTTAGGAATAATATTTCTCTTATGCACAGCAACTTTTATAAGCGGCTACAATATAAATTCTTATGCTGCTTCTTCAAGCACAGTTTTGCAAATTTCTCGCGGCGGAACCAATGCTAACACAGCAGCCCAAGCATCCACAAACATTTTAGGCTCTAATTTCGCCAATTATTCAGGGGTCTTGCCTATCGCCAAAGGCGGCACCGCTGGTCAAACGCTGCTTGCTGCTCAAAATAATTTGCAAATTCCTTATCATTATACTGGCTCCACTCCTTGCATAAATTCCGAAGAGAACTGCAGCGGATATATAAAAATAGCCGACACGTTTGTGTCAAGATATACTAGTTATGGATATGCTAGTTTTTTCACCACAGGTGATTTATCGCTAACGGGATATTATGGGGGCGGTTCTGTTTATCAAACATCTCCTTCGGTGACGTATATGCTAAATACAAAAGCTCGTTGGACTGATCCTTCTCCCCAACCTCTTTTGCCGTCAGATGAAGAACTCAAATCCATGGTTAGAATAATTTCTCTAAAACCTGATTGCACACCAGTTTCCAATGCGGGTTTTGTTATTATTACTCAACCTCGGACAGATGAATATACCCAGGTAAATTTAAAAGTTTTTTTATGGTTTCATCATTCAACCACACCCGTAGAACATGTAATAACGCATGCCGGACCCAACACAAGGGGTCAACAATATAATTTGGATTATGAATTTATAAAAACAGCTGATAAACCTGTCACAAATAGAGAAGAAGATGTTGTTGTGCAGCCGGTAGACATAACTTGCCTAATTCCGCAAGTTAGCCCAACACCCACTCAATCACCCTAAAATCTTTGGATAAACTAATTTATTCTCAACAATTATAGATCTGGCAACTAAATTTTTAGCTTCCCAATTAGCAGCAATTTTTTGAGCGCATTTATAGCTCTGAACTTCCGCAACCGCCGTTGGTCCCGAACCTGATATATAAGCCCTTTGAGCCCCAAAATTTTTGGCTAAATCTAAAACTTCTTCTATAAAAGGTGCTTTTAAAAAGGCGGCTGGCTGTAAATCGTTTCCTAATGGATCGTCAATTCCGCCTATTTCGTCATAAAGACTATAAATTTCAGGGGTTCGTAAGCCAAAATCTTGCACTCCTATCACAAAATGAGAACATTCTGGCAAAATATTTTTTTCTTCTTGCAAAATATCGCCAAAATGCGTTCCATGTTTATTTCCGCCCACAGTGGAAAATTTCACGTCTGACCCAATTTGTGCACACATTTTATCATCAAAAAATCTGCTCTCTATTTTTTCCAAAGCTAATAAAACTGCTGCAGCATCAGCGCTTCCTCCGGCTAAACCAGCTGATATAGGAATATTTTTCTTTAAACTAATTTTATAACCATTTTTCACATTTAAAACTTCTAAAGCTCGAAAAATCAAATTATCCTTGCCTTTTGGCAATTCTTCAGCCAATAAACCTTGTAAAATTAATTGACTATTCCCAAAAATTTTTTCACATGTTAAAGTATCATAAATTGGAATAGCTTGAAAATTTGTTTCTATAAGATGTTTTCCCTTTTTAACACCACAAATTTTTAAATACCGATTTATTTTAGCAGGGACGCAAACTGTTGTTTTCACTGTATTCAATACACTATAAAAATATATTTAAACCAAAAAATAGATTTTAAAAGAAAAATCCCACTAGGCTGGAGGTGGGATACCTAGTGGGAAACTTAATTATTTGCGCCTTTGATGACGAGTTTTTCTTAGAAGTTTTTTATGCTTCTTTTTACTCATACGCTTACGGCGTTTTTTTATTACAGAACCCATATATTATTATATAGATTTCTTATTTAATGACTTTTGTAACACGTCCAGAACCAACTGTTTTGCCGCCTTCACGGATAGCAAAACCTTGACCTTCTTCCATTGCAATAGCTTGAATAAGCTCAACTTTCATTTCAGTGTTATCACCAGGCATAACCATTTCAGTGCCTTCTGGCAAAGTTATAACTCCTGTTACGTCGGTTGTTCTAAAATAAAATTGTGGTCTATAATTTGAGAAAAAAGGATTATGACGTCCGCCTTCTTCTTTTTTCAAAACATAAACTTGAGCTTCAAACTGAGTATGTGGAGTCACAGAACCAGGAACTGCCACAACTTGTCCACGCTCAACATCTTCACGAGCGGTGCCTCTAAGCAATAAACCTGTGTTATCACCAGCTTGAGCTTCTTGCATATTTTTATGAAATGTTTCAATGCCTGTGACAGTGGTCTTTTGAGTTGGACGAATACCAACTATTTCAACCTCAGAGTTAACAGATAATTTACCTCTTTCAACACGGCCTGTGACGACTGTTCCGCGACCTGTGATTGTGAAAACATCTTCAATAGGCATTAAAAATGGTTTATCTAACTCACGAGTCGGCTCAGGAATATATTCATCAACAACAGCCATAAGTTCCTCAATTTTTTTAGTCCATTCAGCATCACCTTCAAGAGCTTTCAAAGCAGAAACACGGATTATAGGAGCTTTATCTCCATCAAATCCTTGAGCTGTTAAAAGTTCGCGGATTTCCATTTCCACCAATTCTAAAAGTTCTTCATCCTGAACCATATCAGATTTGTTTAATGCCACCAAAAGAGTTGGAACTCCAACCTGGCGAGCTAATAAAACATGCTCTCTGGTTTGAGCCATAGGACCATCAGTCGCAGCTACAACCAATATAGCACCATCCATTTGAGCAGCTCCGGTGATCATATTTTTAATATAATCTGCGTGACCAGGTGCATCAACGTGAGCATAATGTCTTTTTTCAGTCTCATACTCAATGTGAGCAATATTAATAGTAATGCCTCTTTGTTTTTCCTCAGGGGCTTTGTCAATATCGTCAAATGCAAATACTGGATTTAAATCAGGATATTTATCATGCAACACTTTTGAAATTGCTGCTGTAAGAGTTGTCTTACCATGATCCACGTGCCCGATTGTGCCTATATTCACATGTGGCTTATTTCTTGTATATTCGGCCTTTGCCATATTTTTATCTCCTTTATTATTGAAGTAAATTACTTTGCTATCAAATTGAGCACAAAAATTATGACCTTTTGATTATGCTACATTTTCAGTTTATCAGAGTATTTTTTTTAGACAAATTAATCAAACAACTTTTCGAATAAATCCATTAGCTGCCTGCAATTTTTGACTAGCAACCTCAAAACTATAATTTTTTAGACACATAACTATGGCAACTTTTACATTTTTATTAGCTTGTTCATAAACTTTCGCAGCAGTTTCATAATCAACATCAGTAGCTAACATAATAATTCTCTTAGCTCTAGCTTCTAATTTGGCATTAGTCGGCTGAACATCAACCATAAGATTGCCATAAACCTTGCCTATTTGAGCCATCGCCACAGTGGAGAACATATTCAGAATAAGTTTTTGGACTGTGCCAGATTTTAAACGAGTCGAACCAGTTAAAAATTCAGGACCAGCATCAACTTCTATGCTCACGTCTGCCAGATTAGAAATTTCCGCATTTTTTGTACAAGCCACGCTAATAGTTTTAGCACCAATTTCAGCAGCATACTTCAAGCCTCCAATGACATAAGGCGTTCTGCCTGATGCAGCCAGCCCCACAACAACATCTTTATTAGACAAATTTTTCAATTTTAGATCTTGACTAGCTCCTATAAGCGAATCCTCAGCTCCTTCCACAGCCTTTAAAAAAGCCTTTTCACCACCAGCTATTATACCTTGAACCATTTCTGGCGAAACCCCAAAAGTCGGAACACATTCAGCTGCATCTAAAACACCTAATCTGCCAGAAGTCCCTGCACCTATATAAAAAAGCCTTCCTTCATTTTTAAATCCTTCAACTATTAATTTAACAGCCTTTGAAATTCCCGACAATTCTTTGCTTATACTATCAGCGACTTTTTTATCCTCGTTGTTCATTAAGCTCAAAGCCTGCTCCACACTCAGCTCATCAAGCTTAGAAGTCGCAAAATTTTGCTGTTCAGTTCCTATTTTTGATAAATCGATCTTTGATAAATTATTTGCCATACATTCTATTTTAGCAGAATTTCTTTTAGAAATTATCAAGTGGCCGACACTATATTTTGGGTTGTTGCGCCGCTATTTCTCTTAACGTTTGTAAAATATTCTTGAGATCCAGGATTTTTTACTATAACATAATAACCATTCCATTTAACATTACGAAACATATCAGTTATTGGAAAATTCTTACCATAAAAACTGGTGCCTTGCCAATCAATGTTATGCCGCAAAGATGCTCCTGAAAACATCCATCTCATATCAGTCGCAGATTGTCCAAAACCAGCAGGAAAAGTGAATAAATCCGGCATATTCACACCAGAAAACATACTTGACATATTATTGGCTACTTTGCCAAAATTTGCTGGCAAATCAAGATATCTGCCTAACTGACAGCCGCCAAACATTGACGTCATATTAGTGGCGGCCTGCCCAAATCCAGCTGGAAAATATATATTTAAGGATAAATCCACACTGGTAAACATATAGCCCATATCAACCGCTTTTGAACCAAAACCTTCAATTATATGACTAGTTCCAGAAAATTTTGCCGTAAAAAATATTGAATTCATATTAGTGGCAACTTGCCCAAAGCCAGCTGGAAAAAAGACTTCAAAATGGGTCGGAATATTTGCACCAGAAAACATAGAATCCAAATCAGTCGCCTTGCTCCCAAACCATGCAGGCAAAGGCAATAAATTAGTTAATGTTGCTTCTTTAAACATACTGCGCATATTAATCGCCAATCTTCCAAAACCATCTGGAAATTTAAGACTGGTTCTAAAATACACACTTCTAAACATAGCCCCCATATTTTCGGCCGCCTGACCAAACCCTTTTGGAAAAACAGGTCCATTTGATACAACGCCAGATGAATTATAAAACATGATACTCATATCAACTGCTTTATTTCCAAAACCGGACGGAAAAATTAATTTTTTTGAATATATACAGGAACTAAACATGCTTTTCATATTAACAGCCAAACTGCCAAAATTGACGGGAAAAACAATATTTGAGTTGCTAGAAAAATAACCATAATAAAACATGTAAGACATATTTTCCGTTGCCAAATCTTCCAAATAAGTTGTATCTAAATTCACAGCAGTTCTTTTAAAATTAGATAACAAATATTGACTGTTTTTATTAAGAATAACTCCACCAAGCTGGCCAACAGTTATTTCTGTGCCGCTAACACAGGCCAAAACTCCGCCTGAACCCTTTTCCGAAACATCTATTGGATTAGTGCAGGTCGGCAAAAAATTAACAAAAGATAATTTAGTTATTTCGTTACGGATAGGTGATTGAATGCCTAAAAAGGTTGTGGGTTCTTCCACCTCCATTTTTAAATTAGGCAATTCTCGCAATTTAATATTATTATTCGTCGCCCCTGTGTCTGCTGTCAAAAATGATAAACTTCCCAAATTTCTAGCCCAAAAAATATAACTATTCCAATTAACCGACGCAAACATATTTGTTTTGTTGACATCTTTTTTGCCAGTAAAATTAGTATATTCCCAGCTAATATTTGACATAATATTTGCACCATTAAACATATTTGACATATTTGTTGCTAAAGAACCAAAACTAGGTGGAAAACTAAAATCAGCTGATAGGTTAGACTTATAAAACATATAATCCATATTGTCTATGCTTCCAACATACAAACCTGATAAATCAATTTTAGCTCCATTAGCAATCGTCAGATTTGAAAATAAATATTTACTATCAGGATTGGCAATAACCCCTCCAGGCTGACCTATAATAAGTTCACTTCCTTTAAGACAAGCCAAAATTATCCCTGAACTATTAACAGAAATATCTGTTGGTTTGGCGCAAATAGGAAAAGTGGTTATAAAACTAACTTTGCTAATTTGTGAACGAATTATATTTGGAATAAAGAAAAAATTGCTTGGGTTTTCGTTTTCAACTATTAGATGAGTGGCTTTAATATTTAAATTCGTGGCTGACGAACCATTAATCAAAGCATCTTGACTAGCAATATTTTGCACCCATATAACACGATTATTCCATTTAGCATCTTTAAACATATCTGTTTTAATAAGATCTTTTTTGGCAGAAAAATCAAAACCTACCCAGTTGATATCAGATTTAAAAATAGTTAATTCAAACATAGAAGTCATATCTAAGGCTGATAAACCAAATTCAATAGGCAGATCAAGATTTGCAGGCAAAAAACTTTTATAAAACATAGATTTCATATTTTGAGCACTTTGTCCAAAATTTCCCAAAAAAGAGACATTATTCAGGGGAAAATTTGTCTCCGAAAACATTGCTTCCATATCCATAGCAATTTCTCCAAATCCCGCTGGGAAAACAAAACTTCTATCTGAAAAAGTTGCTTGCCGAAACATTGAATTCATGTTCTCAGCAGACATGCCGAAATTTTCTGGTAAAGCAAAATTACTTGGCAAAGTTGCGTTGGCAAACATATTATTCATATTAATAACGTGTTCGCCAAAACCGGCTGATAAGGGAAAAATGCTTTTGAATTTTGAATTACTAAACATAGATAACATATTTCCTATATTTGCTGTATTTAAATATTCCAAATCAAGCACGACCCCATTAGATGAATTTAGATTAGCAAATAAATATTGACTGTCTCGGTTAGCCTCAACTCCGCCTGGTTGCCCTATAATAATTTCCCCAGAAGCATAACAAAGCAAAATTTTGCCCAGCTTTCTTTCGGAAAGATCTATTGGTTTAGCGCAGGTCGGCAAAGTGTTTATGAAAGTTATTTTAGTAATTTGAGAGCGCTGTAAATTAGTGTCTAAAAAAGTCGCTGGATTGGCGTTTTCTTTTGGCAAACTAAATATTTTGAAATTACTTGCCACAGCACCTGTGTCATCAGACAAAAGTATTTGGGTTCCAGAATTTAACACCCAAATAAAAGATTCATTCCAGTTAGTATTTTTAAACATAGCATTTCTAATAAGAGATGTTTTGCCTGTAAAATCATAATCCACCCAAGTAATGTCGCCGCTCAATTTAGCGTCAGCAAACATATAACTTGTATCTCTAACATTTTTTCCAAAATTATCCGAAAAACTAACCGAACCAGAAAAACTTGCTTCGGAAAACATATATTTCATATACTCAGCCTTTTCTCCGAAACCTTCCGGCCATAAAAAAGCATTAGGAATTTTGGATTTGCTAAAAAGCCCAGTGAAATCGGTGCTTTCAGACATATCTAAATATTGTAAATCATACACAACTCCATTTGCTGAATTCAGATTGGCAAACAAATATTGACTGTTTTCATTAGCTTCAACTCCGCCTCGCTGACCAATAATAGCTTCCCCTGAAGCATAGCAAAGCAGAGTTGTTCCAAACTTTTTTTCTGAAACGTCTATTGGACTATCGCAAATTGGTAAGGTATTAATAAAAGATATTTTAGTGATTTCAGAACGCTGTAAATTAGTGCCTAAAAAAGTTGCTGGGTTGGCGTTTTCTTTTGCCAAACCAATCACCTTAAAATTATTTTCAGCAGCACCTGTGTCATCAGACAAAAGTATTTTTGTTCCATCATTTATCACCCAAATAAAATGCTTATTCCAGTTAGTGTTTTCAAACATAGCATTCCTAACAAGAGAAGTTTGATCAGTAAAATCAACCTCCACCCAGTGAATATCCGCATTCAATTTTGCATTAGCAAACATATAACTTGTGTCTATAACATTTTTTCCAAAATTTGCTGGCAAATTAAAACCTTGTGGAATTATGACTCCTTCAAACATATAAGATAAATATTCTGCTTTACTGCCAAAATCATTTGGCAAAACAAAATTTGCTGGCAAAATTGTTTCAGAAAACATTTTAGCCATATAAAGATTTTCTTGACCGAAACTTTCTGGCCACGAAAATAAACCAGAAATTTTAGATTTGCTGAACATGCCAGTAAAAATAGTGTTTTGTGCCACATTTAAATATTTCAGATCAAGCACAACCCCATTTGTTGAATTCAAATTAGCAAATAAATATTGGCTATTTTCGTTGGCTATAACCCCGCCTGGCTGGCCTATTATTAATTCACCTGCATTGTCGCAAATTAAAATTTCACCCCATTTATATGGTGAAACATTTAAAGGATTAAGGCAAATTGGCAAAATATTAATAAAAGAAATTTTAGTGATTTGAGAACGTTGTAAATTAGTGCCTAAAAAAGTTGCTGAGTTTTTATTTTCTTTGGGCAAAAAAACTTGTGATCTAATTCTTATATTAACGACCGTTGCTTCAGTGTCTAGTGTTAAAAAACTTTGCGTAACAGAATCTTCCACCCAAATAAAATATTTTTTCCAAGAAAAATTTTTAAACATATTAGTTTTGTCAGCATTTAATTTATTTAAATGATTAAAATCAAACCATGTTAAATCATTTTGCAAAGTCGCTTCTTTAAACATATTAGCCATATTAGCTATATCCGAACTCAATGATTGCGGAAAAGTAAAATCAGTCGGCAATATTGCTTTTTCATACATTGAACTAAAATCCTGAGAAGCCTTCCCAAAATCTTTCGAATAATTAGTAATATTAATCTTTCCTGAATTATAAAACATATAAGCAGTTGATTTAGTAAAACCTGTATTTAAATATTTAAAATCTAATGTTGCAAAATTGTTTTTATTAAAATTAGAAAAAAGATACTGGTTATTTTTCGGGTTAGCAATAACTCCTCCGGCTTGTCCAACAATAATTTGTTTACCATCTATACAAGCTAAAATTTCTGCTGTTTTGCCATAAGAAACATCTATTGGGTTTTGACAATTAGGCAAAGAATTGCTAAATTGGACTTGGGTTATATCTGTTCTAGACATATTAGTATTCAAAAATTTGGTTGGATTAGAAATTTCAGTTTTTAAAAATGGAACAACTGATAAATCTTGTGAAGAATAAGCTATAAATTTTGCCATTTGCAAACGAGAAACAGTATTATATGGTCGATATTTTCCATCCTCATAACCAGAAATAATAGATTGCTCTAATAGCCAAATCACAGCGTCTTTTTTTTCTTGATTTCCTAATTCTCCAATGTCAGATATTTTAGTCAAAAACTTTTCTCTAACACTGTCGCTTACAAGAGGCGAGCCAGCGTAGCGAAAAATTTCCAGAGCTAATTGCGAACGATTTATAGTTTTGCCGCCTTGAAAAATTTTTGTCCCGCCCTTAACACAAGCTTTGTAGGGATTGCCTTTTGACAAACAATCATATCCTTGAATTATCCCTTTGGAAACTGCCCATAAAACACTAGCTTTATGCTCATTATTAGCCAAATCTGTAAAGGGATTTTTTATATTTTCCGCAGACGGCTTGCCGGCTGAGCGGTAAATAAACGACGCCATTTGTTCGCGACTAACTTTCCCGCTAGGATGATAGCCTCCATCTTGATAGCCAGTTGTTATTCCATAATTTGCTATCCAATTTATTTGATCTTGAAAATCAGGAGACAATTTAGCTATATCATTAAATTTAGGCTTTTTAACTGATTTTATATAAATATTAACAGGTGAATTCTCATCAGAACTTGCACTATTGCAGTTTGACCCGTTAAAGCATATTTGCGCCGTATAGACACCAGCCGAAACGTTATTAAAAGTCCAATTTCTTTCAGTTCCTGAAATATTATTTTTCACATATAACCTTTTTGAAAAATTATTATTCAGGACCGCTTCAACACTTTTTATATTTTCATTTTTTGGCATTGTCCAATTAACTTGAATGGAATTATGTCCAATTTTTGATATAGATAAATTAGCTGTTTCATAAATATCTGTGTTAGCATTAGCAATAAATTTGCCTGTAAAAAGAAATCCCAAACTTAAAATAGTCAAACAAAACAAACTAAATATTATTTTGCGATTCGAAACTTTATTTCTGAAAATAAAACTCCGTAACTTGAATTTTAAAACCTGCAAATATTGCAGCCCACCTAATTTTTTCATGTTATTCTTGCCTTTCCATTGACATATACATCTTCAAACGATGTATAACACCAGACTATATTAAAATATAATTAAGCGGCTAGAAATAAAAAAATTTAATTAAATTGTTATTTTAAAATTTTATTTCTAAATTGCAAATTTTAATAAATTACTATTTTTGGTTCCACCAATTAAGCAAAACTTTTTTAGCGGCGGCTTTGTCTATTTCACCATTTTCAAAACGATAATCAAGCATATATTTATAAGCCTTGCCGACTTCAGCCCCCTCGCTTATTTTTAAAATTTGCATAATTTCGTTTCCGTCAAGAGAGGGCCTAATCTTTTTAATTTCTTCCTCATTTTTTAATCGTTTAATTCTTTTTTCTAAATCATCATATGCTAAATTCAATTTTTTCTTTAAATGAGCTTTGCCAGTGGTGCAGTCTGATCGCGCTAAAATATGCAATAAATCTAAAAGATCGCCTGCATCATGAGCATATCTTCTAGCTGCCGAATCTGACCATTGGCTATCTGCATAACCATAAAATCGCAT
>JAITSB010000013.1 GCA_031288095.1 Candidatus Opitulatrix roisinitermitis | reverse complement strand
AGGAACAGGAGAAGCAACCGCCGGCAACTCCACAAAACTGTCTGCAAATTTAGCAATTAATCCAAAATATCAATATCCATATACATTACATGGCGACAATGCTTTTTTCCTGGTTTTGCGTGTAGCTTTAACTACAACCACTTCTACAGGCACAAATGCTGTTTATTCTCAGGCTCTAAGAATAACCGGGATAAAACATTTGCATTCTTCTGAACCAGAAATGCAACAATGGGTTTTAGTATATAATCCTAAAAATGCCAGTTTAGATTTCTCAAAATCGTTCTATTTATACGGCTATCATGCGAGCTGCAAAAGCAATTTATCTCCAGCCTATGCAGTTCTAGATAAAGACGCAGGAGTTCTAACTGCTTGGTTTTATAGACCTGCTTATTATAATGAACCTCATATTGAATGGTTTTATGGTTATTCTAGTTCGTGGATGTGGAATGGTTTTACAAACTACGCAAAAGCAATTGCCGTAAGTAATACAAATGATAGACCTGAAGAAGCCCTTAACATATATCCACATTGTGCTGCTTATACATTACCATCACCTTCTCCTACACCAACCCCTACACCGACTGAAACGCCTTAATTTTACACAAACGCAAAAAGCAACTATTTTTTTGTTTATCTAAATCTCTTTTATACAACATCCGCAAAAATAGGCCTTTTAGGTTCTTTCAACAAGTTTTGCAAAAAAAATGATTTAAGCAATCATTCAATAACACAAAACTCATCTTTATAAAGTGAAAATTTGCTGTTAAACTATATATATGCAATCTGTCAACTTTTTAAAAAAAAATGATTTTTCCAGCTCCCTAAAGCGAGAGTGCGTTCGCCCTTTTGTAAAATGGGCAGGCGGAAAACGGCAATTATTACCAATAATTTCAAAAAGTTTACCAAAAAACTTAGGAACACACTATAACAAATACGCCGAACCTTTTGTTGGCGGAGGGGCCGTTTTAATTTACATGTTAAATCACTACAGATTTAAAGAAGTTTTTATAAACGATATGAATATAAGTCTTATTTTATGTTTCAAAAATATTCGTGATAACTTAACTAGCCTTTGCAAAAAATTAGAAAAAATACAAAATACTTATTACCTAATGGACAATCAAGCAGAAAAAGAAAAATATTATTATCATTTACGAAGTGAATATAACATTTTATTAAATTCTATAAATACCAACAAATCAAATAAAAAAACCGATCTGTCTTTAACTTTATCATCGCTTTTTATAGCATTAAATAAAACTTGTTTCAACGGTATATATAGAGTAAATTCTCGTGGTGAATTTAATGTCCCTTTTGGGAAACATGTAAAACCACTAATTTTTGAGCCAGGAAACCTTTTTGCGGTATCTTCTTTATTAAAAGACACAAAAATTACTTATGGAGACTATAAAAACTGTGAAAGCTTTATGGATAAGAACACTTTTGCTTATTTTGATCCTCCATATAGACCTATTACTAAAACTTCTGCGTTTACCGCTTATACAAAAAACGGCTTTAATGATAAAAAACAAATTGAACTAGCTGAATTTACAAAAAAACTTTCTAAAAGGGGGGCAAAATTTTTACTTAGCAATTCAGACCCCAAGAACACCAATCCAAACGATTGTTTTTTCGAAAACCTTTATTCTTGGGCAAATATAAGAACAATAAAGTCTAATCGTGTTATTAACTCCAAATCCACTAAACGCAATAAAATAAACGAAATACTAATATCCAACTACAACAAATGAAAGACATTAAATCTAATTTACATGGCGGGGGTTCTAAGACAAATAGAGTCGGCTTATCCTATGAAAAAACTGTGAGCATTATAACTTTTTTATTAGCTCAAAAAAACTATATAGTCACCCCTTTAAACAATAAAGACAATTACTTTTCTGTCCAATATAAAAATAAAGAAATCGGAAAAATATATCAAAAACACGCTTTTTACCATGAATTTTTGCCGCAATTTGGTATAGAACACAAAACAATTCTTTCTAAACGTTTATTTCCCGATAGTAGTCTATATATTCCTGGAAATAAAGAGATAATAATAATTGAAGTAAAAAGCCAAAATAGAGAAGGTTCAGTCGATGAAAAATTGCAGACTTGTGCTTTTAAACTACGACAATATAAAAAATTATTAAAGCAAGTAAATATTAAAGTTCGCTATATTTATATTTTAAATGAATGGTTTAGAAAAAGCAAATACAGAGATACGTTAAATTATGTTCATGAAGCGGGATGTGATTACTATTTTAACTCCATTCCATTAAGTATTTTAGGCTTGCCTTACCCCAATTAGATTTTTCAAAAATCTCAAATAGCTCCGCGCTCGAAAAATTGCTATTTTTTGCGAAGGCTGGAGTATGTTTATATTTAACATTACGGTAATAATTTTTTGGAACAGTGAGCGTTTTTTTTTTTTTGTAAAAATTTAACTATGAATATTAATAAAAATGAATTGTTCAATATTAAAAAGGCGAGAATTAAAAAAGCAAACATAAGAAAATTAGGCGTTTTAGGAATAATATTTCTTTTTGGAACAGCAGCTTTTATAAGCGGATTTAGCATAAACTCTTATGCTGCTTCTTCAAACACAGTTTTATCTGTTGCTCGCGGCGGAACCGGTCAAAACGCATTAGCTAATGTTATGGGTGTAGGCTCTGCCAATAAATTAGCTACCGCTCGAACTATAAATGGCATAAACTTTGACGGCACACAAAATATTTCCATTCCATCTGCCACATATAACACTTTAACAGTGGCGACAGGTCCAACAATTGCTGGAGGTTATACTGTTTATTTAAAAGTGCAAATGGGCAATGTTTTATATGCTTCTTCACTCATTTTAGATTTTGCCGGAAAAATAAACGGAAACGGAGCAGCTACTGGGTGGAGAATTGAATATACCGATAAGCCGCATAATTTATTACCGATAAAAAGATCATTATTCATAGAAGAAAACCGCTACAATCCAGCAAACATAACTGACTTTTCATTTGTTCAGTGGTATAAAAAACTCGTCACTGATAATACAACATATATCAAATTTAAATGGGCCGACCAAACTAGAAATTATTTTTGGCAATCAAGTGACCCTGGAACAAAAGTAACCCTTATTACTGACGAAACCGAATTAGCCGAAATGGAAGCTATAACAGCTTGGAAAAATTTTAATTTAGAAAGAAGCTATGAAATAAATAATATAACGCCTAATGTGGTCACTAGCGGAACAGCCAGAACTATAAAAATTGAAGGCAAAAATATTCTAAGCTCAGAAGATGGAACATATATTATGATAGGTTCTAATAAAATTATTCCATCGACCACCGCCATAGACGATTGTCTGCCTGAAACAAACAAAGTTTTATGCGCAACAATTCCAGCAACTTTATCCGCTGGACAATATAATTTTTATTTATACGTACCAAATCAAGGCTACACCGAAGTTAGAAAATTTGCTATTACTTAAATTTTAATATTTTCTTACATAATCCAAAATAACAATTAGGTAATAATTTTTTGGAACAGTGAGCGTTTTTTTTTTTTTGTAAAAATTTAACTATGAATATTAATAAAAATGAATTGTTTAAAAGTGAAAAAATATGGCCACCCAACATTATATTTCCTAAGAAACAAGCTTTTAAAAGACT
>JAITSB010000036.1 GCA_031288095.1 Candidatus Opitulatrix roisinitermitis | reverse complement strand
ATATCAGAGGCCTTAGCATATTGTCCGCCGCTAATTGCTGGCTGATGAATCAAAACTCTAGCATTTGGCAGTGCTAAACGTTTGCCTTTTTCTCCGGCCGCTAAAAGCACAGCAGCTGCCGAAGCGGCTTGCCCTAAACAAACTGTTTGAATTTGTGGACGGACATATTGCATTGTGTCATACAAAGCCGTCATAGCGGTAAATGACCCCCCTGGTGAGTTGATATATAGAGTGATATCTCTTTCTGGATCTAAAGATTCCAAAACTAAAAGCTGAGCCATAATATCATCAGCTGATGCATCATCAACTTGAATACCCATAAAAACTATTCTGTCCTCAAAAAGCTTGGCATATGGATCCATCAGTTTTGTACCATAAGGTGTTTTTTCTTCAAACTGCGGCAAAATATAACGGCTCTGAGGAGCTAGTTTTTTTGCTTTTCTAATAAATTGACTCTCTTTACTTTCAAAACTCATTCTATACTCCTATTTTAAAATCTTTAGCATTTTTTATAACATGATCTACAAAACCATAAGCTTTAGCTTCATCAGCCGTAAACCAATTATCTAGTTCATTATCAGACAAAATTTGTTCCAAAGTTTTGCCAGTTTGTTCAGCAGTCAGCTCTGATAAAACTTTTCTCATATGCAATATTAGCTCAGCTTCAATTCTGACATCTGTAGCTGTCCCCCCTATGCCGCCTGCTGGCTCATGCATCATAATCCGAGAATATTTTGTGGCATACCGCTTGCCTTTTGCACCAGATGACAAGAGAAACTGCCCCATAGAAGCCGCCAAACCCATAGTTATTGTGCAAACATCTGGCTCAATTAATTGCATAGTGTCATAAATAGCCATTCCGGCAGTTATAGAACCTCCCGGGGAATTTATGAAAAGCCATATATCTTTTTTAGGATCTTCCGAGGCTAAAAGCATTAATTCAGCGCATATCAAATTAGCGCTATCTTCATTAACTTCAGTGCCTAACCAGACAATCCTTTTTTCTAAAAGTTTTTTATAAATGCTCTCTTCTAGTCTAAAAGCTTTTTTGTCATTGTTTTCATCGTGATTATTTTGAATATACTTCATCTCTATATTTTTCATTTCCGTGTTTATCATTTCCATATTTTGCCTTTTTTGCTTCAATTCACTTTTGCATCATTATTTTTCAAATAAGGTTTAATGTTAACCGTTTTCCCATCAGAGTCGACAACCTTTATAATTTCCAAAACTTTATGGACTGTTTTGCTCTGGCCCAATTCTCGCAAAACTCCGCTAATTTGCCCTGTTTGTTTCATAATTTTTAAAAATTGTTCTGGTGGCATATTATAGCGCATAGCTAGATTAACCACATAATTGCTGAATTCTTCTTTAGAAATTTTAACATCTAATTTTTCGCCAAGTGCATCTAAAATAAAAGACACTTTGAAATCTTCAAAAATTGAATTATATAATTTTTTCTCATCAACTTCTTTTATTTCTTGACCTTTTTGCTTCAAACTGTCAATATGCCGTTTTGCTGTATCTTTAATTACAACTTCAGGAACATTAACATTCATTGAATTATTTAGTTCTTCCAAAAATTTTTGAGAAACAATGTCAACTTGTGATCTTTTTTTATCCTCCAAAACTTCCTTTTTTAAATCTGTTTTTAAGTCAACTAATTTATTATGTTCTGAAACTAATTTAGCAAACTCATCATCTATTGGGGGAAATTCCTGAGTTTTAACTGACAAAACTTTAATATCTATTTTAGCATTTTTGCCAGCCGCTTGGCCTTTATTCAAAACTGTTTCAAAAGTTTTTTCAGAATTTGTTTTTAATCCTTTCAGCTGATCATCTAAGCCCGGAACCAAAGTATTTGAACCCACCTCATAAGAAATTCCAGAAGCCTGATCTATCACTTTGCCATTAACAATGCTTTTCATATCTAATGAAACATAATCGCCAATATCAGCTTTTCTATCCACTGCCTTCAAAGTCGCATAACTATGTTGCATACTTTCAAGTTTTTTCATAATATCATCAGCCGACACTGAAATTTTATCTATTTTTATTTCTAGTTCTTTTAAATTAGGTAAGTCAATTTTTGGTCTAGTTTCTAAAGTGGCAGTGAAAGCTAAATTATAATCTGTTTCTTTAGTTGGATCAGGATATTGAGTTATGTCTATTTTAGGTTCTGTTAAAGGCTTTAAATTATTTTTTTCAACAGCATCAAAATAAGCCTTAGAAACAATTTTTTCTAACGCTAATGACAAAGCATAGCCAGCGCCATATTGTTTGTCAATAATAGGCTTAGGTATATGCCCTTTTCTAAATCCTGGTATTTTAGCCTTTTGAGAAACTTCGTCATATTGCTTATCAACTTCGCTTTTCATATCATTTTTATTTAGCGAAATTGTCAACGTTTTATTAGTTTCAGAATTATCTTTAATTGATATTTTCATGAAAACAGTTTAGCAAGAAAAAATAATTTTTAGAAGCCTAATAACTTCATTTACACAATAAGCGTAATTTCGTTTTCGTCATTTTCTAATCATTTTTATCACTTTTTTAATCATGCGTATGTTCACGCCTGGGGTTGCGAGCTCTTTTTTGCCCAAGCGAACAGCTCCAAAAAATTATTACCAACTAGCAAAACATAATTAACAAAGATAATTTAACCACTTTTTACCCAAGCGAACTGTTCCAAAAAATTATTATCAAAGAAAACTAATATTTTAAAAAACCGGCAATATGTTTTTCAAGAAATTATCTTGAAAATTTTTGCGGTAGTTATGCTTAAA
>JAITSB010000078.1 GCA_031288095.1 Candidatus Opitulatrix roisinitermitis | reverse complement strand
CTCACGCCTGATGATATGCAAGTTATTATGCGTCTGAAATTGAAAAATCCTGAAAAATATCAGGTGATTGCTGATGTTCTGACAGGGCGGCCAGGCGTGGCTGAAGTTAGAGACCAAAGGCAGCTTTTTGAACCTTTATTTAGAACACTAAATGCTGCTAGCGCCATGTCAGCCAGTTTAGCTATAATTATGCTTTTAGCAGCAGTGCTTTTAATTACCACAACTATAAGATTATCGGCTCAGTCTCGCCGCCGAGAAACAGAAATTATGAGGCTGGTGGGTGCTTCTAATTCTTTTATTATGTTGCCTTTTTTGCTAGAAGGGGTGATTGCTTCTTTAATAGGCTCACTTTTGGCTGTTGGCGGTTTATTTTTAGTGGTCAAATTTTTTATAGATGACTGGCTAGGTTCTTCAATTCATTGGATAGCTTTTGTGACAGTTTATGATGTTTTAGTTATAACACCTATTTTAATAGGCGCTAGCGTGATTTTATCAGCTGTGGCGTCTTTTGCCACATTAAAACGCTATACCAAAATTTAATATACTAAAATTTAATATACCAAAATTTAGTATAAACACTTTCTTTTTTTTTTTTTTACATAATATTCGTTTTTTATAAAGCTAATTTGTTTTTTATAAAACTAATATTTGTGTTATAAATAAATTGCAAAAATCGTTTAAATTTCAAAAATCGTTTTTTTTCACAAAATTTTCAAAAATTGGCTTTTAAGGAATTTTTGGCGTGATAAAATATATATATGAATTCTAGTAGGAATGTTGGCAGAAATGCTAATTTCAAATTTAGATTATTTGGCATATTAAATGCATTTATTTTAATTTTGTCATTTGGGTTTTTTGAAGCCCCATTTTGTTCTTTGTCTTATTCTGACGATTTAGCCGATTTGGAAGCTAAAGCTAGAGATGCTCAAAATTTAGCGGCCACTTTGGATGCGGCTTTGGAGTCGGTGCAAGGAGATTTAGGAAAAATAATTTCTGATCTTATAACGGCTAAAACAGAAATACCTAAGGCTGATAAGGCTGCTAAAGAAGCAAATAAGTCTTATAGCCAAAATAAACAAAAAGCTGATAATTTGAGAAAACGTTTGTCAACAGCTGAGGCTTTAAAGAAAAAAATAGTTTATGATGCTTCTAAAGCAGGAGATACTATGGACCAAGCTAGGGCCACAATAGCTAAACAGGCGCGTGAACAGCTTGGCGGAGAAAGCCAATTTCAGGATTTTGATGTTATAATTGGCTCTACTTCAGTGGATGAATTTATTCAGCGTATTGAAGTTAATGATGCTATAAATAGAATTTCATCAAGGGTGTTAAATGACGCAGCAATTCTAAAATCAACTTCATTAAGCAAACAGGAAAGGATAAAAGTTGTTGAGGAATTGGTGGCTAATTTAAAGCGCGATGCTGATGCAGCATTAGCCGCTGCTAAAGCTGACAAGGCTAGAGCTGATTCTGAACAAGCTAGATTGCATTCTTTGCAGCAAACGTTAACTACTAGAAAAGCTGAATATGAATCTAGAAAAGGAGAAATAGCCGCTCAGCAGCAAAGAGTCAGACAACAAGCTGCTGCTTTTGAAGCTCAAATTGCTAAGCTTCGTCCAGCGGGCGGAGGCGGCACAGGACCAGCCCCTTCTAAAGGCTTTTTTGGTTATCCTTTAGGGGGAAGTTTTACAGATTATGATAATTATGGCGAATCAACATGGGGCGGTTTACCTCACACTGGCGATGATTTAGCGTCATTTTGCGGAGCGCCAGTTTATGCTTCGGCAGCTGGAACAGTTATATGGGCAGCTAGCGTGGCTTATGAGGGAGGAAATAATAAAGTTATAATAGATCACGGAACTTTGGGCGGGGTCAGATATGAATCTAGATATTCTCATTTGGCATCATTTGCCGTTGGGGCAGGCGCTAGAGTTGGCAAAGGTCAGGTTATAGGCTATGAAGGTTCAACCGGTTGGTCAACAGGCTGCCACGTTCATTTTGAAATTTTAGTTAACGGCGGTTTTGTTAATCCTGAGCCTTATCTGAGGGGCTGGATTTAATAGTATAAGTAGTGCAACTTATATAGCGTAAATTATATAGTGTAAATTATATAGCGTAAATTTCTGAAATTGTATATTTTCGTCGCTGAGAAATCATTAAAATAGATATTGAAAAACTAATAAGCGCATAAATTATTAGAAAAATAATTGAACCTAAAAGATTGCCATTTTGCAAAATAATGCTAGCTAAAACTTGCGAAGCATAATTTGTTGGCATAATAAAGTCAAATAAGTGCACGAAATTAGGTATATATATAAAAGCATTTTCCAAAATATAAATTATTCCAATTATTAATCCCATTGTTAAAGAAGCTGATTTATTTTTTAACAAAAGGCCTAATGTCTGCATAACCATAGCAAATGTTATTCCTATAAATATACAGCTCAATATAAGAGATAAAAATATATTTGGCGGCAGTTTTATAAATATCTGACCAATAATTGCCACAAGACTCGATTCTATTATGGAAATTGTTAAAGACGGTATTAAGCTAGAAAAAGCTAGGGTTGAAGATTTTTGCAAACTTTGTCTTATTCTGGCTGGGACAAGCCGCAGAATGCTAGAATTTGCATAACAAACAAGCCATAGAATAATCACTATTAAATAAGACAATTCTTTATATGAATTTGAATCTATATTCGAAATTTGTATAGGAGTTTGCAAAAAAGATTTTATTTTTATTTGGTCATTTTCAGAATAATTAGGTATCTGTTGATTAGCTTCTTGCAGCCCGCCAGCTAAGGTTTTGGCTCCATCAGTTAACTTAGGAGCATTTTTAGCAATTTCGTCTATTCCGGCAGTATATAAATTTACGCCGTTACTTAATTGGTTAGATCCATTAGCTAAATCATTTAGAGCTTTTTGCAAAATTGGCAGCTGAGATATTAAATTTTCAGCCATTTTGGAATCTTTGCTAATTAATTCATCTATTTTTTTAACGCCTATAAAATCAGCATATAATAAATTTGTGCATTCAGGATTTATTCCTGGACCGCCGTTTTCTATACAAGTTATATCACTAGTCAAATTTTTTATATTATCGCATATTTGTTTTAGACTCGGTATTTCAGGATATTTATCTGCTAGTTGGCATATTGGTTTAGCAACTTCGTTATCTAACTTATATAAATCCAGTGTTGCGAGAAATCTAGAAATAGTTTTAGCGTATTGCAAAATTTGTTCCATTTGCTTAGCGTCAACTTTCGGCATTTCTTTCATACCGTTATTTATTTGATTTAATCCTTCGGCTAATTGTTTTGTTCCATTCCGCAAATCCTTTGATTTATTGGATAATTGATTTAAGCCATTGCTTAATTGGTCAGATCCTTCGGCTAATTGTTTAGCTCCGTCCGCAGCGCTTCCTAGCCCATTTTTCAGATCCTTAAAACCGACAAACATTTGGGAAAGAAATGAATCTAAAACATATGTGTCGCTAAAAGCTTTTTCGGCTGCTTCAATTAGCGATTGGGTTATATCATCAGTGTTAGAATCTGCTTTATTGGAGGTTTCCACCTGAATAAAGGCTTTAGCAGAAGAGCTAATATTTTGAATAGAGGCTATTGTTTTAGAAAAATCATTTGGCAGAGTGACAACTGCCATATATTCTCCACTATTTAGTTTATTTTGAGCATCTTGCGCGCTAGTGATAATCCAAGTGTAGTTAGTGTCTTTTATTTGGGCAAGTTCGCTAGCAAATTGCCTTCCTAAAGGAGCAAGCTGTCCGTCAATAGTCACAGGTATGTCATTATTAACAATAGCAGCTGAGACTTTGTGCCGATTAGCAGCTGCGTTTATTCCTGAAGCAAATAAAAGAAGGCTCAAAAATGTTAATATTATTATAAGAGAGGCGATTTGCCAAATTTGCGTTTTGCCAAAATTGTGTTTTATAAAATGACCTATATAGTTTTTTAAAATTTTGAGTTTAAATTTCATTGAGTTTGCTCATTTACTTTGATTCTTCTGGTTCTATTATATCAGATAATTCAATTTTTTGGTTATTGTTTTTTGGGTTTTTAAAACTAATAACTGTGGAATAACCTAATAGAATAGTCATATAGGGGAAGTTCTCTTTGATTTTGTTTAGACTTTTATAGAAATTTTCCAAATCAGCTTTGTCAGAAATTTTATCTATTCCATAGAAAATGAGCATTTTAGAACCTTCTAAGCTTAAAAATTCCATTTCAGATAAATAATTGCCTTTCGCTATATCTATAAACCCTACTTTACGAACAACTTTTTTAGCTCTGGCGGGCAAAACATAACCTAGTGTTTTTAGTTGACCGTCGGCAAAATGCAGTCTGCCAGCAAATATTAATAAAGCAGCTTTCGTAATAACGGCTGATGAAAAAAATAATTTTCTGATTTCGCCATATTTGCAGGAAAAATCTAAATTACGAAAAACAATTCTGCCAGCTTTATTTCGCAGAACAAGATTTTCAGCTTGTATAATATTGTTTTTATCAGACCAATTTTGCAAGGATAATTCTTGTCGGACATTATTTCCCTCTATATCAAAATAGGGAAGTATACTGTCTAGCCATGAAGGAATCCACCAGGCTTTATTACCTAATAATTTTAAAATAGCAGGCATAAGAGTCATTCTAACAATGAAAGCATCTATGGCTATTCCAATGGCTAATGACAGGGCAATTGGCTTGATGTTTGAATCGCCGTTTGGAACAAACATAGCAAAAACAAAAAACATAATGAGTCCAGCAGTTGTTATAACCTTGGCTGACGACAAAAAGCCAATTCTAATAGACTGATTAATTTTGCCTGTAATAGCCCAATGTTCTCTTATATGAGAAATAAGAAATACTTCATAGTCCATTGCTAGCCCAAATAGAATTGCTAAAAGTATTATAGGCATAAAACATATAACAGATCCTAAATGAGAAATATTAAAAAAATTTGCTCCGAAACCATTTATATAAATTAAGGAAATAATACCCAAGGTCGAACCAATAGATAGCAAAAAGCCTCCGGCAGCCGTTAAAGGAATCCATATAGACCGAAAAACTGCCATTAAAATAAGAAAGGCTAGCCCTATAACCAGTATTGTAAACGGTAGAATAGAATTAGTTAATTGGTTTGAAACGTCAATGCCTATGGCTGCAATACCTGTTACAGAATAATTGAATCCATATTTATTAGCGAAATAAGATTTTTTATCTCTGAGATTTTTAACGAGTTGATTGGTGTCAGGTGAATCAGCTCGGGTTTTAGGTATTATATTAATAATTCCATAAGTGGCTGATGGATTAGGGGTCGCTAGAGCGATGCTTGCAACACCTGGCATTTGTTTTATTTCATCAGATATTTCTTTTATAAGATTTAACGGATCTTTTGAATGAATAATGCTTCCTTCCAAAACTAAAGGGGAGTTATACCCTTCTCCAAAATGTTTAGCGACTTCGTCATATTCAATGCGTGCTTGGTTGTTAGCTGGTAAAGATGCGGCGTCTGTCATAGCCAGGTGCAAATTTTTTGCTGGATATGACAAAAATAAAAGCCCAGATAAAATTATGACAATTGTTAAAATAGGCAATTTTGTAGAAACTAAAATCCACAAATTATAAGTTTTTTTGGTAATAGAAGTGTTTTGTTTTTTGTTAAATTTATTTTTAGATCTTTTACCATGTTTAGAAAAAATATTGAGAATTTTTAATTTAGTAATGGCTAATATTGCGGGCAGTAGAGTAATAGATGTTATTACTGCTATTGCGACGCCAAAAGCCGCAGCTTGTCCCATAAGAGTTAGAAAGCCTATACCTGTCACTCCTAGCCCTAAAAGAGCTATTATAACAGTCATTCCAGCAAAAACGACCGCTCCGCCGGCAGTGGCGACTGCTTGAGCGATAGATTCATTTATGTCTGTATTTTCTAAGAATTGAACCTTTGACAGATTTTTTTGGACGGATTGATTTTTTAGTAATTGTTTTTCTAGAAGCTGGTCGCGATGTCTAGCTAAAATAAATAGAGCGTAATCTATGCCCACAGCAATTCCTAGCATAAGCGATAAAATTAATGTTATAGACGGAATAGACATAAAACTGGTGCTGGTTAATATTAGAAGAATTGTTATTCCAACAGCAGTTAATGAGCTAAAAATAGGTATAAAAGCTGCAAAAATTGAAAAAAAGGCCACAAATAGAATAACTAAGGCTAATATAACGCCGATAATTTCCGTGATGGAAATTTCTGGCATAGAAATAGAAAATAAATCACCCCCTAGATAAGCTTTTCCGCCGATTTGAGTTAATTTCTGATTAAGCTTTTGGCAAATTTCATTAAGTTCTGTTTTAGTTTTTTCAGAAACTAAAAATCTATTTTGTTCAATAACACCTTGTATTATAACGGCTTTATTATCAGAGGCCCGCAGAAATTTTCCCATCTGAGAATAAGTTTGATTATAAGGGGTTATAACGGTTGATACATTTGGGATTTTGGCTAAGTTTTCAGCGCTTTCGATAACTAATTTTTGAAATTGAGAATTGTCCGCTCCATCAGAAACATCATTGGCGGTGGCTAATATTTGAATTTGCGTGCCGGCTGCTTGACTGAAATTATTTTGTAAAACATCATAAGCTTCTTGAGCTTCAGTGGCGGGAATTTTAATATCGTTATTTAAACTTTTTTGAACAGAAAATGTTAAACCGCTTAAAGCTAAAATGAAAATAAGATAACCTAATATTGTTGTTTTAGCATGTCGTGTAACCCAAAGAGCTAAATGATAAAGTGAGGACGACATATATTAAGTATACAATATTGCAAAGCGGTTAAAAATTTAATTGTTTAAGTAGATTGTGTATAATTTGATGTGTATAATTAAAATAAGTAGGGCGATTGGCGCAGCTGGTTAGCGCGTTTCCTCGACACGGAAGAGGTCGCTGGTTCGAGTCCAGTATCGCCCACTTAAATGTCGTTAATAATTTCTGATAGGGCCTGACGTTTAACAGGGCCTTTTAATCTGTCTATATAAAGTTTGCCGTCTAGATGATCGCATTCATGCTGCAAGGCTCTAGCTAAAAGACCTTCACCTTTTATTATTTTTTTTTGCCCATTTAGGTCTATGCCTTGACAAATTGCTTTGGCAGATCTGGGCGTTTTATACCATTTGTCAGGTATGGATAAACATCCCTCTTCAATTTGAGTTTGGAGGTCTTTTGATAAAAATGTTATTTTAGGATTTATTAAATAATCAGTCTGCCCTTCAATATTTAAACTAAAAGCTCTAAGAGAAACACCTATTTGATTTGCTGCCACTCCGGCTCTGCCTTCAAGCTTGGTGGTGTCAAGCAAATCTTTTATAAGCTGTTTTATATCTTTATTTATTGTTTTAATTGTTTCGCATTTGGTTCGCAAAACAGGGTCACCGATTATTCTTATTGGTCTAATTGCCATATAAAAATACTAGCATGCAAATATTTATTCGTTAATAAAGAAAAATTAGGGTGTTTCGGTGGGGGTTGGAGTAGGCGTTGGAGTAGGGGTCGGCGTGGCAGGAGTATAATATTGGACAATATTTCTGGCATAAAGATCTATAACATTTTCGGTTGGTTTGTTAGCTGCTTCAACTATTTCTGGTATGAACTCATTAAGGGGATTGATATTAGCTCGTACGTATGTCCAAGTTATGTTGGGGTATGTTTGCCAGTTTGTTCTTTTTAAATATATTGAATAATAGCCTGTTAACAGAGTTTCGTCATTATATTCCATTTTAGCGAAGCCAATTGTTTCTTTTATTTCTCTTTTTGTGTTGTAAACAAATATATTAGTGAATTTATTGACAAAGTTTGTCAAACTATTATCATTATTTCCCGGCATGAAAGTTATTTCAAATTTAGGAATTTCAAACATATTAGCGATTGCAGCCCCTGTAAACTGAGCCATTCCTTCAATAGTTATAGACTGACTTCTAGATTCATTCCCATACGCTATTTGTCCATCAGGAGCCCTGAAAAAAGCAGCTCTTAAAACTCTAAAATATCTTGTGGCTGAACTCCAAGGGCTGTTAGGGTATCTATATACAGGAGCAGTCCCAATATTATAAGAGGCTGAATAAAAGTTGGATTTATCAGAGCTTGTTCCGCCCTTAGTAACAGGCAAAATGCCAGAATAATTAGCAAAATTTTCTCCTAAAATGTTTGTGGATGCTTGGGCAGCGGTGTTAGCATTTGTTCCGCCTCGAGAAATTGGTAAAATAGTTGATGATGAAGCAGCATAAGAATTTATATTAAATCCGCTTATAAAGGCGCATATTCCAAAAAGAAATATTATTCCCCAGATGCCTAATT
>JAITSB010000004.1 GCA_031288095.1 Candidatus Opitulatrix roisinitermitis | reverse complement strand
TACGGAACGCGGACTTCTTTGAAGCAGTCATCTATTATACTCTCTGGTGTTATTTCATCAGCCAAAGCATCAAATGTTCTGACTATTCTATGCCGCAAAACACTATATTTTAAATCTTGAATATCTTCTGGAATAACATAATCTCTGCCTTGCAAAAGGGCCAAAGCCTGAGAACATACCGCAAAAGCTATAGCACCTCTAGGCGATGCGCCCACCCTAACTTTTAGACTAAGGGGCGATTCAGCCTTAGGCCGCGTTGCATTTATTATATTAATTATATAATTATAAATATTTTCCGAAATATGAACTTTTCTAACTTGTGAAATCAAAAATTGAATTTCATTTAAAGTGGCTGGAATACCTGAAATTTCCTTATCCTGACTGCCGTCGACCACTCTTTGTAAAATAATTTTTTCTTCTTCTTTAGTGGGATATTCTATAACCGATTTTAGCAAAAATCTATCTAATTGAGCTTCTGGCAAAATATAAGTTCCTTCTTCTTCTATAGGATTTTGAGTGGCTAAAACCATAAAAGGATTAGGCAATTTATAATCTTTTCCGCCAATAGTCGTTTGCCTTTCTTGCATAGCTTCTAACATGGCGGATTGAGTTTTAGCACTGGATCGGTTTATTTCATCAAGCAAAACTATATTAGCATGAACAGGGCCCAATTCCGTAGTAAATTGCGAAGTATTAAAACTATAAATTTGCGTGCCAACAATGTCGTTAGGCATAAGATCAGGAGTGCATTGTATGCGTTTGAATGTTCCAGAAATAGAATGCGCCAAAGCTGAGGCCGCCGTGGTTTTAGCTAAACCTGGGACAGATTCTATAAGTATATGCCCACCAGCTAAAAGCCCGCAAAGCAAAGTTTTTTTCATATGCTTTTGACCAATAACTTTTTGCGAATATAAAGAATCTATATTAGCAATTATAGACTTAACTTTTTCTAAATCGTTAGGGTCTATTTGTGATTGCATAAATTACTATTTAGCTTCCTTTATATGCACCACAAAAATAAGTGTGGAATAAGCCGGAATTTTTTCTTGAGCTTTTGAACCATAGCCTAAATCAGGCGGTATAACTAAAAGTACTGTGCTGCCAATTTTTTGCCCCTCTAAGCCTTCACTCCAGCCTTTCACAACTTCAGATAAAGAAAATGTGGCGCTTTGACCTCTGTCATAAGATGAATCAAATTTATTGCCGTCAATTGTCCAGCCTGAATAATCAACAGTGACTTCGTGATCCCCTTTAATAACTCCGCCGTCTCCTTCTTTCAAAACTTTTTTATATAATTTATCAGCCGCTTTAAAACCAGCTGGAATATTAACAAACGGCGCCCCTTTTTCATCAAATTCCACTTTTATATCTTCCGCTTTAGCGGTGTTTTCAGCCGGATTAGGCGAAGCAGCAGTTTGCGGAGCAGAGGATTTATTAGCAGAGAAATTCCCCACAAAAACTGTCACTACAGCTGATACCAAAAACAGCGCCACACAAATTAAAGCAATTACGTAACCTTTTAGATTGAACCTGATTTTCATAAAATCTCCTCTTTATATTATTTTTATCTGCATTTTACACTACAGATCATTATAGCAAGCGTTGACTACACTTGACTTTTGACTTGTAAATAGTTTATCATTATTTCTATGACCTTGCAAATTATATTAATTTTTTTCATAAGTCTTACTTGTTTTATAAATGTTCTGCTAGATTTAAAAACTCATTACCTTTATGATCTGCCGAATTATATATCTGTCTTAACAACTATTTATTTATTTGCGTCAAACCCAGACCAAATAACTTGGCAAGCGCTTTTTAGCTGGACTTTTATAAATATGGGTTTTTTAATTATCTATTTATTTAAAATACTAGCTTGGGGAGATATAAAATTCATAGTGACTTTATCTTTTTTGATTACTTTTATAAATCCAATTTTATTAAATATATTTTTTTTCATAACAATGATAATCCTCTCAATAGCAAATTTTCTAAAAAAATATCTTTTAAAAGATATTAATTCTTATCCTGCCGGCTGGATCATTTTTCTTAGTTTTTTAGCAAGTTTAAAATTTTAGATTTTTGTGATACTCTTATTTTATGAGTAGTGATATGAAATATACTGCTGCTATTATTTCTAAAAGTCAAAAATATATCAATGCTTTAAAGTCTGAATTTACAAATAGTTTTAAAATTTTGACTTTCAAAAAAACTGATCAATTTCTAACTTTTTTAGAAATAGATGCAAATTATAGAAATAATCTAAAAATTATATGGTTTGATTTTCAACTTGGAGATATAACAACTCCATTAATGAGAAATTCTTTTTTTACATCAAAAAAAACAAAAATATCTGTCCAGGTCTTTGATTCCAAACGAGACGCTCAATCAGAAATTAAAGAGCGTATAATTTCATATAAAGATTTAATAATTAAACAAAGAGATTTTTTAAATTTGGGTGAAAATAGTAATTTTATTTATAATTCAGAGACAGGTGTAATTGCTTATAACAACGATAAAACAGAATTAACTTTTTCAGAAAATAAAATATTCAAAACTTTATATTTATCAGCTGGAATATTTATAAATAAATTAGATTTAGAATATAAGATATATGATGTAGCGAGCCAAAGATACGAAAGTACTGCAATAAATACTTATATTACTAGAATTCGTAAGAAATTAAAAAATTTGAATACCGAATTAGAGAATTGCATTGTTTTAAAACGAAATTTTGGCTGGAAATTTGAGTTACCGGAATAACTTCTATTTCTAAAAGGTTATTTCGTAATCACATTTTTCCTGTTTTAAAAATATTTTAATATATTTTTCTAAACTTTTTTTTGTGGGAGGACAAACGTTAGTATTTTTCTGAATATTTTTATAGGGACATTGGTTTCCCCGACAAATAGGCAAAATCTGACAATTAAAACATTTTTTATTTTCTTTAATGGAAATATCTTTAAGCCATAAATTGTGTTTGGACTGACTTATCAAAACTGTGCCATCATTTAAAATTTTTCCGATTATATTTCTTTTATCATACAGGGCTACCGTGCACTTATATACTAAACCGTCAGATCCGAAAACATAGGAATTTTCATAAGCCGCATAGCATATTGCGCAAGGATTAATAAAGGCTTTCATATTCATTACACTAACATTTTTAGCTATAGCTTTTTCAAATAATTCAGCCCTAATATCCCTTTTTAAAATAGTAGAAATATTATTTTTAGACCAATAATTTACGTTAACAAAATAAAGCCTAAATCTCTTATCATTTCCAAAGTCTTTCTTAAAAGAATCTATTAATCTATTCATATTATTTATATTTTCACCAGATACATTAGCTCTAATTGTCACTGTAAAATTTGATGAGGCTTTTGACAGATTTATAAGATTATTCCATATAACTTTAAATGTACCTTGTCCATTAATCAATTTTCGTTGCTTATCGTGATAGTCAAGCATTCCATCAATAGTAATCTGATAATCCGATACGCTTACGTTTTGTAAAATTGTATGATTTCTTCTATTTAATAAATAGCCATTAGTTGTTATGTGAGAAATATATTCTACTTTATATTCATCTGCTAATTTAATTAGTTGAGTTGACATTTGTTCAATTTTTCTAATACCTAATAAAGGCTCACCTCCAAACCATCCGACGGCTAATTTTTTAAATTTATGAGTTCTTAACTCCTTTTGAATAAAAAGACAAATTGCTTTAAAAACATCTTCTTTAATTAACCCTTTTTTAAATTTTTCATAACAATAAACACATCTGAAATTACAATTTTCATGAATAAGTATTATAATTCTAAGTGTTTTTTCGCCGACCAAATTATTATTTTTTATATTATAAATTTCAAATTTATCTTCTAAAAATTCCTCTTTTTGTAATAAATTGTACGTTAATCTATTTTCTAAATATTCTCCATTAGTATAGATTGACTCAGGTATGGAAATAGTCTTAGCATTTTTAGTATTAAATAAAACGATTTTTTCATTTTTGGGTATCGCTACCACAAATTTAGATAATATTCTATTAGGCATATTTTCCAGAAAATAATATAGTATATAATAATGTGATCGTTGACAAAATTAATAGAGAAATTATAGAAGTATTACCATGGTAAATAATTGCTAAACTATTAAAAATAAAAGTTAAAATAGGCGCCAATGACAAGGAAATTGTTTCTACAAGACCCATAAAAGAACTAACAAGTTTTGTTGGAACATTTAAAATGAATTCAGCGAAAATCTTAGCAGAAACGATACCTCCCAAAACACCATAAAAAAACAGAATAATAATAACAATAATAGTTTGGGATAATAAAACGACTAAAAGGAGTAAAATTGATAAAAACTCACATAATTTTAGAAGAAATATAATAGGCATATTCTTAAATTTTCTGACCAAAGCAACAGAACCTAAAACATTGCCTAACATAAAAGAAATATATATACTAGCAGCTGTAAATTGATAATTTATTATTTCTAGTGATTTATTTTGGGTTAGCAAAACTAAAAACATAGCTACGAAAGCATTTGAAACGCCGTTCAATAATGACATATGCACAACCAAGAACCTCTTATAATTACTTTTTAAATACATGTATGCTTGGGGAATTTTCTTGAAAAAATTGATTGATTTATTAGTTTGAACAATTATTTTAGCTGCTTGAATTTGCACGAGTCGTTTTTTTATATTTATAAATATAAACCAGGCTATTGCAAAAGTCAAAGCATTTAACAAACTAATATAAAAGAGCGAGATAAAGCCTATTAAGCTTGAGCCAATCCCAGCTCCAATTATTTGTATAGCCTGAGCCGAACCATTATTAATTCCTTGAGCTACCTGCAATTCATTTTTTGGAACAGAGTATTTAAAAAAAGGCAAAATTGTTTTTCGAGCTACGGTTCCTACAATTTCCGATAAGAAAACTATAAATATAATGAAATAAATTAAATTATCCTTATTTAATAATATTAGCCCAGCTACACTTAAGAAACAAACAAATCTTACAATGTTGCAAACCATAATAGCTCTATATTTATTGTTTATTTTGTCAGCATAAACTCCCGAAAATATTCTAATGAAATTTGGAAGTTGGTTTATAACTGTCCAAATAGATATTAAAACGTCAGCTTTTGGAAAACTCGACAAATAAGCTACAAAACAAATATAGAAAAAGGCGTCTCCGAAAATAGAAACACTGCTCTCAGCGAGCAGTGTTTTATATTCTTTTGTCCACATCAGATCTTATAAAAATGTAGTAGTGATTAATATATTTCTAACAACTACAATTTATATCAAAAACATCTCTTTGCGGAACTTTATAATTTAACCTAATGTTCATAACTTCCTTTCTTCAAATTAATTTCCTATTTCCAGTAAACAAAACAATATTAATTACAAAGTCTTCAAACACTGAAACTTATTGCTTTTATTCATTTACTAAACAGTAGTATCTAATATGATATTTGCAATAACTTTGCAATAACTTTGCAATAACTTTGCAGTTCTAAAAATTAAAAAACTTATTCATTATATAAGCACCCTTATCTTATAAATATTTCCTCCTATGCTTGACACAAGATGATACCATTTAATTATGGTCCAAATTATTTCTCATGATGATATTACTGAACTGAGAAGTGCTGCCAACATATTAGATATTATAGGAAAACATATAACCCTAAAACCTGCTGGTGTGGGCAGATACAAAGGTCTATGTCCTTTTCACGATGAAAAAACTCCCTCTTTTACTATTTCTCCACATATGAATTCCTGGCATTGTTTTGGCTGCGGCGAACACGGCGATATTTACGCTTTTTTTATGAAGCTAAATTCTATGAACTTCCCTGAAGCTGTAGAATATGTGGCAAGTCTATCTGGTTTTCAACTTCATTATAAAACTATAAAAAACGAAAATTCCCAAAATTCGCAAGGGGCTGCATCGGGGTCCATTTCGCGGCAAAAATCTATTTCACGACAAAAATTATATGAGATTAATCAAAAAGCCGCTGAGTGTTTTAAAAAAGCTCTTTATTCTTCAGCTGGAGAAAAAGCCAGAAAAATTCTTTATGAAAGAAAATTCAATGATGCTGACATAAAGAATTTTTCTCTTGGATATGCCCCACAAAATTCTTTAACAAAATATCTTCAAGACCATGGATTTACTAATAACGAATTAATAGATTCAGGAATTTCGACCCAACATAATAGCACCTTAATAGACCGCTGGCAAAATAGATTAATTTGGCCTATTTTTGATTTAACAGATCAAGTGGTGGGTTTTGGGGGAAGAATTTTAGACGACAACTTAAAAACAGCCAAATATTTAAACACCAAAGAAACTAAACTTTATAAAAAATCCCAAATACTTTATGGCATAAATTTTGCCAGAAAGTCCATTGCTAAACATAAACAAGCCATAGTTGTGGAAGGATACACCGATGTTATGGCAATGCATATTGCGGGCTTTCACAACACAGTGGGAACTTGCGGCACAGCTTTTGGCAATTCACACGCTAAACTCCTGCGCCGAATTATGGCTGACTGGGGAACAGGCATTGGCCAAAATTTCCCTAACGCTAATATAGGGGAAGTTATTTTTATTTTTGATGGCGACCAAGCCGGCCAAAAAGCCGCCCAAAAATCTTTCGCCGAAGATCAAACCTTTTCTGCCCAAACATCCGTTGCCATAGTGCCTGAAGGTTTAGATCCTTGTGATCTTAGAATTAAAGGAGGAGATGAAGCAATCCAGCAATTAGTCAATTCAGCCATACCTCTTTTTGAATATGTTATAAAATCGTCTATAAAAGATATAAAACTAGACCGACCTGAAAGAAGATTGACTGCTTTAAAAATCGCTGCACCCATAATTGCAAGAATTAAAGACACTGGACTAAGAGTTCAATATACCGAACTGGCGGCTAACTGGTTAAGATTGAAATATGAAATAGTTTTGTCTGAAATAAATAATGAGTTAAAAAAAGGAGAAAAAAACATTCTAAGCTCAAAAGAAGATTTCAATTTAACTATATCTGATTTAACATTAGCAGCTATTTTGCAGGCCCCTAAAGAGGTTCCAGAAAAGTTCTACAAAATGTTAAACTCTGCCTTTTATTCATCCTCCGCCAAACAAGAAATATATAATTTAATAGTGCAGGCTGGCGGACTAGACCAAGCTAAAAAAATGGGAGAGAAAGTGTTCAGCCAAAATATCTTAGATTTAGCCGAAAAGAATAATTCACCCAATAAAAAATATTTGAGTTCACTGATTAACAAACCTTTATTATATGATGAAAAAGGTCGGTTTGATTTATATATACAAGATATTTTTAGACAATTCTTTTTAAAAAGTTTAAATTACTACCTCTCAGAATACCGGGCTGAACTTAAAGCAATTACTCCATCCTTATTAAATAAAACTCAAAACAATAGCAAAAAAGAAAAACTTCTTAAAGAAATTTTTCGGCTTGAAAAAATTAGAAAATCTTTACAAAAAAAATAATTTTAAGGGGCTTATTTTTAGTGAAACTTTTTTAGTGGAACTTTTTATTTAATTATTTTATTTAATTAAATTAACAATTGGAACTATTATTGGGGCTCTTTTTAATTTATGAAATATAAATGCTCCAAGTGTGCGCCTAGTTATTTTTGAAAGTTTGCTGGTTTGCAAAATATTTTGAGACAAAGCAATATTTAACTCTTTAACTAAACGACCTTTAACTTCGTCAAAAACTGACAAATCCTCTGCCACTCCTTTAACAGTGATTTCAGGACCTGCAACAATTACTTTATTTTTAGAATCTATAACCACAGAACAAGTTATAAATCCTTCTGATGCTAGAATTTTGCGAGTTTGTAAATCAGCTTCATCTATTTCACCCACCGCTCTGCCGTCAACATATATATAATCATTTCTAACTTGGCCGACTTGCTTTACGCGGCCATTTTGCAAATCTATTACAGCACCGTTTAAAGCTGATTTGACACTTTTAATGCCAACTTTTTCAGCCAAACGCGAATTAGCTGCCAAATGACGAGGCTCTCCATGAACCGGTAAAACATTTTTAGGACGAACAGTGTTGTATAAATAAAGCAATTCTGTTTGAGCAGCATGGCCTGAAACATGAACGTGAGCATTTTTATTATGAAAAACATCCACCCCTAAAACAGTTAAATCATTTATGACTTGTGAAATTGACTTTTCATTACCAGGAATTAATGAACTAGCAAAAATAATTGCATCGCCTGTTTTAACTTTTATTTTGGTATGGTCTCCCCGAGAAATTCTGCTCAAAGCTGCCATAGGTTCACCCTGAGAGCCAGTGCACATAAGCACAACTTTGTCGTCAGGCAATTTATCCAAATTATTCAATTCAACAATAGTGTTTTTAGGAATTTTTAAATAGCCTAATTCAGCTGCCAAAGTCATAGTTTTTATCATCGAAAAGCCCACCAAACAAACTTTTCGTCCATATTCCTTAGCGGTGTCGATAATTTGCTGAACTCTATGCACATGAGAAGCAAAAGAAGCCACAACTATTTTGCCCTTTGCTTTATGAAATATAATATCCAACGACGGCGCAATAGCCGACTCTGTGGGAATTGTTCCAGGAACTTCAGCGTTGGTGGAATCAACTAAAAATAAATCAACACCTTTTTTAGAAATTTCTGCCAAATGGTTTATATCGGTGATTCTTTTGTCCAAAGGAGTTTGATCTAATTTAATATCACCAGTGAATAAAACACTGCCAGCATCTGTTTTAACATATATGCAAAGTGCATCAGGAATTGAATGATTGGCTGATATAAATTCTAAATCAAAGTCGCCAGCTTTATAGGTTTGCTTTTCTTTAACAACTCTCAAATTGCCTTTTAAATTAAATTGCTTTAATTTATTCTTAACTAGAGCTAATGAAAATTGCGAGCCAATAATTGGAATATCTTCTCGCATCTCTAAAAGATAAGGCAAAGCCCCTATATGATCTTCATGACCATGAGAAATAACCACTGCTTCAATACTATGCAAATGATCTACCAAATATGAAAAATCTGGCAAAATAAGGTCCACTCCTGGTTCTTCATCACGTGGAAACAAGACTCCGCAGTCTAAAATAAGAATTTTGCCCTTATATTCAACAGTCATCATATTGCGCCCCACCTCGCCTAATCCCCCCAGAGGAACTAAACGCATAGCGTCAGATTTTAGCTTAGGCGGCATTTTTATAAACATAAATCACACACCTTTTTTTCAAGCAATAACACACCTTTTTTCAAGCAATAATTAATGAAATCTTTCCGTCACGACCAACTTGCTTAACTTTAACATCTATTTTTTGCCCCACCTCTAAAACATCTTCCACTTTTTCAACTCGACCAGCATCGTTTAAGGATTTTAGCTGACTGATATGCAAAAGTCCGTCTTTGGCAGGAGTTAATTTAACAAACGCTCCAAAAGATGTTATATTTACAACTTGACCCGAAAATACATCTCCTTCTTTTGGTATTACAGGGTTAGCAATATCATTAACTCTTTTAAGAGCTTCCTCAGCTGATTTACCGCCTGTTGTGGCAATATAAACTATGCCTTTATCGCCAGCTTCTTCAATAGATATTTCTGCCCCAGTAGATTCTTGAATTTCTTGAACAACTTTTCCTTTAGGACCAATAACTTCACCAATTTTATCCTGGGGTATTTCCAAACTAACAATTCTAGGGGCATTTGGATTCATTTCTCCAGGACCAGAAATTGTTTGATTTATCAAATCAAGAATTTTTAGTCTAGCTTCTTTAGCTTGTTGCAAAGCGCCACCAAGAATATCAGCTGGAATGCCGTCTAATTTAGTATCAAGCTGTATAGCAGTTATAAAATCCTGAGTGCCTGCTACTTTAAAATCCATATCCCCAAAAGCGTCTTCTGCTCCTAAAATATCAGTTAAAGTGGCCCATTTCTGTTTGCCTTTGACATCTCCTGAAACCAACCCCATAGCAATTCCGGCCACTGGGGCTTTAATAGGCACACCAGCATTTAAAAGCGCCAAAGTTGAAGCACAAACCGAGCCCATAGATGTAGATCCATTTGAACCTAAAGCTTCTGAAACCTGTCTTATAGCATAAGGAAAATCTTCGCGTGAAGGAATAACTGGGTCTAATGCTCTTTCAGCTAATGCACCATGCCCTATTTCACGGCGTTTAGGAGAACCTACTCGGCCTGTTTCACCTACGGAAAAAGGCGGGAAATTATAATTATGCATATAACGTTTGCTGGTTTCTGGCGAAAGCGAATCTATTTGTTGCTCCATAGTCAACATATTCAAAGTTGTTATGCCTAATATTTGAGTTTCACCCCTTTCAAAAAGAGCCGAACCATGAACTCTAGGAACAACCGAAACCGCCGCTGATAAAGGACGTATATCTTTTAAACCTCTGCCGTCTATGCGAAAACCAGTTTCTAAAATCTTTTGGCGAACAATTTCCTTTTGCACAGCTTTGTAAGCAGCCGAAATCTCACTTTCTCTTTCTTCAAATTGCTCATCCAATTCTAAATGCAAACGCTCTTTCAAGGCTTCAATTAACTCTTCTCTATGAAGTTTGTCAGAAATTGTGAAATATTCCTCCAAATCTTTTCTAGATTTAGATTCAACTAATTTATAAACATCTTCTTTATACTCAGGAAATAAAGGAAGTTCAATAATAGATTTAGCCGCTTTTTCTTGCAGATCTATTTGAGCCTCACATAATTGCTTAATAAAAGACTTGGCTGCTTCTAGTCCTTGAGCCACAATTTCTTCAGTGGGCGGCTGAACACCTTTATTTATTAATTCCACAGCATTTTTTCCAGCGCCTGCTTCAATCATAGCAATAGCAACATCTTTATTTGCTATTCTGCCAGCCACCACAATTTCAAAAACAGCATTTTCGCTTTGAGAAAAAGACGGAAATGCCACCCATTGTTTTTCAATTAAAGCTAATCTGACAGCGCCCACAGGGCCAGAAAAAGGAATCCCAGAAATAAGTGTTGAAGCACTAGCTGCATTTATGGCCAAAACATCATATGCTTCATCTTCACCCACAGCTAAAATTGTTTCCACTATTTGAATTTCATTACGAATTTCTTTTGAAAATAACGGTCTCAAAGGGCGGTCTATTAATCTACAAGCTAAAACTGCTTGAGTGGACGGACGGCCTTCACGCCTAAAAAATGACCCCGGAATTCTGCCAGCGGCATACATTCTTTCTTCAACAACAACAGTTAATGGAAAAAAATCAAATGATTCTTTCGGCTCGCTGCCAGCGGTGGTTGTTGACAAAATAGCAGTTTCATCATCTAAATAGCCCACAACAGAGCCGTTAGCCTGTTTAGCTAAAAGGCCTGTTTCAAAACGAATTGTTCTTTTGCCAAATTTGCCGTTATCTATAATTGTTTGTGATTTTTTTATATTTGAACCTTGCACGGTTACTCCTTTTTTTTATTTATAATTGGACCTTCCAACTATTTTTTTAATGTCTTAAACCTAAACTTTTTATAATTCCTCTATATCTTTCAATATCAACATTATATAAATAATCTAGAAGTCTTCTTCTTTTGCCAACTAACATAAGCAGCCCACGTCGGGAATGATTATCATGTTTATGAATTTTCAAATGCTCAGTTAAATCAGATATTCTCTGTGACAATAAAGCAATCTGAACCTCTGGCGAACCTGTGTCATTTTTGCTTGTTGCATGTTCACTTATTATTTTAGTCTTAGCTTGAGTTTCTAAAGCCATTACGCCAGCCTTTCAAATTACTGCACGGCGAGACTAACTTTTTTAGTCTCATCTGCTCCGTGGCCGATACACGGCTTGATAATTTCAGTTTATCACGATTTTTATAATCTCTTATAGTTTTTTTCTACTCCCTTTTCAACGATTATTTTTAGCAATTAGTTTTAACAATTCTCAACAAAATAATTTAACTAAAATAAAAATTGTCGCAAATATATTGAACAAATATAAAATATAAGATATACTAGATACAGAACAGAATATTTGCAGACATCCAGTTTGAAAAATAATTTAAGACACTAATTACGATAGCTAAGACATTAGAAGAACGGAATATTATATTTATGAATAAACAGAATTTCTTTTATACTATAAAAATAAATCATTCAAATTTTCCTGCTCTGAAAAATTTTGAATTAGGTATATGTAGTGAAAAAAAAGTCTTTATAAAAAATATTGAAAATATTTTGGATAAAAATATTTCTAATAAAAAAGACTATCAAATTCACCAATATTCAGATTTTGAAGAAATTTTAGAAAATTCTGATGGTATATATATAGATATAAAAGATGCTAAAACAGATATAAAAAAATTCGAATACACTAAAAGATGCATTAATAAACATATAGCGGTTATTTTATCAACTCCATTTTTTCATAGTGTGAACAAGGCCAAAGAAATTTTTCTACTGGCTAAAAGAAAAAGAGTTTTTTGTACAGAAGTTTTAGCTGGCCGTTTTTTGCCGCAATTTGAAAAAATAATTGAGACGGCAAAAAACGGCCCCGAAAGCGCTGAACTAGGAGATATTCTGCAAATAGCAGCTGGCTTCTCTTGCACAAGCGTTTCCGAATCTAAAAGCAATTCAAACCTGACTTATAATTCTAGTTCTCTTTATAGTTTAGGAATTTATCCTGTTTCTTTAATTTACAAATTTTTAGGCATCCCCAATAAAATTGCCTCCGCTCAGGAATTCAATTCACACAATTTTGACTATAACACTAATGCTATTTTAAAATATTATAGAAATTCCCAAAATTTGCAAAACGAATTACTAGCATCATTTTATTGCGCGCTGAAAAATTCTAACGATTTGCTTTTTGATAAATTTCATTATAATATTTCCGTTTTAGGTACAAAGAATTGTTTAGAATTTTCCGACAGTTTTGCCCCGCTTGACAGCTTTTTTCAAGAGCTGGATCAAATTGTCAATTTAATTAAAAAAGACCAAATCATAAATTCACACTGGACGCCAGAAGACACTATCAACGTATTAAATATATTGCAAAAAATTAAAGACAATAGTATATAAAGATTATTATTTATCTTTTTTATTATAGTTAGTTATTTAACTTATAATATATCTTAT
>JAITSB010000069.1 GCA_031288095.1 Candidatus Opitulatrix roisinitermitis | reverse complement strand
AAGTAAATATTCCTAGCGGCTTCACTTTGCCAGATAGTTTTTGCGAGCGTTGCGGAGGTGAAGGAATATTCTCACATGCCAGCATTCCGGCCGACTTTAGAATTCCGACTTTTAGCTCTTGGTATATAGGTACTTTGGAAGATAATATGTTTGAAGGGGCCACTATAGCCAGCGGCTGGACTTTGCCAGTTGGCTTTATGTCAAAAACGAGTATTTTGTCAGATATATTTAATGGCACAATTTTTCAAGGTCCTTTTGTTTTGCCAAATGATTTTGGAGTAAAGCTTTTACTTTCTTCAATTTTTATAAATGTGAATTTATCTTATAATATTGATTGGTCAGCAGCTGATTTAACTGATAAAGGTTCGCAATTTTCTAATCTATTTACTAATGTGGTGTGGAATAATCACGTGGTTTTAGTGAAAAATCAGGCTTCTAAAGATGCTTTGATAGAAGGCGGAGCGCCAGCTGATAGAGTGCAGATAAAGGTTTAGGACAGTTTTCAACATTTTTTAGATTTCCACAGCGTTTGTTATAAAAAAATTTGCTTGCTAAATTTTTTATATGAAGTTTAATTTATCAAATAATTTGCAAGCTATTTATAGCAAAGAAAATTTAAATAACACTAATAGCAATAAGGGTTCAAAAAACATTCATAGAAGAATATTTTTCACTATTATAGGAAGCGTTATTATAGCTATTTTAGCCACCATCACCGTTATAAGCGTGCCCAGCAAAGCTGACTTATCCTATGCTGCTGAAACGCCGACCGGAGCTGGCTGGAACTTTGATTGGACGCCGCATGGTTTTGCTGGTGTTCAGACTTGGCTAGGGGGCTTTGATTTGGGCGCTGGCAGAAAAGGTTATTGTGTGGAAGTAGGCCTAGCTGCCGGCAGTCCAGGCGATTATCCAGGGAGTTCTGGCTATTATTTGAATGATTCAAGATTAGGTTATTTGGTTGGAGCTTACGGCTCTTCAAACGATTATTTAGTTCAAGCAGCCTTGGCTTCAGCAATTCATCAGTTATCTGATTCGGGGATTTATTGGCCTGTTATTCAGGCTAATTTGCCTATGGATATAAAAGATAAAATGAATACACTTTTAGATGAATCCCAAAATAAAATATTAAATTCTTCAAGTCTTGGAGCTGCATCTGGGGAATATACAGCAGCTAAAAGATTGGGCAATGTTATTATACCTACAACTAAAAATACTAAAAACGGTTCATTGCCTAAAGCTTATAAAGCTTCTATTGCCGGCCCTGCAGTTTTTAAATTAAATAATTCCAAAACTTTGGCAGGAATAAATAAAGGAACAAATCTTGTTAAATTAGATTGGATAGCTCAAGGCATAGGCGATATAACAGTTAAGTTTGATTTTGAATATGAGCCTGTTCAAGTTTGGAAATCAGAAGTTCCCGGGCTTCAACCAATGATAGAAATACCAGATTATAAAGCAAATCATGCCACAAAGGAAACCAAATTTTTAGTGTCTGATAAAATAAATCCTGAATTGGCAACTTCCACTAACACCGGCGGAGCAAAAATATTGCCAAATTACGACACCTCTCGCCCAGATGGCGGAATTTATCGTGCTAAAGGTGAGGCAGCGTCTGATAAAATAACTGTTTGGGCTAAAGAAGGCTCTTGGATCACAGACAATAATTATAATTTGATTCCTGTGACCTTAACAGGCACCCTTTTTGGGCCTTATGAAGAATCAAAAGATTGGCGGCAAATTCCTGATGAAGAAGATCAAACAAAAAAAGTTGTGACAATTGATCGCGAAATTATTCCCCAGGATTCTGCGGTTTTAGGAGACGATATAATTTTGCGAAATAGCGGCATATATACATGGCAATGGTCGATTATTTTAGAAAAGCAGCCTGAACTGTATAGAAATTATTTTGCCAGCGGCTATGATGACGGGCTTTTCAAAAATGGTGAAGTGATAGTAGCCCAAATGACAGGTCAATTTGTTTCACAAATTTCAAACCGCACAGCTGATTTAGGGCAAGATTTTTTTGATACGCTGTCTGTTTGGCTGCCTGAAAATGATTTATGGATAGAAGATCAAGCTGTGCGGTTTGATGGCACGCTTTATGGGCCTTACAATGAACCAAACGCTTTTCAGCAAAATATGGATTTGCAAGACCAGTCATTTGTGGATCAGCAGTCTTTAGTTTTCACAGAATCGGGCAGCAAAAGCTCTCAGACTTCGGCGCCTTTAACACCTGGATTTTACACATGGAATTGGATTATGCCTTATAATCAGTCGATTAAATTGAATCAAATAGATTTATCTGATGGATTTTTTCAAGAACCTGAGACTATAAGTGTTTTATGGGAAATAACTCATTATTCTAAAATGCAAGAATATAATATAAATTCTGGCGGCCGTGTTTTTGATACTGTGAAAATATCAGGTATGCCAGAAAATCACACTGAATTTGAAGGTCTGGAAAATACTCAATGGTCAGCTGATCTTGATGAAGCCCAATATACCATTTATTATTATGGTCAAAAACCTCCAGCAACAAGCGCTGTTCCAGAAGACGCTATGGTTTTTTATGAAAAAACTCTGCCGGCTCAAAACGGCGAATATGTTATAGGCAAAACGGATGATGACGCAATAATTCCAGTGCACTGTGGCTATTATGGGGCTGTTTATTCTTTTGCAGGAGATGATAGAGTGAAGCCTTTTAGTTCACCCGCTAATGATATAGATGAGCAATTTTATATAGATTGCGGAAATTCGGCTAATTTTAATTCAACTAATTTAACTAATATAACTAAAACTGTTCAAATATTTTCAAAGACCGAAGTCCCATTATTGCAAACTTCTGGAATATCATTGAATAGAATAGCGTTAAACAATAGACCCTTTTTTGACTTTAATAACCTCTTTGATTTTAATAATTTCCCTGATTTTAATAATTTTCTTAATTATAAATTTCTTTAAAGCAGCAAAGTTTTTGTTCGTAAGGATAATATTTTAATGAAATATTTAAAAATTTTGGGCATAATTATTGTAAGTTTGTTTTTTAGCTTTATTGGGTTAATTGTTTTTCATTCAAATAATAGATTAGATTCTACAGATTTTGATGAATTTGTTGATACTGATTTTAGCGATAATTATGTTTCTTTTCCAAGAAACGAAGATCTGGAATTGGAGACGCAATATTTTAGTGATGCGTATTTAGAAATTATTAATGAAGGAAAAATTAATGAAGCAAAAATTAATGAAGTAAAACAAATTGCCAAAATTCCAATCGCTAAAATAAATTTACCTATTCTAAATTCTCAATCATTTCCAAATTTTATTAGCCCTCCGAGCGTTAAATTTGCTTATTTTTTGGCAAATTATGGCAATCCTTTTGTGGATAACACGGGTTTGTCAGTTTTTCTGGGGCATTCTGTGGCAGGGGGCTTTGGTGTTGGCAATTATTTATATGATGAAAAAAGCCAAACTTCAAAAGTGAAAATAGGCGATAAAATAAATATTGCAAATAATAAAAATAAAATTATTAAGCAATTTAAAATTAGTGATTTAAAAATTTTTAGTAAACAAGAATTGTCAAATAATGTTGATATATGGGCTAATTGGTGGCAAAAAAATAACCAAATAGTTTTTATAACATGCTGGAATAGTTCGCAGCGTAATTGGTTTGATTCAGACAATTTTGTAATTTATGCATATAAAAGTTAATCTAACTTATAAAATTCATTAAAATGAATATATGAGTAAAAAAGTAGGAATTCTGGTTGTTAACGGTTCCGAAGATGTTGAATTATTTACTCCTATTGATATTTTGAACCGGGCTGGCGCCCAAGTTTTTGTTTTATCTTGCAATCCTAAAGAACAAGATGACACACCGCATATTTTCACAAAGTCTAATATTAAGGTTATTTGTGATGAATCATTATATCAAAATGAGTCAAAGGTTTTGGAGATTGTAAATAATTTAGATTGTGTTATTATTCCTGGAGGGCAAATATTAGAGGATTTTTATGGAGATAAACCTATAGAGCAAATTCCTCAATCTTTGGATAAAGTGCGGTCAATTTTGGTGGAAAAGGCTCAGGACAAAAATTTTTTATTTGGTTCAATATGTGTGTCCACAGGAGGGGTGTTAGAACATTGGGGTGTTATTGATCCTAAAAAATATAGATATACAGGATATCCAGGAACAAGTAAAAATATAACAGGTGCGCCTTATGAAATATCTTTGCCTGACAATTCGGCTGCTTTAGTTTCAGCAAATTCGCCTAGTTCTGCTATGGTTTTTTCACTATTTTTAGTTTCAATACTTTATGATACTAATAAATCGGATCAAATTGCTAATGATATATTATTTTTTGATAATTCACACACCTAAAATATATTTTAAACTGTTATAAACTTTGAAAAACCCGGATACATTTTTTATTTGTCAATTCTTTTGCTGAGTTTCTTGATTTTTGTTATTTTTATGTTATCATAGATGTATATGCTGTTTTGGACAAGTTTGTAAAAAGCAGTAATATAGTTCATAATATCTAAATTTATGAATCTGAATTTATGTAAGTTTTAGATTTATGATATTATAAATTATAGACAAAGAATACTTACAGTTTAATTCTTGTTCTTTCCAAAGACCTTTGGTGTTTTACACCAAAGGTCTTTTTTTGTTTAAAAATCCTAATAATAATTTATAAGAATAGTTTTTGGCGTGATAAACTTTTAATATGGAAATTCAAATTTCGGGTCAGCATATTAAACTAGATCAAAAATTTAAAGAAATTGTAGAAAAAAAATTAGCCAAAGTATCTTATTATATTCCTCAGGCTGATTTAGTTAGAGTGGAAGTTAAAGAACATGGCAATCCTTCTAGGGCGTCTGAAGCTGAAAAGGTTGAAATCACTATTTCCGGAAAAGGCTCTATATTTCGTTCAACTTCTCAATCGGTTGATAGATATGCCGCCCTTGATGAAGCATTATATAAATTATATGAACAGCTGCGAAGAGCTCATGACAAGTTTTTAAGTTTGCGAAATAAAAGTTCTGTTAAATTTTTGAAAGTTGTGGCGCCTGATGAAGAAGATATGAAAAATGCCAAAGCAAATGTTTCAAAATCAGCCATAGACGAAATGGATAAAAAATATAACCGCTATACAGAAGAGCAAGTGGCAGGCAATTTAGTTGTTCGTTCAAAAGTTCATAAGACAAAACCTATGACTCGGGAAGAAGCCATTTATCATATGGAAATGTTAGGTCATCCTTTTTTTATATTTGTTGATAAAGACAGCCTAAGACCATCTTTGGTTTATGCTAGACGAAACTGGAATTATGGTGTTTTAGAATTAGAAGTGGTTAACGACGAAAAATAGTCGGAGTAGTAAATTTTATGTCAATAGTTGATAAATTATTAAGAACAGGCGAAGGAAAAAGGCTTAAAAAACTTCAAAAAATTGCTGATGAAGTAAATCAGCTTGAAGGTGAATATGAATCATTATCTAATAAAGAATTGCGTGAATTAACCGCTGAATATAAGGAGCGCTTTCAAAATGGTGAAAAATTAGATGATCTTATAACAGAGGCTTTTGCGTCTGTGAGGGAAGCAGCTAAAAGGACTTTGGGCCAAAGACATTTTGATGTTCAGATTATGGGCGGTGCAGCACTTCATTTGGGAAATATTGCTGAAATGAAAACGGGTGAAGGAAAAACCTTAGTTGCCACTTTGCCAGCTTATTTAAATGCTATATCAGGCAAAGGTGTTCATATTATAACAGTTAACGATTATTTAGCATCTTATCAATCTGAACTTATGGGCCGAGTTTTTAGATTTTTGGGTATGTCAGTTGGCTGCATAGTCAGCAATCAAACTCCGGAAGTTAGAAGAAAACAGTATGATGCGGATATAACTTATGGCACAAATAATGAATTTGGTTTTGATTATTTAAGAGATAATATGGCTTGGCAATCAGCCGATTTAGTCCAGAGACAACATTTTTTTGCAATAGTCGATGAGGTTGACTCAATTTTGATAGATGAAGCCAGAACTCCTTTAATTATTTCAGGTCCAGCCCCTTCGGACAATAATAAATGGTATCGCGAATTTGCTAGAATTTCTAAAAAACTAATTAAAGACACTGATTATGAAGTAGATTTAAAAAAGCGAACTGTGGCTTTATTAGAATCGGGCATTGAAAAAATTGAAAAAGATTTAGGTATTGACAATCTTTACGAATCATTAAATACACCTTATTTAACATTTGCTAATAATTCTGTTAAGGCTAAAGAGCTATTTTTCAGAGATAAAGATTATATTGTCACTAATGGCGAGGTTTTAATAGTCGATGAGCACACAGGCCGTGTTTTAGAAGGGCGCCGCTATTCAGAAGGCATTCATCAGGCTATTGAGGCTAAAGAAAATGTGGAAATAAAAGAAGAGAATCAAACTTATGCCACAATAACTTTGCAAAATTATTTTAGAATGTATGAAAAACTTTCTGGCATGACAGGAACTGCTGAGACCGAAGCTGCTGAATTTCAAGGAACGTATAAATTAGGTGTTGTGCCTATACCGACTAATAAACCTATGATTAGAGAAGATAAATCTGATTTGGTATTTAGAACTAATAATGGCAAAATTTCAGCTATTGTAGCCGATGTTAAAGAACGCAATAAACTAGGACAGCCAATATTAGTTGGAACAACTTCTGTGGAAGGTTCTGAGGAAATTTCTAAAAGTCTTAAAATGGCAGGTATAGAGCATAATGTTTTAAATGCTAAAAATCATGGTCGTGAAGCTGCTATTATAGCTATGGCAGGCCGCAAAGGTGTTGTGACAGTCGCCACAAATATGGCAGGCCGCGGAACCGATATTATGCTTGGGGGAAATGCTGAATTTTTAGCAATTCAAACTATGAAAGACAAAGGTTTTGATTCTTTGGAAAATCCAGAAGAATATGAAAAAGCTTGGCCAAAGGAGTTGGAAGTTGCTAAAGAAAAATGCTCTAAAGAACATGACGAAGTTGTGAAATTAGGCGGATTATATGTTTTAGGAACTCAAAGACATGAATCTCGCCGCATTGACAATCAGCTTAGAGGGCGTTCAGGGCGTCAAGGAGACCCTGGTCTTTCTAGATTTTATCTATCTATGCAAGATGAGCTTATGCGTTTATTTAATTCAGATATGGCGCAAAGAGTTATGGAATTGACCAATATGCCGGAAGATATGCCTATAGAGTCTAAAATGGTTTCAAAATCTATTTTGCGGGCTCAAACTCAAATAGAAGCTCGCAACTTTGAAATACGAAAAAATGTTTTAAAATATGACGATGTTATGAACCGTCAAAGAGAAGTTATGTATGGTCAGCGTCATAGAATTTTATCGGGCGAAGATTTAGGTGATCAAATTCAAGATTTTATTGAACAAGTTATTTCTTCTATAATTGAATCTCAAACTAATGGAATAGTTCCTGAAGAGTGGAATTTAGAAATTTTAATGAACTCTATTTCAGCTATTTACACACCGACTATAACAGTCGACGAATTAATAGAATCAGCTGGTTCAATCGGCTCTTTGTCCACTGAATTTTTAATAGAGGAATTTGTGGCTGATGCTAAATTAGTTTATAAAAAACGTCAAGACGAAATTGGACAAGAAACTTTAAGAGAGCTGGAAAGACGAGTTCTTTTATCTGTTTTAGATAGAAAATGGCGAGAACATTTATATCAAATGGATTATTTGCGTGAAGGTATATCTCTTAGAGCTATGGCTCAAAAAGATCCTTTAGTGGAATATACTAATGAAGGTTCTAGATTATTTGCTGAAATGAATAGTCAAATAGTTGAAGAGTCTGTTAGTTTCTTATTCCATTTTCAAATAAAGGTTTTAACCCCAGAAGAGCAGGCTCGGCAAAAAGCTCAAGAAATAGAACAAGTTAAGCAGCGTCAATCAAATGTGGAATACACTTCTCCTGATGAAGACGGCATGACAAAAACTAAAAATCCTCAAAAATCAAATAAAAAATCTTCTAAGCATAATAACCAGATTGCTAATAAAGATCAGGCTAAAAAAACTAATGCTGATGGAAAAATTTATGCCAATACTAAACCGAATCAGCCTTGTCCTTGCGGTAGCGGCAAAAAATATAAAATGTGTCATGGCAGAAAGTAGTTTTTTAAAATCCCCAATAGAATTAGAAGTTGAACATAAAAAACATCTTCCTTGGGGCTATATAATCACCATTATATCAACCTTAGTTTTGCCTTATTGGATAGGGCGAAACACTGCTTTGTTATATACTGCTATTCCGCGCTTAGATCCTGTTATTTATTTATTAGTTGGCCAAATGTCAGCAATTTTTGCCCTGCTGGCAATTATTTTGTTTATAGGAGTTAAACATAAAAAAATTGCTTTTATTTTCTTTGTTTTGTCATTTTCAGTCGTTCAATTTTTATGTGGTTTTTCTTTTTTGAAAACCAATTTTTACGATGCAACCCAAATAGTTTTTGGTTCTCGGGCAAATTTAGCCAATGCTATATCTATAGGAATTATTGCTGCAATAGCAATATTCATAATTTATATTATATTTGTTTTGGTTTCTTATATAGCAATTTCGCGTCAGTCTAATTTAGTTTGGATTGCTCAGGCTAAATATAATTGGGTTTTCTTTTTGTTTTTTCAAATTATTGGTTTTTTTATAACATACAATTTGCCGATAGTTTGGCAGTTAATTAAATAAGTATAAACTAAGTATATGGACGGAATTAATTTATTATATGCTGAGGCAGAGGAAAGGTCAAGAATAATATCGAATCCTAGATATGAAATCGCTTTGGATTTGTCCATTGAAGAAAATGCTTTTTCTTCTATAACACATATATCTTTTGATGCAGTGAAAGGCACAACCACTTTTGTTGATTTTATATGTCAAAAGATATATTCAATAGTTTTTAACGGTGCTGAACTTAATCCTGAATATGTTTATAAAAATAACAGAATCACTTTGACAGATTTAGGCTCAAAAAATCATTTAGTGGTTCGGGCACTTTGCAATTATAGCAACACTGGTGAAGGTCTGCACAAATTTATTGACCCTTTAGATAAACAGCCTTATTTAACATCTCAATTTGAAGTTGCCGATTCTTGCCGAGTTTTTGCTTGTTTTGAACAGCCTGATTTGAAAGGGGCTTTTAAATTCACAGTGACAGCTGAATCTGATTGGGAAATTATTTCAAATATGCCAACTCCTGAAGCGGAAAAAACTTCTTTTTTATCTTATAGCGGTTCGGAATGTTCTATCTGGTCTTTTCGAGCAACTCCTTTGCTCTCCACTTATGTGACAGCCATTGTTGCAGGACCTTTTGCTAAATGGAGAGATTATTTAATTAATGCTGACGGCAGAACAATTCCTTTAGGCGTTTTTTGCCGCAAATCGTTAGCTCAATATATGGATGCGGAAAATATTTTTGCTATAACTAAAACAGGTTTTGAATTTTTTGCTAATGCCTACAATTTTCCTTATCCTTTTGAAAAGTATGATCAAATTTTTTCGCCTGAATTTAATGCTGGTGCTATGGAAAATGCCGGTTGTGTGACTGTGAGAGATGATTATGTTTTTCGATCAAAAGTGTCTGATTCTTCTAAGGCTCGCCGAGATGAAACTCTTTTGCATGAATTGGCTCATATGTGGTTTGGTGATTTAGTGACTATGAAATGGTGGAATGATTTATGGCTAAACGAATCTTTTGCTAATTTTATGTCTTATTATTGCTGCCTAAACGCCACTCATTGGACAGACGCTTGGGTGTCTTATAATATGGTGGAAGAATCTTGGGGCATGAATCAAGACCAACAGTCTACTACGCATCCAATAGTGGCAGATATTAAAGATTTAGATGATATAAGAGTTAATTTTGACGGCATAACTTACGCTAAAGGAGGAGCGGTTTTGCGTCAATTAGTGGCTTATGTTGGTTTGAAAGAGTTTTTTTATGGAGTGCATTCTTATTTAACGAAAAATAGCTATTCTAATGCCACTTTGGCAGATCTAATTGCTGAAATACAAGATAAGTCGGGCAAGAACTTGCGCTCTTGGTCGTTAAGTTGGTTGGAAAGAGCTGGCGTTAATACTATTAAGCCAACTATTCATTTATCTGGCAAAAAAATTACAAAATTTATTTTACGACAGACAGCTATTGCAGCTCATCCGACTCTGCGTCCGCATAAATTGCGTTTAGGTTTTTATAATGATGTGGCAGGGAAATTAGTCAGAACCCAGTATGTTGATGTGGTGATAGATGGACCTTTAACCCATATTTATGAAATTGACGGTATGCAAATGCCTGAACTTCTAATAATAAACGATGATGATTTAACTTATTCTAAAATTCGTTTTGATAAAAAATCTTTTGCCACAATTAGCAAACGCTTAAAAGATATTGAAGATGCTATGCCTAGAGCTGTTATAATTTCCGCTCTTTGGGATATGGTTAGAGATTCTGAAATATCAGCTAAAAAATTTATAGATATATGTATGCCTGCTTTGGAGATAGAAACATCTCATTCAATACTTTTGCGAACTTTATCATTTATAGGCAGCGCCATAGATTTTTATATAGATAGAGATTGCCAAGAACAATACACTAAAAAGTGGACTGAGTTTTTGCTAAAAGCTGCTCAAAACGCTAAACCGGATTCTTCGGAACAGCTTCAATTAGTTTCTGCTTTTGCTGCTAGAGCGTCTTCAAAAGAGGATGGCGAAGTTTTGAGAAAAATTCTTAATGGTCAATTAGTTTTTGAAGGATTAGAAATAGATCAAGATTTGCGCTGGAAATTGGTTATAGGGCAGGTGCGATGCGGCGTGGCTAAAAAGCAGGTTATAGATAGCGAGCTCAAAATTGACCCAACAGCTAAAGGCGAGTTATTAGCGACGTTTGCTGAGGCTTCTATACCAGATTTAGACCATAAAGATAATGTTTTTGACCAGATTTTGAACTCAAAAAATTTATCAAACTACACTTTGGAATATAAAATTTCCGGATTTCTAGATGTTCCGAAATCGTCTATTTTAGAAAAATATGTTGACCAATATTATGATTCAATTTCTAATATTTGGGAAGGCCGTGATTTTACTACTGCTTCAACAATTGTCACAGGGCTTTACCCATCTATTTTAGCTAATGAAAAACTTTTAAAAAAAGGCCGCGATTGGTTAAAAAACAACTATAATAAACCAGACGCTTTAAAAAGACTAGTTAAAGAAAATATTGACTCTACGGCGAGGGCTTTAAAAGCTCAAAAAGCGTAATTCCAGCACTAACTGACACATTAAGCGATTCCACTTTTTCATTTATAGGAATTTTAGCAATAAAATCTGATTTTTCTAAAACTAAACGAGAAATACCTTGACCTTCGGAACCAAAAATAACCAACAATCTTTCATCTTTAAGTTGTTTTTTTAAATTGCTATCGGAAATTTTATTATTAGCTTTGCCGTCTAACGACAATGTATAAAAATTGAGAGTTTTGAGACGCTTTATAGTATTTGCTAATGATGAGACTCTAATAATTTTGACCCGAGCTACCTGCCCCGCGCTGGCTTTCCAAACTCCGGATGTGATCTGAGCTGATTTATGTTTTGTGATAATTATATATTTTATTCCAAAAGCCGCCGCTGATCTAATAATGGCTCCTAAATTTTGCGGATCAGATATAGAGTCTAAGGCTAAAACGATTTTTGAATAATTTTCTGTTTGCAAGGTTTTCTCTAAATTTTCTAGGGTCGAATATTTATAGTCGTTCACAAAAGCTAATGCATTTTGAGAATTTCTGACTCCTATTTGATAAATTTGCGACGACGAGAGTTTTTCAACTTTAATATTTTTTTTGGCAGCTATTTTAGCTATTGTTTGGATAGCTTTGCTGTTGGCGTTTTCTCCTAGAATTATTTTGCTTAGACTAATATTTTCTTTTAGTGCTTCTAAAATGGCGTTAGGCCCTTTTATAATGTTGTTATATTTTATAGTCGTTTTGGAATTATTGTGCTTTTTATATTTTCCAAATTTGCTCGCCATTGCTTTTGTCCTCTATAAAAATACCAGCTGAAACTAATTTTTGCCGTATAGCATCAGCTTTGGCAAAGTTTTTATCTTTTTTAGCTTCAGATCTTTTATTTAAATATTCTGTTATTAAAATATCTAGAATTTTATGAGTTTTTTTATCAGCGCTGCTTTGATTATTTTTGCTGTTAGCGAATTCTAATGGGTTGAACCCTAAAATATTTAATTCAGTGAAAATAATTTGACCTAGTTTATTTTGATAAGTTTTATTTTCTAAATTAGAAAAATTTTTGATCTGCTTATATATAACACTTAATGCTAAAGGCACATTAAAATCATCATTCATAGCTTCACAAAATTCTTCATCGACCGATACTTTGCAAGATTTATTTATATTGTTTTTTGAAAAATTATAATTTGAGACAAACCCAGTTATAGCAGATAAAGCATTTTGGCTATTTTCAATAGACTTTTCCTCCCATTCAATTTGTGATCTATAATGGGGTGAACCTAAGGCAAAACGCAAAACTAAAGGTGATGTTTTTTGTAAAATATCTTTGACTAATAAGCCGTTGCCCAATGATTTACTCATTTTAGCGCCTTTTTGAGTGACCCAAGCTGTGTGAAGCCAGCTTTTGGCAAAACCCCAACCAACACTTTTTGACTGAGCTTGTTCGTTTTCATGGTGAGGAAACCGCAAATCCAAACCCCCGCCGTGTATATCAAAGGTTTCGCCTAAATATGTTTTTGCCATAGCCGAACATTCTAAATGCCATCCAGGGCGGCCTTCTCCCCACGGAGATGAAAATGCCGGAAAGGCTTTTTGGCTGGCTTCAGCCGAGAATTTCCATAATGCAAAATCTCGAGGATTTTTCTTATATTCAGAAAAATCCTCCTCATCGGCTAGTCCTTTATCATTTGTTTGGTTGGTTAAAATTCCATAGTCTTTGTAAGCTACTGTGTCAAAATAAATTCCATCCTTAGCTATATAAGCTTTGCCTGCTTGGAGAATTTTGTCAATTAAATCTATCATTTGGTTAATATGAGCGCTGGCTAGAGGTTCGTAGCTTGGATCTAGGCAGCCTAAGGCTTTATAAGCGTCACGAAAAGCATTAGAATATTTGCTGGAGATTTCCCACCAGCTAGATTTTTTTTGCTGGGCTACTTGAAAAATTTTATCATTTATATCGGTGATATTTCTAATATAAATTATTTTGTTCCCGCAAAATTCTAACCATCTAACAATTATGTCAAAAGCCACAGCTGAGCGTATGTGTCCTATATGAGGGTCTGATTGAACGGTTGGCCCGCATAAATAAATACTCACTTGCCCAGACCTGGCAGGAATGAGTTCTTGCTTTTTGCCAAGAGCAGAATTATATATTATTTGCATGTTTTAAGTATAGCCTGAAAAATTGCCTATTAAAAAAGTCCCTGTGATATTTTTTTGTTTTTTTTCATTTTTTAGATAATCTATAAATAGCAGTAAATTACATCCATGTAATTTATAGTTTGATAATATAAGTTTTTACCAGAAAGGTCTTTTTTATGTGGGGTTTATTTGAAAATACAAGTGATACACAGGATGTTACTAAAATAATTAAAGCATTTTTTACAGAACAGGACACAGCATCTCAATGGAGAGAGTATGCTTTATGTTCGCAAACTAATCCTATGGCCTTTTTCCCTGATAAAGGCGGTTCCACAAAAGATGCAAAAAATGTTTGCACAAATTGTGTTGTAAAAGCTGAATGTTTGGAATATGCCTTAACTAACGATATACGTTTTGGAATTTGGGGAGGAAAATCCGAAAGAGAAAGAAGACGATTTAAAAAAGAAGAAGAAGCTGCCAATATTGGAGTTGCTTCATAATTAACTGCTGTTTTGAATAATTTTTTACAAAATAAACTTCCTTTTTGAAAGAGTAAATTGCCAAAAGTTTTTGCTTTTATAGTAACTCAAGGGAATACCGCTTGGCTGAATAAATCTATTTTTTCAGTTTTAGGACAGAGTAAAAAAGTTGATGCTTTGTATATTTGTGATATTGCTAAAGATGAAAATAGATTAAAAGAAAGTCAATTACAAAAATATTTAGATAGAATACAAAATAAAATAAATATAGACACGCAAATAGTCAAAAAAATAAATATATCAGGTGCTAAGAATTTTTCATCGACCATTATAAAAGCAATTCATGATAACAATATAGATGTTAAAAATAATTTGCTTTGGACTCTGCATGATGATTCTGCGGCTTATCCTAAAACTTTGGAAGAATTGTTGAAACAGCGCGATAAAACTCAAGCAGAAATTATTGGCTGTAAACAGCTTTTTTGGAAAACGAAAAAATTATTAGAAGTTGGTTTTTCATCTACTCCGTCTGGCAGGAGAGTGAATCTTATTTGGCCGGGAGAAATTGATCAAGGCCAACATGACGAAAATTTGGAAGTTTTTGCAGTTTCTTTGGCAGGTGCTTTAATGGATGCTAATTTATTCACAGCTATAGTCACAGACAAAAGTTTATATTCAATATATTTGGAGTCGCAGGATTTTTGCAACAAAGTTCATTTAGCAGGCAAAAAAGTTATAGTTGCACCTCTGGCTAGGTTAAATCATATAGGCGCTTCATATAGAGATCAGCGTGGTAAGATGAAAAGTTTGCAAATTGCTAAATCGCAAAGTTTTTATCGTTTTGTTAACACTAATGCTAGAAATATTTTAGGACTTTTAATTTATTATATTTTTGCTGCGCCTTTTAAAGCAGCCAGATCTTTTATTTTAAAGCAGCCTTCTGTTGCTCTGTCGGAATTAGTTTTGCCTGTGATTTTGGTAGTCTATATGCCGAGGATATTTTCCGAAAGGCAGAAATTAAAGATTTTAATGAAGGGAAATAAAAAGGCGGGAAAGCGCAAAACTGATGCAAAAAAACAGTTATCAAAATTTTTAACTAATTATATAACAGGACGGATTATTCTAAAGGAGCATAAAGCCTATCATAGGGGGGCGCTGACTTCTGAGGAAATTCTGCCCACTCCTTTGGAAGCAAAACTTTTAGTTCAGAAAACTCGCCAAAGGCGGCTTACATTAGCTTTTTTGCTGATTTTAGTTTCTGTAATAACTGTTGCTTTATTTAGTTTATCGGTAGCTAAAATTTTGTCAGGCGGGTTTTTCAGCGGTTTTGGTTTAACTCCTTCATCAGCAACATTGTCTGATTTATGGCAAGCCGCCACAACTAAATGGGTGAATTTTGGCTTAGGCTATAATTTGCCAGCAAACCCTATGCTTTTTCTGTTGATTCCTTGGGTTTTTGTTTTTGGTTCATTACAAACAGTTTTAAATTTATTTATTATTTTGTCATTTTTGTTGTCTGCGCTTGGAGCCTGGGCTGCTGCAGGAGTTATTACTAGAAAAAATGGTCGAAGATTTTTAATGGCGTTATTATGGGCTTTTTCTCCAGCTTTAATTATCTCTATTCAAAGGGGACATTTTCAAACTATTTTGGCTTGGATAGCAATTCCTATATTATTTTATTCTATTATTAGAGCTTATGGCTTAGGAGAAAAAGATTTTAGGAGCCCCAGACTTTTTAGTTGGCCGTCTTTTGCCGCAAGCGCCGTTATGCTGTCCGTGGTTGTGGCAGCTTTGCCAATTTTGTTTGTGCCTGTTTTATTTATTTTAATATTTTGTGTTAGATATATCGGCGGCAAAAGACGGCATTTAGCTGCTCTATTTTTGCCCACAGCTATTATCATTTGGCCGCTTATTTGGCAGATAATTCGTCAACCAAATTTGGTGAATTTGCGAGCTTTGTTTTCTGATTCGGCGGCTTTATATTTGCCAGATAAAAATTATATTCCAGCTGCCTCTTGGCAAACTATTTTAGGTTTGCCGGCCAATAACACATTTTTCACAAACAATTTTTCTAAGTATTTCTCAGCTGATTTTCTCTCTAATATATATGATATGTCTATTTTAATATTGGCTATTATAATTGCGCTTTTAGCATTTTTTGCTTTGATAAAAACTATTAGAGGACGTTATTCATATATGGCTTTGATAATTATTATTTTAGGAGTGTTAACTTGTTTGCTCACTTGCCGAATTGCTGTTGGCGACTTTGAAAATATGGCTATTTATGGCTGGACAGGAGCAGCTAGCGGCCTTATATTATTTACTTTAATTTTGTTATGTATAACTTTATTAAAAAATAAATTTACCGCTGCGATTTTGTCATTTATAGCAATTTGTTATATATGTTTGGCAGGATTAAATTTCTATGCAGCAGATTCTGGGTTAGTAAATTCTGTTAGTCAAAATAATAATATGCCGGCGGTGGGCGTGGAAGAATTAAATCAAGATTCTAATAAACGAGTTTTGGAAATTACCACCAATTTTGATGGAAGTTATAATTATTCAGTTCTTAGAAAAGCCAATCAAGAGTTTGCAGATATTGCTGGGTCGGTTAATGTATACAGAGCTTTTTATGAAAATAATTCAAATTTAAAAGATTTTGAAAAGCAAGTTGCCACTATTGTAACACAGCCCACTAATACTAAAATAGATATTCTACAAAAATATGATATAGGCGGAATTTTAGTTCCATCTAGTGAAGCAAAAAGCGGTTATTATGAAAATTTAGTTTCGCAAATTAACACAGTTCCAGGTTTGCAAAGAGTGGTTATGGGGCAAGACGCTGTTTATTGGCGGCTGGTTAAAGAAAATGCTTCTATTGACCAACAGCCCGAACAAATAAAGGCTGAAAATAATTTATGGAATTTTTTATGGAGTTTGGCAGCATCTTTTATTTTTATAGCTTACCTTTTAATGATGGTGCCTATAAACACTATTAGAAGATGGCTTAGTTAATATAGGGAGATTTTATAAATTTATGAAAAATAGAAATATAGTTTTAGTCAGTTTAGCAATTCCTATAATAGCGGTTTTGATTGTAGTTAGCATTTTTGTGCCGTTTGATAAACCTTCTCAAAATTATCCGTCTAATTATGATATTGAAGCTTTATCTCAGCAAACAATTTGTTCAGGCGTTGTGGAGCTGCCTGATAAGTCGGAATTAGACGGTGTAGACCCCAGCTTTAATCCAATGCCGGAAAAACCTAATTTTCAGACAATTGTCAGCACTAGCGGCTCTGTTATATTCGGTTCGTTATTTAATTTAAACCAAACAGAAGAAAAAGATTTAGTTAAATCAGATATAAATTATTTGTCAACTAATGAATCAGGTCCTAAATTATTGGCCACCGCTTTTGACACAACTTCAAATATTATGGGCTCAGCTGGCGTGTCTTCCTCTATTATAAATAAAGGAGATTTAAAAGGCTTAGCGGTTGATAGCTGCCAAAAGCCTTCTATGGAGAAATGGTTAATTGGCGGCAATTCACATGTTAAATCAGCTCCTGTTTTGGTTATAAATAATCCTTCTTTATCAAACGGCACAGTGCATCTTGACGTTTATACAAACAATTCTCTAAATTCGGCTTATAATTTTTCGGCCACTCGAGAAATTTCTGTTGCAGGATATTCACAAAAAAGAATTTTCTTGTCTGCTGGAGCTTTAAATCAGGATATTTTAGCAGTTCATACAAAATTTTATGGCGCAGCTATGACAGCTTCAATACAATATTCTGAATTAGATGGTGTCACGCCAAAAGGAATAGATTATATTGCTCCTAGCCCTTCATTAGCAAAGCAGCAAATTATATCAGGTATACACTTAAAGAATAAAGAATTATTAGAATTAAATTTATTATCTTTGGCAAATAGCACGGCGAATATCCAATTTATAAAATATAATAAATCTGGCAGTCAAGGAGAAAATGTAAAAAATTTAGATATTAATTTATTAAACAGTCAAGTAAATCAAACTAATATTTCTGATTTGCCAAGCGGCGATTATGCAGCGATTATAAAAAGTGATAATGGCTTAATTGCTTCAGCTAGATTAACTAATTCTTCAGATAATCAAAAAGATTTTACTTATTATACTGCTCCAACTCCAGCAATAAATTCAGTCGGTGTTTTGCCAAATTCCACTCATGCTGATATAATAGTTTATCCTGAGGAGGGCAATGTTAATGCACAATTTGTCTTTTCTTTGTATAGTTCAAAAGGAAAATTGGTTTCTCAAAAAACTTATTCCGGAAAAAGTATATATTATTTTTCGGCTGACGATATTGAAAAAATAAAAAAATCTTCTAAACAAGATATTCAATTTGTTTTCATAAATTCTCAGGATATAAATACTAAATTTTATTCGGGAATAAGCTTATCTATGGCAAATTCAAATAAGGAAAATAATTATTTTATATCTTCGGAAGCTTTTGCAGATTTAGATGTTTTAACCGAAAAAGTTAGTTTACAAGTTAATTAAATTTTTTTCAAAAAAATAATTTCTTTAAATCAAATTTTTTAAATTAGATCCATTCTCGAAAAAATATTATATTTTTCCAATGTTCGTAGGTGATAGGCAGTCCTGCCCAAACTGGATAAAAATAAATGGAGATGGCTAAAGCTATAATTGCTATAATTGACAGCCAGGCCATTGCTTTTCGAGTATTTATATTTTCGCCATCAGGCAATGATAATAAATAATGCAAAACTAGCACAAAACTAATAATTATGAAAGGCAAAATAATTATGGAATAAAACTGAAATGTTATACGCTTATAGAGAATTAGCCATGGAAGGATTCCAGCCGCTACACTAAATAATAAAAGACTTATTCTTTTTAGTTCAATTCTAGTTCTTAAATTTCGGTTTAACCAAGAAAATATTAAGAAAAATAGAGCAATTCCGCCGCCCCACCATATAAAGAGATTTCCTAAACTAATTATTTCAGAAACTTTTCCGCCGCTGTCAGCCCCATTATAATACATAGCAGTTGGTCTAGTCATAGGAATCCATTGCCAAGCAGCTGATTGATAGCCATGTGTGGAAGCTAAATTTGCATGAAAATTGTAAATCTGTTTATGAAAATCAATTAATTTATATAATCTTGCAAAAATATTTTCATTTTGCAGTTCAGGGCGGTAAATTAAATAGGGTAGCCAGCTAAAAATATAAATTAAGATCGGCAAAAGGGATAATTGTCCAAGCGGCTTAAGAAAGTTTTTTTGAATAATATTCTTTTTTAAATTTATGAGTTTATTAGCATTAAAATGCTGAAAAATAGTTTGTCGATTTACCAAAAAATAATAAATCACAAAAACAATTATAAACCATAAAGCTGACCATTTAACACTTAAGGCTAATCCACAGAATATGCCTAAGCCTATTGGCTTATTGTATAGCAAAAATATAAAAGCGGATAAAACAAATGTGGTCACAAATATGTCTAAAAGACTAACGCGGCTTAAAACTATTCCAACACCGTCTATACACATTAAAAAGCCGGCAAAATTGGCAAAAATCCAGGAATTAAGCATTTTTTTAGCAGCCGCAATAGTTAGGGCGATGCAGATAGTTCCAAAAATGGCTGCTGAAAGCCGCCAGCAAAAAGTGTTGTCTAAGCCGCCAATTCTCATAGGCAAGCCAATTATCAATTTACCTAATTCCGGATGGACAAAAAATCCTTCTTCGGCGCCATTAGTTATAAGATGTTTGGCATCTTTTATATAATATGTTTCATCAAATATATATGATGTGGGGTTAGAAATATTTATTAGCCGAATTACTAAACCGAAAAGAGTTATTAACCCAGCAAATAGAAAATTCTTATTAGTCGTTTTGCTAATTAACAGCAATTTAATTTCATTTATTTTTTTTGTAAATTCTAAATTTTTTATAAATTTTAGATTTTTTATAAATTTTAAATTATTCAAGTCCGCCAACCTCTCCTGGATTAATTGTTCCATTTTGCAAAGATTTTATAAAATCTGGCAATTCTTCATCATCTAATAATAGCACACTACCGGCTGCTCCAGCATTATATCCCATAGATTTAATAGGCAGTGTTCCATGAGCTCCGTTTTCGCCAGAAGCTTTTTTGAAGCCTAAAAACGCCCAAAGTAAATCAAATATATTCATATTTTCATCAACTGTTATAGATTGCAAACCAGCATTCATAGTAGGCAACAACTTAAAAGGATTTAGCAAAATTTGCGGATTAGATGCTTTATCGCCTAATTGGCTTATAATTTGCCGCTGTCTTAATGTTCTGCCTATGTCGCTTAAAGGGTCAGAATATCTCATTCTTGAAAAAGCTAAGGCAGTTTTTCCGTCGGCATCATGGCAGCCCGCTTTCCATTTTAGGCCGCTGTCGTT
>JAITSB010000079.1 GCA_031288095.1 Candidatus Opitulatrix roisinitermitis | reverse complement strand
GCGTTTTTTTTTTTTTGTAAAAATTTAACTATGAATATTAATAAAAATGAATTGTTTAAAAGTGAAAAAATATGGCCACCCAACATTATATTTCCTAAGAAACAAGCTTTTAAAAGACTTGGTGTTTTAGGAATAATATTTCTTTTTGGAACTGCAGCTTTTATAAGCGGATTTAGCATAAACTCTTATGCAGCTTCATCTTCAACAGTTTTGCCGATTGCTCGCGGTGGCACCAATGCTAACACCGCCGCCCAAGCATCCTCAAATATTTTAGGCTCTAATTTTGCTAATTATAATGGTGTCTTGCCTGTTGCCAAGGGCGGCACTAATGCAGGCACCGTAGACATGGCAAAAAATAATCTACAAATTCCAGCTTATCCATTAAGAACAACATATTGCTCTACCACTGAATGCGCAAGTTATGACAAAGTCACTGAAAACATAACCAGTTTTTGGGCTTGCTCATCACAATCATTAATGTTTTCTGGATCAAGATTGCGCACAAATCAGCCGATGAGCCAAATTTATGTATCACACCCAGTTTTTTATCTACTTTCTTCTAAATGTTCTTTGGGTTTAGGTCCTGACGAGGATTTCGAAAAAAGAACTCCTAGTGATGCAGTTTTAAAAGACTATTTTAGACTTATTTCACTAGAACCAGATTGTGTACCCCAAGAAAATATAGGATTTATAAGGTCTGAAGGATTTCAAACAGAAGAATATGCCAAAGTTAAGGTATCGGTATTTTTGCATTATAGAGGAAATGGATTTGCCAACGGCAGAATTTATTTTGATAAAGGATATTTAAATAATGACCCAAGTTATATTGCAACTGAACAAATTCCCGAAGCGAATAAACCCGAAAGCAATCGTGAAGAAGGAGTTGTGATAGTTCCGCTAGATATGCATTGCTCCGCAGCAGCCTAAAAATGAATAATAAGGCAAATCCCGACGCGGAAGCGGAGGGATTTGAACCCTCGGTAGCATAAACTACACAGGATTTCGAGGCCTGCTCTTTCGACCGCTCAGACACACTTCCAAGTTATTAATTATAAACTTATTAATATCTATAATATTAAACAATAATAATATTCTAGCAAAGTAGTTTGAAATAATTATTTTAATAAAAATTTTGAGGTTTTGTTAAAATAACATCTCTAAATATCTTTTTTATAAAAATTTATATATGATCTTGATTCTGTAGGGCCTCTTTGGTCCTGATAACGAGAACCATCTGCACCCGACCCATAAGGATTTTCCACAAAATCAGACATGGTCATAAAACAAAGCTGCCCTATTTTCATTCCCGGATAAAGCTTTATTGGCAAATTAGAAACATTAGAAAGTTCCAAAGTTATATGTCCGTTAAATCCCGGGTCTATAAAACCAGCTGTGGAATGAGTTAAAAGGCCTAATCGACCAAGTGAAGATTTGCCCTCTAATCTGGCGGCCACCGAATTGCCTAATTTAACAAATTCATAAGTGGAAGCTAAAGCAAATTCGCCAGGATGAAGCACAAAAAAATCATCTTTTTTTATCTCCACTAATCTAGTCAAACCGTCTTGCTTTTGAGCTGGATCAATAACTTCAAATTTATGATTATCAAAAACTCTAAAAAATTTATCCAGCCTGACATCTATGCTAGAAGGTTGAATCATTTTGGGGTCAAAATCAGATAATTCTATTTCACCAGATTCAATATGGGATCTAATATCATTATCAGACAATAACATATAAAAATTCTAGCATAATAAAAAAGGTTTGTTTAATTATTTATGGTTATACTTTAATTTTCACATTTTGCGCAGTTGCACCAGTGTTGTCAGTTAGAAAATCCAAACTAGCCTGATTTTTAACTAACACAAAAAAACCGTTCCATTGAGCTTCGTCAAACATATTTCTTGTGTCAACGCCAGTTTTGCCGGAAAAATCTATTTCTGAAAGATCAATATCAGTCTTTAAAGATATTCTGGAAAAAGCTTGCACAAAATTTGTGGTTTTTTCTCCAAAACCAACCGACAATTTAAAAACACTGGAAATTGATGCAGCAGCAAATATTTTTGAAAAAGACTGACTATTCTTGCCAAAATCCTTTCCAATAACTAAGCCGTTTGAAAAAATGGCTCCGTTAAAAGCTTGGTCTAAATTTGTTGCATTACTGGCAAACCCATCCGGCAATTCCAGCTTTTGCTTAAACTCCACACCGCTAAAAAGGGCTGCCATATAACAGCCTGCTTCGCTGCCGAAATTTGATGGCAAAATAAGTTTTCCGCTAATATCAACCTCAGAAAATACATTATATAAATATACTGCGCTAGACAAAAAATTTTCGCCTATTTTAATATCCCCGTCAATTTCAGCCTTTTCAAAAAGTGAAGACGAATTCACAACTTTCTCAGCAAAATTTGCCGGAATTTCCACATTTCCTTTAATTTTTGAATTTTGAAACATATAAAAAAGATTAGTGGCATTTTTGGCAAAACCTTCCGGAATTTTCACGCCGCTGCCAATTTCAGCAAATTGAAACAGATCATTGGCCTGACTAATCATTTTTCCAAAATTTTCGTTTGGCAAAGTTAATTTTCCCTGAATTTTTGAATATTCAAACATATTAAACGCGCTTTCAGCAAATTGACCAAAATCCTCTGGCAAAAATAAATTACCTGCTATTTGAGTATAAGCAAAAGTGTCTATCAATTCTTTAACATTTTTTCCGAAACCTGATGGAAAAATAATATCTTGCCCTAATTTGGAATAATTCATTAAAGCGTGCATAGTTGTAGTATTTTTACCAAACCCTTCAGAAAAAACAATTGGCTGATTAGTAGTTAATTTTGCAAATGCAAATGATAAAATTGCAGTATTAAAAGCATCAAAATTGCTTATATCTAATTTATTAAAATTTGGACTATCTATATCAAAAAATAATCCATAAGAACTCTCTGGATTGGCAATAACTCCTCCAGCTTGCCCCACAACAATATCTGTGCCATAAACACACGCCAAAACAGCACCTGGTGTTAAAGATGGATCTGTGATATCTACTGGATTATTGCATTGCGGAATGGTATTTATAAAAGTCAAATTAGTTATGCTGCTTCGGCCAATTCCAGTACTGAAAAAATGCACAGGTTCGGATTTAGTTTCTTTGTTAATAAAAGGACATAATTGCATAATATCAGAAAATCTTTTTAATAATTGCGCCATTTGTTCACGAGTTAGGTTTTTATTAGGCAAAAACTGAGTTTTGCTATAGCCCTCAGAAATTGATCTTTTATTAAGCCAAGCAATAGCTTTTTTAGCCTCATCAGATAAATTATTTATATCTTCAAAAGAAGGAGTCTGATTTTCGGCGTCTGGACGCCCAGCTAATCTATATAAAAGCAAAGCTATTTGTTCACGAGTTATGGCTTTTTTAGGCTTAAATTGCTTATCATTATATCCCGAAATAACGCCATTATGCACACCCCAAAGTATAGCTTTTTTGAAAACTCCATCACGAACATCCAAAAAAGGATTAATCTGATTATAGTCTTTAGGTTGACCGGCTAGACGATATATAAAAGCTGCCATCTGTTCACGCGTCACAGCGTTTTTAGGTTGATAATTTTTAGTAGTGTATCCATGAGTCACGCCGTAAACAAACATCCAATTAATTGCATTTTTTGCGTCATTAGTCAAATTTCCTATATCTAAAAATTGACTATTACTGTTTATAGCTTGAAGTTGTTGAAAAACAGGTGTTTGAGATTCAGCATAGGAACTAACTCCTTCTGCCAAAGCGTAAACACGGGCTGTTTGATAATTATTAGTAATAACGTTTGAAAAAGTATAATTAACAACATCGCTATTTAAATTATCCGCTGAATAAATTATAGATTTTTCCGAATTATAAATTTCCACTTTGTATTTAGCGTCTGGGGTGGATGAAGCTTCCCAAGTGACTTGCAAAACTTTACCAACCTTCGCTAAACTCACATTTGACGGAGCGGCTGGCGGAGCTGCCTGAGCCTTATCCAATGCAAAAAACGGCGTTAAATTAAAAGACATTCCTAAACAAATCGCTAGAAGCAATGTAGCTAATAATTTACCCTTTTTATTTTTACAACGACTTTTAATATCGTCGCCATTAAATTTTCTATTACTTATTTTATTTATATATCTATTTTCCCACATAATTTTCTCATTCTTTCCTGTTGTTGTTCTTTCTCTTTCTCTATACGCTCATATGATTTATCCCAAAAGCATATAATTTGAGCTACTGATATTTTCCCAAGAAAAAAAAATTAGATAATCATTTTCTACAAAAATAACAATTTCTTAATATTAGTAAATCCTAACATTAGTAAATTAATATATTTTATCAAATATATTTTATCAGATATATTTTATCAAGGCGACCGACTGAGACGCCACAGCCAGGGCTTGGCCAATCTCGCCTAAGCCATCCGTCGTCGTAGCCGAAACCGAAATAGGGGCTTGCAAAATTTCTGACAAAACTTTTTCAGCATCTTTTCGTCTTTCAGAAATTTTAGGTTTTTGACAAATAACTAAAACCGAAGCATTAATTAATTCAATATTTTTGTCCTGCAAAAGTTTATTTAACTTAATTAAAATATCCTTTCCCGAAATATTTTTAGCATCTGGCTCATCCACACCCATAAAAAAACCTATATCGCCTAAATTAGCAGCTGACAAAATAGCATCTGTTAAAGCATGAATAGCGCAGTCGCCGTCCGAATGGGCTTTTAAAGGAGCGTAATCAGGCCATTCCAGCCCTAAAAGCCAAAGACAAGGGGGATTAACACGATTTGAAGAATTAAAATTTGAAATTGGAAAATCTCCAGACGACCCGGTTGAATTAGAAAATTTATGTATATCATAGCCTAAGCCCACTCTAAAATTTGCTGGTAAATTTAAACTCATATTGAAAACTTCTCAAAATATTTAGTGTTTTGCTGCCAATTTGGCGCCACTTTAACGCGCAACTGCAACGATTTAACTTCTGGAAATTGTTTTTTGATAGATCTTTTAGCCGATCTTCTTATATTGCCAATTTTGCTGCCTTTTTTGCCAATAATTATTTGCTTTTGTGAATCACGCTCCACAAATATAACTGCTTTTATATTTTGATTATCAGACTCCTCATCCAGCGTCACAGCCACAGAATGCATCAATTCGTCTTTAAGATCATTCAGAACTTCTTGACGAACTAATTCCGAAATGGTGATATTCTCATTTTCTAAACTAATTGAATTAACGTCATAATATTTAGGACCATTTGGCAAAAGTTCTTTCAAAAGAGAAATTAATTCTGTTAAATTATAACCACTTTTAGCGCTAACGGGGACTATTTCAGCAAATATTTTTTCTTGAAAATCATCTGTTGGATCTATTTTGAGCTGATCTAATTCAATTATTTTATTTAGTAAAGCGTCTTTCCCCACAGTGTCTGCTTTTGTTATAACTGCGATTTTTTTTATTTCTGAAAATTTAGGATCCGCAGGAATTTTTCTTAATCCTTTTGAAACAAAAACTTTTGAAACAAAAAAATTTTTCAAAATTCGTAGATCACCTGGTCCTATTTTTTCATTAACTGGAACACAAAATATAATTATATCTGCTTGGCTAACTCCGCCAGAAACAGAATCGTTTAATCTAACACCTAAATTTCGGCGAGGTTTAGCATAGCCAGGAGTGTCAATAAAAACAATTTGCGAATTAGCAGAATTGTATATACCGCTAACAGTTCTTTGAGTGGTTCCTGGATGTTTTGAAACTATTGAAACTCTCTGACCAATAATTTTATTTAATAAAGTAGATTTGCCGACATTAGGCCTGCCCACAAAACTAACAAAACCAGATTTAAACATATTTCACAATAATTTGAGAAACCTGCTTTTTAGGACCTGAAACTTTATCAGCCACAAGCTTCAATCCGTCGATTTGAGCCTCAGAATTTTGTTTAGGCATAGTGCCAAGCGCTTTATTAAACAACCCTCCAACAGTGTCAATATCCTCATAGTCTAATTCAATATTAAACAGTTTAGCTAAATCGTCAATTGACATTCTTGTGCTAACTCTATAAGAATTAACAGCAATTTTTTCAGGCTCAATTTCTTCATTTTTATCAAATTCATCAACCACCTCTCCCACAATTTCCTCCAAAGCGTCTTCTAATGTCACAAGTCCCGCCACCCCGCCATATTCATCAACAGCTATAGCTATATGAGAATGGCTGCTTTGCATTTGTTTTAATAAAGAATCTACTGTCATAGACTCCGGCACAAAAACAGCTTTTCGGACAATGTCGCCAACATTTTCAACTTTCTTTTTAGGCTTTTTATATAAACAACGAACAATATCTTTAAAATAAGCTATTCCTAAAATATCATCAGCATTTTTTTCAATCACAGGCATACGAGAAAACCCCGTTTTTAAAAACTCAGTTAAAGCCTCTTTTAAGGTATCAGTTTTTTCTAAAACCTCCATAGACGTTCGGGGAACCATAACTTCTCTAACCATAGTATCGCCCAGCTCAACAACAGATTTAATCATCTGTCGTTCATCTTCTTCTAAATTATTGTTTTCGTCAATTTGAGCCAAAGTTTGGTCTATTTGCTCTTTTTCTTTTTTCTTATTTTTCTTATTAAAAAAAATCATTTCGCTGCCAAAAATTCCATTAAAATAGTTCTTTGTAAATCAAACATAATTTTTTTCTGGGTTTTCTCCACATGATCAAAACCTAAAAGATGCAAAATTGAATGAATTTCTAATAAAAGCATTTCGTCTATATATGAATGACCAACCTTATTAGCCTGTTTCGCCGCGACTTCAGGACATATTACAATATCTCCTAAAATGCCAGCCGCAGCCGGTTTTTGAGCGCTGCCTGGCTTTAATTCATCCATTGGAAAACTCATAACATCGGTTGGGCCAGGAATTTCTAAATATTCATTATGAAGCTTTGCTATAAATTCTGAATTAACAAATTTTATATCTAAATCAGAATCTGGTGAAACATACATTTTCTTTAACGTAAAGACCGCTAATTGTATAAATTCTAACTCATCAAATTTATATTGGGTTTCGTTTACTACTTCTATTGTCATGTATTAAAATTCTAGCATAATAAAATTTTATGACAATTTGTGTCTAGATTTTATAATGATCTATGTTTGCGGGGCCAAGTAATTGAATATATAATGATCATAGGGCTTTCGGGGAAACTCCCGTCAGCATATCATAAAATGCGGCCCCGCAAACTTTCCCTAGTAAGACATTAGGGAACAGAATATTGTAGTTATAAATATACTGTAAGTTTAAGGAGCGAATATTGATGTTATTCAATATGCGCACTATAAGTTTCGCGATAAAAAAAAATTTCTATAATTAATTCATAGAAAATAATAGGATTGTTATTTTCTAAAAATCAAAAATACATTCATAAAGAAGGCTTTATTTCCAAATATTTTTTTTAATTTGTGATAGCAGTATATTTTGCTAAACTGGTATTATTCACAAATTTAAGGAGATGTTTTTATGACTGTTTTAACATTGGATGATATAAAAAATGTTGAGTTTAGGCCTGCCAGATTAAAAGAAGGCTATCTAGCAGACGAAGTAGATAAATTCATAGATGATGTTATAGAAACATTCTCAGCCAAAGCTCCAGAAGCTCAAAGCTCAGAAACAAAAGAATCTTCAATTAGTGATTCAGCTTCCACTGATGAAAAAGTTGCTCAATTAGAAAAAGAGCTAAAATTAGCAAAAGAAGAATTGGAAACCAGCAACCAAACCAAAGAGAAACAAGCTCAAGAATTAGATGAATTAAGAAAAGCCAAAGTGGCGGCTGATAAAGATGTCGAAATGCTAAAGGCCGATTTAGCTAAAACTCAAGCCCTAAATGCCCAAAAGTCAACAGATGTTCTAGAGGAAATCACCAATTTGAACAACGATAAAGACGACATTAACAAAAAATTCCTTCAAGCAGAACGAGAAATAAATTCTTTAACTGAAAAACTTAAATCTTATGAAAATCAAATAGATTCTCAAAATAGCCACAAAGAAAATGCAAGCGAATTAGAAACAAAATATAATGAATCTCTTACAGAAAATAGAGATTTAAAAAATCAGTTAGAGTCTTTAAAAAATTCAGCTTCACAAAGTGAAAGAGAAAAAATTTCTGAACTTGAAAGCGAATTAAATATAGCTGAAACAAAACTAAATAAAACTAAAACGGAGCTAGAAGCTGCTGTGGCAGAAAATGTTAAACATACCGAAGAAGTTATAAGACTAAGAAAAACTATTCAAATGTATGAAGAGGAGCCTAAAACTGGCGCCACTCAGGCAATTATAGACGCTGGAATAAATGCATCCAGCGAAAAAGAAATTGATCAGGTTTCTTCTATGCTTTTATTAGCCACTAAATTAAGAGATGAATATATTGTCAAAGCAAGAGAGGATGCCGAAAAGGCCAAACACGAAGCAGCTATAAAAGCTGATGAAATTATTAGTTCTGCCAAAAAAGACGCTGGGGAAACTCTGGAAAAACTTAGTCGCGATAGAAAAATACTAGAAACCAGAATAGATGAATTAAGACTATTTGAAGCCGACTATCGTTCTAAAATTTCTAAGCAATTAAATCAAATTCTGGGCGAATTAAAGTCTGTTGGCATTTCTGAATAATTTACAAAAAAATAAATTAAAATATTATTTAATCTGTGCTGGAATAATTGTATTTTGTTTTTCACTTGATTTAATTTCAAAAAAAATTGCTTTAAATCTAAATATAGCTGTAAAAAATTCTGGATCAGCCTTTTCGCTTTTTCAATCCAAAGCATTTACTTTGACAATTCTAACAAGCATAATTCTGTTAGGGCTAATTATTATAATAATAAAAAATAAAAAATGGTTTTATTCAATTCCTCTTTCTTTTATAATCGGCGGAGGTTTAGGCAATTTGCAAGAAAGGTTTTTTAATCCGCCTTATTTCGGGCAAGGTTCTGTGACAGATTTTATAAATTATTTTAACCTTTTTATAGGCAATATAGCAGATATTTTTATAGTATTAGGCGGCATTGTATTTGTGATAAACTGTTTATATGTCACTAGTGGTAAAGGACTTAAGAGCAAGAGTTCAAATTAATTCTAAAGAATATAAAACTGTTTTAGATAAAGTAAATTTTACAGCCAAACCTAATGAAATTCACGCCATTATGGGGCCAAACGGCTCTGGCAAATCATCTTTCGCTAACACTTTAGCCCATCACCCCAATTATGAAATATCTTCGGGAAAAATAACATTAGATGGCGAAGATATAACCAAATCTAGCCCTGATGAAATCGCTAGATTAGGTCTTTTTTTAAGTTTTCAACATCCGCCAGAAATAGAAGGTGTGGGAGTTTCAAATTTTTTGCGGGTGGCCAAAGGTTCTATAAATGGAAAAAAACCTAATATAAGACAATGGGTTAAAGATTTTTCAAGTTTTCAAAAAAATTTAAAAATAGATAAAGAATTTGCTGGCCGCAGTTTAAATGTTGGTTTTTCCGGCGGTGAAAAAAAGAAAAACGAAATTCTTCAGTTGTCGCTCCTAAATCCTAAATACGCCATCCTAGATGAAATTGATTCAGGGTTAGATGTTGATGCACTAAAAATTGTGGCACGCGCTGTTAATAAAATAAAAAAAGATATGGGTCTTATTATAATAACTCACTATGCCAGAATTTTAGAACACATAAAACCTGATTTTGTCCATATTTTTGCTAATGGAAAAATTGTTAAATCTGGCAAAAGCAATTTAGCTAAACAATTAGAAATTGAAGGTTATGACAAATATCTATAATAAACCGTTTTGGGAAATTCTATTTTTAAATTTATGAAAATATATTTGTTTTTATCTCTAATTTCGGCTATTATAACCTTTTTGATTACGCCGTTAATTAGATTATTGGCCACCAAAATTGGAGCTGTGACAAGCGTCAGACAGCGAGATATACATAAAGTGCCGACTCCTCGTTTAGGCGGACTTGCTATGTTAATCGGCTTTATAGCAGCTTTTGTAATCGGAAATTTTTTTGATTTTCTAAATCCAGTTTTTGAAACCCAAAAACAACTTTATCCTATGCTCTTTGGAGCTATTGGAATTTGCCTTTTAGGGGCAGCTGACGACATTTGGGATTTAGATTGGTTATTAAAATTATCTGGCCAAATTGCAATTTGTGTGTTAGTGTCCATAAACGGAATTCAGCTTTTAAGTATTCCTATTATGGGACAAACTATTTCTTCCCAAAATTCACTAATTGTTTTTACAACAATTGCTATGGTGGCTGTTATGAACGCTGTTAATTTTATTGACGGACTAGATGGATTAGCTGCTGGAATTGTTGGCATAAGCGCCTCAGCTTTTTTCATTTT
>JAITSB010000072.1 GCA_031288095.1 Candidatus Opitulatrix roisinitermitis | reverse complement strand
GCGATGATTAGATATGCGGCTAAACAAACAGCTGAGTATCTAGGAATTCACGGATTTTCCAATTTAGTTAATTTGCCAACTAGAGGTGATTTGGCTCCAAGAAAGCATATTTCAATTATTTTTCTGAATATTTTTAAGGCGCTTTCAGGAGATAAAGATGCTAAACAATTTTTGCAAAACGCTGGAATTTCATCAGATACTTTGCCGGGACTTTCTCAAAGGCTGTATTCAGATTGGACTGGGGCTGATTTGGCTAGATTACCTTATGACCTAAAAGAGTTTTGGGTTAGAGGGGAGAAAAATATAGGTTCTGTTATTTATCACGCTGATGCTTATCAAAATGTTGATGCTCTAACGGCTGATTTATCAACCTTAACGGTCCGTCCTATGATTAAACAAGCAGGTGTTAATGACTGGACTTGGGGTGGGCAAAAGCAAGCTAAAGCACCTTTCCCATATTATTTTCTAGAATGGGCAGGATTAGATAAATCTCTTGATTATAATATGATGGTAAAAATATGTGCTTATGATTATTCAGGTGATACAAAATGCTATAATACAGCTGTTAAAACCACTAAACCAAAGGCATCCAACCAAGGTTTGTTTTGGTAAACTTTTCAACTTAGCATATTTGAAATAAAATTTAATAAATAATGAATAAAAATATATAGTAATTGGATTGACAGGAGAATTCTTGCGGGGGGTCTACAATAAGTACCCTCGCAGGGATTCGAACCCTGGACACCCTGATTAAGAGTCAGGTGCTCTAACCAACTGAGCTACGAAGGCAACAATTTAATGCTATCATAAATAATAATGAGTGAAAAACTACTTATAATAGATACGCACTACCTAGCATATAGATCTTTTTATGGATTAGCTGCCAATAATTTTATTTCTCCTAACGGGCAGCCCACCAATGCAGTTTTTGGTTTTGCTAAAAGTTTTTTTAATATTTTTGATCAGATTCAGCCAACTCATATAGTTGTGGCTTATGATAAAACTAAAATAACTTTCAGACATAGTCAATATCCAGAATACAAGGCTGACCGCCGGCCAACCCCAGATGATTTACGGAGTCAGTTCCCTTTGATTTACGAATTAATAGATGCTTTGTCTATAACAAAGATAGGAATGGAAAACTACGAAGCTGATGATATAATTGCCACTTTAAGCACTATAGCAAAAAAAGAAAAGATATTAGCTTATATAGTTTCTGGTGATAGAGATACTTTCCAACTAGTTGATAAATATGTCACAGTTTTGCAACCTCAAAAAAATTCTAGTGATTTAAAATTTATGACCCCAGAAGCAATTCACGAAAAATATAAAGTTACCCCTGCTCAATATCCTGATTTGGCCGCTATTGTCGGCGAGACATCAGATAATATTTTAGGAGTTCCGGGAGTAGGTCCAGTGGGTGCAGCCAAATTGATTAACGAATATGGTGATTTGGATGATATTTTGAAAAATGCTTCTAATATGAATAACCGAACAGGCACAGCTTTGGCTGGATCAGTTGAACAGGTTAAACTCAATAGAATTATTAATCGTTTAGTTGATGATCTTGATTTGGGAATTGACTTTGACAGTTTAAAAATTAAATCTCCTAGCTTAAATAAAACTTTGGAATTGTATAATAAATTAGGTTTTGGCAAAAGTATTAGAGTTAATTTTGCTCAATTTGCTAAAACTATTGATCCTAATTTAGATGTATCAGACTTTGCCGGTGCAGCAACTTTGCTATCTAGCAATTCAAGCGGAAATTTAAAAGCAAACGGCAATTCAAAGGCAAGCAGCAATTCAAGGGCAAACGGCAATTCAAGGGCAAGCAGCAATTCAAAGGCTTACTACGCAGTGAACGGCGCTAAATCTGATGATTTAGAGCTTTCTGAGGATCAAGGAACTTTATTTTAGAAACTTTATTGTTGTGGATATTTTACTATTGCAGCCATTTTATCATTGTAGATATTTTATTAAAGGGTTTGTCTAATAATTATTAAAGGGCTTGTCTAATAAATGAGCCGACTGGAATAGTCAGATTTTTGTCAAGTATTAAATCTAATTGAACCATAGGTTTATTAGAGAACAGTAAACTATGATTATTTTTATCTAGTATTTTAATAATTTTGGCAGTTTGGGGAATTTTTCCTGGTGATAAAATTTCAATTTGACTATTTAGCTTAAAATAATTTCGGGTCTCCACAGCGATTCTAGAAGTTTTATTTACTATTTTACTATTTTTGACGACATTAGCTAAAAGCTGATAATTTCTAATATAGCCTTTTTCATAGGTCTGCCAAGGTGAATTGCGTCTGCCTTTTGACATATTATCTGAATAATAAAACCCTGTTGAATAAGGTCTGTGGGAAACGTTATGAACTTCTTGATTAGCCCATTTAGGAGTTTTTTTGCCAGAATAATACGCTTTGATTGCTGTTTTATAAGCATTAGTTATAACACCAGAATAATAAGCACTTTTAGAACGGCCTTCTATTTTTAAACTGTCAATTCCAGCTTCAATGAGATCATCAACATGTTCTAT
>JAITSB010000022.1 GCA_031288095.1 Candidatus Opitulatrix roisinitermitis | reverse complement strand
CAAGATTTAAAATATAGTGTTTTGCGGCATAGAATAGTCAGAACATTTGATGCTTTGGCTGATGAAATAACACCAGAGAGTATAATAGATGACTGCTTCAAAGAAGTCCGCGTTCCGTAGAAGTTTTTCTCTGCCTTTAATTAGACGGGCTTTTTTATCTATAGCAGGCAGACACCCTTCAATATTTCGCGGCTCAGGTTTAGATTTTGATGAGTTGAGGGAATATATTCCGGGTGATATAATTTCTTCCATAGATTGGAAATCGTCAGCCCGCAGAGGTTCTTTAATTGTAAAAAGTTTTCAATCAAATACTATCACCGACAGCGTTATTTTGGTTGATTCGTCACGTCTTATGTTTAGCGAAGCAGATAATGGAGAAAAATTGAAAGACATTGCAAATTTTGCTGCTTCTTTAGTCGGGTTTCTCAGTGTTGATAGAGGTGACAAAACTACAATTTTATATTCTGATAAAAATAGATTAATTCATGAAAAAAGTCAAACAAATGAGTTTGCATTACAATATCCAATAGATCGCTTATATAAATCAACAGATCCTATTTCACCAAGTCCTGATATAACCAAATCACTTAATTATATTTTGCAATTTTGGCCTAAAAGAATGAATTTAACAATTATTGCATCTTTGCCCGCTTTGGGTTTTATGGATAAAAAAACTTTGGCCAAAATTGCAAAAAGATATGACACTTTGATAATAGGCTTGAAAGGCAGAAATCCTTATAAACATTCTGATAAAATGCAGGAATATGATATTGTAACACATCGTAAAATTCCAGCATTTATGAAATCAAGAACTGTTCAAAGAAAATACAATACTTTTATAAATCAACAATCAGAGGATATTTCACAATTTTTAAAATCCAAAGGCAGTTTTTATTTGGAAGCTCAATCTGTTTCTTCTTTAATTTACTCTCTGGTGAAGTATTTGTCTAAAAGGAAATTGTCTAAATAATATGTTTGATCCAGTTCCTTTTTCTGAAGCTTATCAAACGTTAGCTGTTATTTTTGTTAGTTTTGCTCTTTTTCTTTTTTTGGTAGTTATTTTTATTTTAAAATTTGATATTAGAAAATTTGCTAGGAAAATGGCTAATCAATATTTAGTGGCGGCTGCGAAAATGAGAATGCATCAGATATATATTCGCAAATTAAATCGTTTAACAAAACAATATAAAGATGGTCTTTTAAACGATGACGAACTTTTCACAAAACTTTCTCTTATATTGAGAGAATATGCTATGAAAAGAAGTTATGCGTCTGCCGATTATGAATTATCAAACTCTCATTGGCAAAAATTGACTTTGCGAGATATAGATAAACTTCAATTTGAGAACGATAATTGGAAGACTTTCCAAAATATTTTCGTGAAACTCTATGATTCTGAATTTGGTTTTTCTAGGGAGCAATTTTCTCCGGATGTTGCTTTAATTTCAGCTCGTCAATTAGTTAATGCTTGGAAATAAAAGGGCTTGGAAATAAAATGGTTTGGAAATAAAAGGCTTTGGAAATAAAATGACATTTGTAAATATTAATTTTGCCATATTTTTTGTAGCGGTGTTTATATTAATAGCCGCTTTTATAATTTATAATGCTAAAAAATTTGATAGCAAAAAATTTGTTATCACTGAAATAGCTTTTCCTGAGCAAGAAATTTTTGCAGTAAAAAAAAATTATTTGAAGTTAAAAATAATAGCAATTATTGGCATTGTCGTAATTATTTTAAGCAGTTTGTGTTTGGTTGCTAGACCAATTTCATTATCTGGCGATAATCAAAGCTATTCTAATAATGATATAGAATTGTGTTTAGATGTTTCTGGTTCAACTTTGAGTTATGATAAAAAAATAATTGAATTTTATAGAAATCTTTTGTCGTCCTTTTCTGGACAAAGATTAGGGTTAACTATTTTCAATTCCACTTCTAGGCAAGTTTTTCCTTTGACGACGGATTATAAATTAGCTAAATCTCGTTTAGATGAAGCTTATAATGCCTTTAAAAATATAAATGATAGGTCTTCTCTGGATAGTTTGACAGAGGCAGATCTTCAGCAATTAGCGCTTTTCACTAAGGGAACTTCAACCAATTCTGCAGCTAATTCTTTAATAGGTGACGGTTTAGCATCATGTGTTTTTTCTTTTGGAAAAATGGGCGATAATAATTATATGGAAAGTCAAGATAGAGATAAAACAATTATTTTTGCGACCGATAATGCGTTAGCTGGTAATCCAATTTATACACTTGAAGATGCTATGGCTCTAGCTAAACAAAACAAAATTAAATTGGAGTCAATATATTTGTCATCAAGCGATTCACTTGACGTTGATAATTCAGATAATATGCATGCTTTAACTAATAAATATGGCGGCAATTTTTATAGTTCACAAGATTCAAAAATGATTGATTCAATTATTTCAGAAATTAATTCTTCAACTAATTTTTTGAATTCTGATCAAATTAAAAATTATATAGATGATCCTGAATTTTTTGTGTTAGGACTTCTTTTTGGTTTATTGCTATATTTGTTTGCTACTTATAAACTAAATGAATAAATTAAACGAATGACCCAGTGGCTTATTTATGAACCATTATTTTTCTGAAAATCCACAAACTCCCTATAAAGAATTTTCTGTTGTTTATGAGTTATGCGGCAGAAAATTTATTTCAAAAACAGCTAGCGGAATTTTTTCACCCAAAAGACTTGATTTAGGGACAAAGGTTTTATTAGAATATATTATAAAACGGTCTAATTTAGATATGACAAATAGTTCAATTCTTGATTTTGGCTGCGGTTGGGGAGCAATTTCACAAGTTTTAGGCACTTTTTTTCCTGAGGCGAATATATATTATACTGATATAAATTTGCGTGCTTTTGATTTAGCAAAAAAGAATTTAAATAGTTTTAAAAATTGTTTTCCAGAAAAATCTTTTTTAGATGTAGAAGGAGTTTTTCTAGACACTAAAATGACAAATATTAAAAATAAATATAAGTTTATTATTTCTAATCCGCCGATTAAATCAGGCAAAAAGGCTTTGCAAGTTTTTACTATTTCCGCCTTAAAAGCACTTGAAAATAATGGTCAAATATTTTATGTTATTCATAAAAATTTAGGAGCTGACTCTTTTGTCAAATGGGTTAATAGCTATTTATTGAAAGCTTATAATATAGGCGCTGTTAAAGTGTCCTCTGCAAAAGGATATAGAATAATTGTACTTAAAAAACAATTATGATAGACTGGTTTTATGGCAGTAAAATCGAATAAAGTAAAAAAGAGTAGTTCTTCCAAAAAAGTGTCTCCTAAAAAAGCATCTTCCAAAAAGCCAGCTTCTAAAAAAACAACTACTAAAAAGGTTCAGGCAAAAAAAGTTTCAGCTAAACGATCGGCCCCAAAAAAGACAACCTCTAAAAAAACAATCTCTAAAAAGGCTACCCCTAAAAAGACCGCTTCAAAAAAGATAATCTCTAAAAAGACAGCCCCAAAAAAGACAATCTCTAAAAAAGCTACTTCTAAAAAGGCCGTAGCAAAAAAGATGTCTCCTAAAAAAGCGCCTAGCAAAAAGATGTCTTCCAAAAAACCAGCTCAGAATTCTTTATCTAAAAGAAATTTGGGAGAAAAATATAGTGTAGAATTATATAGTGTAGAATTGCTTAGAATAACTAAAAATATAGATTCTATTTTAAGAATAGAAGATATAGATATAAAATTTAAATCAGGTGATATAACAGCAATTTTCTCTAATGAGCCAAAAATTGAAACAGCTCTAGCAACGATTGCTGCTGGCGTGACTTATGCTGATAAAGGAGTTATAGGTATTTCAGAGAATATAAATCCTAAACGAGATTTTCTTTATATAAATTCTGACAGCACATTGCCAAATGGTGTTAATTATGATTTTTTTGCTAAAAATATAGTTGCCACTCCTGTTAGCAATAAATCTGGTTCAAAAAAAGAGTCTCTTAAAAAAAGTTTTTTGAAGAAAAATAAAAAAAATAGAAATACTAAAAAGAGCCTAAAAAATTCAGCAAGCAATTTTAGGTTAGCTAATATATTTGCTAAAAATAAAAATTATCAAAATAATTTAGATTATTCATATATAGAGTCTGTGGCAGCTGACAGTTCTGGCTATTCTAAATATAAGTTAATTGTTTTTGACAACCCAACACAAAAGATGTCTGTTTTAGATAAAGAAAAGTTTTGGAAACAATTAAGTATTTGGTTGAAAAAAAATTCTCATATAATATCTTTAATTGTCACACCTGATTTTGATGAAATTGAGAATTTAATTAATAATGTTGTGATAGTGAAAAAAGATAGTTCTGTTTATGCAAAACGTGCTGCAGAGTTTGTCAAAAAATCCACTTTGAAGGAAAGGGTTATAAATGCAATTGCTAAATAATTATATTCGTTTAAATTTAGGTAGATTATTTAAAACGCCAAAAAAGTTGGTTTTTTTAATTATTTTGCCATTAGTGCTATATTCTTTAGGTGTTTTTTTGACTGCCCAGACGCAAGGTTTGCCTTTGTTTGAGTTTGGAGAATATTATTTAATATGTGCAATAGTTTTTTCCCTTTTAATAAACAGCTATTTATATTTATCTCGCAATATGTCAAATGACAAAAATAATCATTTTGATGTTCTTTTGCGAAATCATAAAAAGTATTTTTTGTTTAATTTATCTTATGTGGTGGTTTCAGGAATAATTATACTTTTTACGACAATTTTGCTTTTTATTTTGAGTTGGTTTTATGGAGGGCTTGTTTGGTCGCCTCTGCGATATATTGCACTTTTGCTTTTCACTTTTATAGGATTTTTGTCTTTTTCGCTTTTTGGAATAACTGTTTCTTTGGCGCCACGCAAATATTTTTCCTTAGTTGGATATGTCACTTTATTTGTGGCATTTTTGTCAGGCTTATTTTTGCCTTTGGAATCATTGACCACATTTATAGCACCTGTTATGCGAGTTATTCCGGTATATAGTCTGGCTGATATAGGCTGGCAATTTATCTTTTTTAGGGCTTATGAGGGTATGGATTTTGCATTTTTAGGTCTTTGGACTTTAGGCTTTTTCTCAGTTGCATTAATTTTTTATCCCCAAGCTTCTGAATATTCAACTAATAAAAACAGTAAAAAGCCTTCTAAAAAATAAATAATCTTTATCTTGATTGTTGGTTTGCAGAACTGATAAATTTAACAATTTTTCAAAAAACTTATGAATAGAATTTTTATTTTTTTATCACGCAATATTTATCGTTATATAATTAAGCCTTATCTATTTGCTAAACCGCCTGATTTAGCGCATGACTTGATGATAAAATTTGCTTGCTGGGCTCAAAAAATTCCTTTTATGATGTTTATGCTTAAATGGACTATGAAATATGAAAAAAGTGAATTGTCGCAAAAACTTATGGGGCTGGAATTTAAAAATCCAGTCGGTTTTGCCGCAGGAATAGATAAAAATGCCCAAATCGGCTATTGCATTGCTGGTGTTGGATTTTCTTTTGGTTCTTTTGGCTCTATCACAGCACGTGAAGGCTTAGGAAATCCTAAACCGTGGTATCATAGATTAACTCAATATAATTCGCTTTTAGTTTATGCTGGTTTGCCTAATTGGGGAATTGACAAAGTTGTTTTTAATTTAGAAAAACTTTATGATAATACTAAAAATTTTGTTGTGGCAGCTTCATTGGCTCGCACTAATGACGCTTTGGCAGCTAATGATGAAGAAGGCATAAAAGATTATGTCTATTCTATTGAAAAATGTCGCGGAAAAATTGCACTTATAGAAATAAATATATCTTGCCCTAATACATTTAAAGGTGAACCTTTCACAGATCCAGAAAGATTGGATAAACTTTTGACAGCCACAGATAAAGTCACCACTTGGGCTCCTGTGACTTTAAAAATGCCTTTGGACAAAACGCCAGAGGAATTTAATCAGTTATGTGCTGTGGCGGCTAAGCATAATGTCCAGGCTTTAACTATCGGCAATTTGCGCAAAAGCCGGTCTAATTTGGAAATACCGACTGATTGGAAAGGCAATATTGGAGGCAAACTCACAGAAGAGCCAAATAATATTTTAATTTCTTCGGCTTATAAAAACTGGAAAAATAGATTTATTATTATTGGTTTGGGCGGAATTTTCACAGCCGAAGATGCTTACAAAAAAATTAAAGCCGGAGCGTCATTGGTTCAAATAGCCTCAGGGCTGATGTTTAAAGGGCCAACAATTGTTCCAGATGTAAAAAAAGGGCTTATGCAATTTCTCAAAGCTGATGGTTTTGCTAACATTTCTCAAGCTATTGGGGCGGATATTAAATAAAAAGTATTGCGCAAAAAAGTAAAGAAGCAAAAAAATGAGCGAGAATAAAAGGAATGTTTAAATAAAAAATTATGACTTTATCAGTTTCAATAATTGTGCCGGTTTATAACGAAGAAGACGTTATAGTAAATTGTCTGAAGGCCTGTTTAGAACAAACTCATTTACCCAAAGAAGTTATAATGGTTGACAATAATAGCAGCGATAATTCTTTGCATTTGGCAAAAGAATTTAAAAAAACTCATAAAAAAGGGTTTCTTTTAAAAATAATTGCTGAAAAAGAGCCTGGTTTAGTTCCTGCCAGAAACGCTGGTTTTGCTTATGCCACTGGTGATATTTATGGCAGAATAGATGCTGACACTTTAATTAGAACTGATTGGGTGGAAAATTTAATTAAGGCTTTTTCTGACGTGAACGTTATGGGCGTTTCAGGACCTGTTTTATATTACGATATGCCTTGGAGAAATTTTGGACTTAAGGCTGACTTGATTATGCGCCGAATTGTTTTAGGGGTTAATAGGAAATATAAATTTCTCTTTGGCTCAAATATGGCTGTTAGAAGCCAGGCTTGGGAAATTATAAAATCAAAAGTTTGCCGTGATGAAGCTGATTTATTTCATGAAGTTATAGATATTTCTTTGCATTTAAAAGAGGCAAATTTAGCAATTGCTTTTGTGCCTGATTTAGTTGCTGGAATTTCAGCTAGACGAATGGCCACACCGCCTAAAGAATATCATAATTATGTTAAAAGATTTTCTCGGACATATAATGCTCATAATGTTAAACAGTTTGGTCGAAAAACTCCGGAATATATTTTAATGTCAATTTATCCGCCTTTGCATATTTTGCATAAATCCTATGAAAAAAGATTTCTCAGACAAGGTGGATTAAATAAATATTCTAAAAAATTCTTTCATAGATAATTTTTTATAAATAATCTATTTTTGATATATGTATAATCTATTTTCGATATAAACTAATAAAATTTTGAATTATTTTATTTGTGTCAGAATATTTATGTTGTTTCGCCGTAGCCAAAATTTTATTCATTTTCTGTGGCAAAAAATAGCCGTGGTCTTTATAAACTTTCATTCTAACAGCTAATGATTGGTAATTTAGTTCTGGGTGAAATTGGGTGGAATAAATATTATTTTTTAGCCGAATCATTTGAATAGGGCATTTTTCGCCAGTGGCTAAAAGTTTAGCGCTTTCTGGGACTTCCTCCAATGCTAGTTTATGACCTGTTGGTGATGCAAAAGCGCGGTTAACTCCTTTCAGAAGTTTGTCTTTTTGGCCAATATCTGTTAGTTCGATATTTATAACGTTAAGATTTTCAGCATATTTTTTAGTTACTTTTGTGTTAGTATAGACTCCTAAAATTCCCATACCATAGCATATAGAAAAAAAGGGAAAATCATCTTTTATAATTCGCTTTAATAAATAAAATATTTCATCTTCAATTCTTTTTTGTTGAGCTGGTCGATTTTTGTTTGAAACATTAAAAGGAGATCCGGGTAAAATAATTCCAGAGATTTTAGAAAAATCAATTTCCCAAAATTTCCCTTGATCCATCCTTATTCTAATTAGTTCTTGACTGCTTAGTTTGCCCAATTCTAAAAAAGATTTATATTCGCCTTCACTAGCAATATCTTCAGGGCGGGTTTGCAAAAGAACAAAAGGTCTCATATTTATATTATAGTCTTTATATTTGCAATAGTAATTACAATAGTCATTTATTGAAAAATTTGCTAATCTATAAGTATTGGTGGATTACCCGAGTGGCCAAAGGGGGCAGACTGTAAATCTGCTGGCTCAGCCTTCACTGGTTCGAATCCAGTATCCACCACGAAAGATTTCTTATAGTTATTTTTTTTGCTTGTTTTAGCCCTGATAGCTCAGTGGTAGAGCACTTCCATGGTAAGGAAGGGGTCCCGGGTTCAAGTCCCGGTCGGGGCTCTGAAAATTTACTTATAGCGTTTTTTCTTTTAATTTAATGTT
>JAITSB010000007.1 GCA_031288095.1 Candidatus Opitulatrix roisinitermitis | reverse complement strand
CAACAGCAATTCCTGATGAACCATTAACCAAAAGATTAGGAAAACTAGCTGGCAAAACTTCCGGTTCTTTTAATTTATTGTCATAATTGGGCAAAAAATCAACAGTGTTTTCTTCTATGTCTTTGCATAACAAAAGCGAATATTGGCTCAATTTAGCCTCAGTGTAGCGCGGCGCAGCTGGAGAATCGTGCAAAGATCCAAAATTCCCATGTCCTATAACTAGCGGCAATTTAACTGAAAAATCTTGAGCTAATCTGACCATAGCATCATATATTGCGGCGTCACCATGAGGATGAAGTTTTCCCATAACATCTCCCACCACTCTAGCCGATTTAACAAATGATTTATCAGGTAATAGCCCCATTTGATTCATTTGATAAACAATTCTTCTTTGAACAGGTTTTAGTCCGTCTCTAGCATCTGGCAAAGCTCGAGAATATATCACCGAATAGGCATACTCTAAAAAAGAATTTGACATCTCCTTATCTATGTCAATATTAACTATTTTTTCCTTCCCAGACATAATTTTAGTATATCAAACGCTAAACTATTTATATGGTGAATAGGTTGCTAGATATAATCCCTTCAGCTTTTAGGAGTTTAGATGTAGATTATGTCAGCACTGCCCAAAAACTAAACTTTCCCAAAGCTGAAAAAGTCATTCTCATTTTATGTGATGGACTCGGATATTATAATTTAGAAAAATCCTTATCTTATGCTCCTAATTTAAGAAAATATTTTGCTAATTGTCAAGCAGCTCAAACTGTTGTTCCCACAACAACATCTGTGGCATTAACTTCTTTTGCCTTTTCCCTGCCTCCTAGCCTAACGGGAATTTTAGGATATAAACAAATAAATCCTAACACTAATAAAATAATTAATTTCCTAAACGAAGAAAATTTAGATTATGCCCCTCAATTTGCTAGCGTTTCCAAACTTTCAAATAACGAAAATCCGCACAATAAAAATAATCTTAATTATAAAACTAATTTTGAATTAGCAAACGAACTAGGGGCTAAATCTGCCACAGTTGCTGAAAACAATTTTCGTAATTCCTTTTTAACAAATTTATATTGCCATGGTTCACAAATATATTCTGCTAAAAGAACAAGACTAAGAATAAATTTGTCCTTGGAATTAATAAATGAATACGATTTAGTTTACCTATATTATAGTAAAATAGACAGAATCGGTCATAAATATGGGGTTTTTACCGAAAATTGGCACAAAGCCTTAGCAGAATTTGATTTATATATTCAAAGAATTTATCAAAACTGCCCCAAAAAAACATTGCTATTAATAACTGCTGATCACGGTATGATAAATAAAAACGACCATGTTCAATATGACATCGCAAAGCACCCCCAGCTAATTTCAGATATTGAAAATATTGCCAGCGAACCCAGATTCGGCTATTTGTATTTAAAAAAATCTTCTAATATAAAAAAAGTTAAAAAAGACTGGCAAGATTTTTTTGGCGAGCAAATAAAGATTTTGGAAGTAAATGAACTTATAAAACAAAAAATATTTTCCGGAATTGCTCCACAATATTTATCGTCAATAGGGGACTTAACTTTTATTTGTCAAAATCAAACAAGTATTATTGATTCACGAATAATTCGTCCTAATGCCAAAAATATGATTGGTTTGCATGGAGCAACGACCCCTTGGGAAACCACTATCCCTATTTTACCAATTTTTAAAAATTAAATTTTTTATTAAACCTTTCCAAAAGAACAAAACCTTTCCAAAAGAACAAATTAAAAAGCTAAAACTAAGCACCACCTAAAATAATATCGTCCCAGCTAGGAACTGGAATTCTCTCAGAAGGCGATTTGACGGTTTTCCCTTTACCTATTTCGGCATTTTCCACAGAAGTTGTCGAATTGCTGTCTTTGACATCCTCTTTTTTCAATTCCTTATTAACTCTTTCTTTATCAACCTTTTCTTTGTCAACCTTTTCTTTGTCAGCCTTTTCTTTGTCAGCCTTTTCTTTATCAGCCTTTTCTTTGTCAGCCTTGTCCTTATCTTTCTTTAAATTTACATCAACCGATTTACGCACATCAGTAAAATCTATAACTTCTGTTAATGCCTGATTATCAAAAGCCGGTTTATCAGCCTGAAACGGGTTATATCCGTCAATATTATTATCTAGTTCTTTTGAATTTATTTTGTCAACTTTTAGCTCTCCTGCTGCCTTTTGTGTATTTGCAATGTAGCCCATATCTAGCAATTCTTTAGCATAATCATCCTTAGCTTCTAACAAACGTATAGCAGGTTGCCAAAAATAATTTATAACAAAAGTTGGAGATAAATTTATTTCAATCTGCCACGGTTGACGATTTTTTTTAGAAATCAACCAAATAGGTTTGTAATCAGCTGATCCAATTTTTGCCCAAGCATTGTCCACTAATGATTTAAAAGTCTGCGCGCTATCATCTATTTTTATTATAAAATTATTTAAACTTTCCACAACAAATTGCTTTTCTAATTCCACCATTTTAGAAAAACTATCTAACAATTTCTCGTCAACGTTATAATCAGAAGATATTTGATTTTTGCTAATTCCCGACCTAAGCATTTCCTGTATTTCAGAAGTTTTAAGTTCTTTTTTCATATATAAATTATATCATCACTATTTTACAAATCTGACATTTCCGATCGTGTTATAAAGGTAGATCAGAAATAAATTTATTCACTATTTGACTAATTTCCGCCTGTTGCTCATGACTGTGCAAGATAATTTTATCTATATCTGAATCTAAATAAAGCGTCAATAAATCATTCTTATATATTTCCAAATTTATTTTATAACCTAGTATTTCTAAAAATTGTAGTAAATAAATATCACTATATATTTTTTCATAAAAAGTATTTGCAATATTATATAAAGCTTCACCTAATAGATTAAAAACTTTAAATTGTTTTACGTAAAGTTCAGAAATTAAAGAATCGGTGAAATTGCATATTAAACTAGCACAAATAAATTTATCAAACGAAACGGAAATTTTATCAAAATATGATTGTAAAATTCTAATCTGAGTTGCAATATCAAGTGTCTTTCCCTTAGCAATATTGAGTTTTATATGTGTAAAATTTGCTGTTTTAGCGCCAAATGAGCTAGTTGTTTTTCTTGACCCACGAGCAACAACTTTTAATTTTCCATAATTAGCTGTTAAAATAGTTAATATTTTATCGCTTTCAGCCAATTTATGAGTTTTTAAAATAATTGCTTGGTCGGTAATAGTAGACATACTATTTTAATTGGTCAGTAATAGTAGACATACTATTTTAATTTTTCAAACAAGAAATACATTTTATTTATCAAATGTTTTAAGGGCCTTCTCAGCTGCTTTTTTGCTAGCATCTTTTTGACTAGTACTTTGCCCAACACCTCTGATATGCCCGTCAATCAGCGCTTTTGACGTCCATAATGTGTTATGATCCTCGCCTTCAGATGTATATTCATAAATAACTTCACCTAATCCTAAATGGCGCGCAATAGTGGCTAATTTTCCTTTAGAATCTAATAATTCTTCAGAATTTTCCACATGATAATCTATGACTGATTTAAAAAGTTTTAAAATAAAATCAGCCGTTTTGCTATATCCATTTACTAAAAAGATGCAGCCAACCAAGGCTTCAAACAAATCTCCTAAAAGTTTATTGCTTTGTCTAAACGCCTGTTCATCAGGACTTTTGCCCACTAAGGCTAATTTTCCTAAATCTAGTTTTTTAGCATAACTTGCCAAAGCTTCTTTTGAAACAATATTGGCTCTAACCATCGTCATTTGACCCTCTTCTAAACTATAAAAACGATATATATATTCGCTAACTATTAGCGCAATTACGCTGTCGCCTAAAAATTCCAACCTTTCATAAGGGGGAAATTGGTTATTCTCCACTGAAAAACTTTTATGAGTTAAAGCCTCCACTAAAAGTTCTGGATCTAAATTAATTTTATATCTACTTTCAAAATCGCTAATAAATTTTCGCACTCTTGTTCTCAATTTAAACACCTACAAATCCATAATTTTAATTATAACTACAATTTATATTTTTAGCTAAAACGTTATTTAGCAAAACTTTTTATACGAGCAACTTCATAAGTAACACCTTTATAAGTCCCACACGTCGGACATGCAATATGCGGAATTTTAGATTGTTTACACTGAGGGCACGTATGAACAGAAATTTTTTTCGCTTTCCAATTAGCTCTACGACTGCGTGTTCGGCACTTGGATGTCTTAAACTTTGGTACTGCCATAGCTATCTCCTATATAATTAGTTTCTATATAATAATTGATTTCACTTAATTTCAGTTTAGCACGATTTAATTTTATGTTATACTATTTTTATAAAGACCGCGAATGTAGTTCAATGGTAGAATATCAGCCTTCCAAGCTGATTATGCGGGTTCGATTCCCGTCATTCGCTCAGAGCCAAAAAAATGGCTTTCTGGCAACTATAAATCAAATTACTAGAAATTGAATAAAATGCAAATTAAAATCCAAAGGCCTTATGAATACCAATAAATTGTCTAGCAATAAATTATCTGGCAAATTATCTGACATTATCAACAAAAGCAAAAACACTGTGTTTTTCGGAGGGGCTGGTGTGTCTACCGAAAGCGGAATTCCTGATTTTAGAAGCACAGACGGCCTATATAATCAAGAATGGAATTACCCACCAGAAATAATTTTATCGCACTCTTTCTGGAAAAATAATCCTGATGAATTTTATAA
>JAITSB010000006.1 GCA_031288095.1 Candidatus Opitulatrix roisinitermitis | reverse complement strand
TATGGCACGAGCCCGGCTCATGTTAGGAGCTGCGGTTATGGCTCCAAAGCTAATTGCAATACGGGGATTAAGATCTAGGGTTCTTAGAAATATTTTTTCTTGGCTATTGAAAATATTAGGTCTTTAAAATATTAGTTTTCTCTGGTAATAATTTTTTGGACAGTTCGCTCCTGAAAAAAAGAGTTCGCAACCCCAGGCGCGAACATACGCACTGTATGAAAAAATGCTTGTCTAATATAAATTAAGAAAATTATGTTAAACTTATTTGGTGGAATCAAACTCACCTTGGGCAATTTCAGTTTTGGACAGTCGTTATTATAAGCACACTCATTTTCTAAGCCAGTATTTGTCAGAAATTGCTTTAAATAAATTTAGAATTTTTGTGGAAATAAAATATTTAATAACGCTATGTCAGGGATTTCCTCAAAATGATTTTTTGCCTGTTTTAAAAGGTCTGCCTAAATTAACAAAAATCCAAATTGCTAAATTAAACGAAATAGTAGATAATTTTGAATGTTTTGAGTTTGAAGAATTAAAGAAAATTGAAGAAATGGTAAATCATGATATTAAAGCAGCTGAATATTATATAGTGGATAAAATAAATAGTTTAGAAGTTTTTAATGCTGATGAAAAAAATAGATTAACTGCGGCAGTTCATATATTTTGCACTTCCGAAGATATAAACAATTTAGCCTATGCTTTGTCTGTAAAAAAAACTTTGAAAGAAATTATAATTCCTAAACTAGAAGATTTGTTAGCTGTTTTAAAACCAATGATTGAGCAAAATAAATCTAAATCACTTTTGTCAAAAACACACGGTCAAAGCGCCACCCCCACAACTTTGGGAAAAGAATTAGCAGTCTTTTATATTCGTATAATTAGGGTTGTGAAATCTATAAAGAATCAGGAAATTTTTGGTAAATTCAATGGAGCAACCGGCACTTTTTCAGCTCATGCATTGGCGCTTGGAAATTTCACAACATCTGATTTTAGCTGGATAGAATTTTCGGAATATTTTGTGGAAAATATAATAGGTTTAAAATATAATTTATTCACAACCCAAATAGAAAGCCATGATTGGCAGGTCGGCCTATATTATAAATTTATTCACCTATCTGGAGTTTTGCACAATTTATCAACTGACTTATGGTTTTACATTGCTAGAGGAATTTTTGTGCAAAAGATTAATGAATCACACGCTGGATCTTCCACTATGCCTCATAAAGTTAACCCCATTCTTTTTGAAAATGCTGAAGCTAATTTGGAAATGGCAGAAGGCGTATTTAGTGTTTTGAGCAAGTCGCTTGTCACAACACGTTTGCAAAGAGATTTATCAGATTCTTCTATCCAAAGAAATATAGCATCGGCTTATGCTTATTTCTTAATTGCTGTGGAAAATTTAAGGTCTGGTTTAACTAAATTAGGTGTAAATGACGAAGTTTTGGATAAAGAGCTGGAATCTAATCCAGCAGTTTTAACAGAAGCCGTTCAAACAATAATGAGATTATTAGTTATTGCTGGTGACGAAAATATGAAACAAGGTTATGAAAAATTAAAAAATTTAGTAAGAGGTAAAAACATAAAACTGTCTGATTTGCATAAATTTTTAGATAAAATATCTTTGCCTGAAAAATTGAAAAATAATTTGCAGAATTTATCGCCCAAAAATTATTCAGGACTGGCTAGCCGCTTAGCAAAATTAAGTTTAGACTAGGGCATCTGATATACTATTTTTATGAAAGTAACCATAGTCGGCGCGGGAGCAGTTGGCTCCACCACAGCTTTTGCTTTAGCTCAAAGAGCTTTGGCCAGACAAATAGTTTTATATGATATAAACAAAAAAAAGGCTGAGGCTGAGGCTTTAGATATGATGCATGGTTCTCAGTTTTTGCCAACAAATAATATTATGGGCACGGATGATATTTCGGCGACTTCTAAATCAGATATAGTTATTGTCACAGCTGGGGCCACTCAAAAGGAAGGCCAAACGCGGCTTGATTTAGCGCAGGCCACTTGCGATATTATGAAAGGTTTTTTGCCGCAAATGGTGGAGTTTTCTCCAGAAGCTATATATATAATGGTGGCAAATCCAGTTGATTTAGTAACTTATTATTCTTTAAAAATAACCGGACTGACCTGTCAAAAAATGTTTGGTTCAGGCACAGTTTTGGATTCTTCTCGATTGAGAACTTTGATAGCTGATTTTTGCAAAGTTAGTGTGAAAAATGTTCATGCTTATGTGGTGGGAGAACATGGTGATAGTGAAATTCCTCTTTGGACATCTGCTACAATTGCTGGCATAAATCTTTTAAACTGGGGTCAAGTTTATAATAGGGAACCGCTAACAAATGAAGTTAGAGATAATATAAAAAAAGAGGTTATTAATGCTGGCTATGAAGTTATTAAAGGTAAGGGCGCCACAAATTATGCTATAGCCCTATCTTGTTCAGAAATAGTTAGCGCAATAGTGCATGATGAAAAAAGAATTATGCCAGTTTCTACAAGACTAAAAAATTATTTGTCAATTAGCGATGTTTGTTTATCTGTGCCGTCTATTTTGTCAAGCAAAGGGGTTGACACGCGTGTTAATATACCTTTTTCGACCGACGAGGAGGAGCAGTTAAATAACAGTGCTAATACTCTCAAGAAGGCTTTTTCAAAGCTAAAACTATGATTTCAAAATTGTGATTTCTAGCAATTATGATTTCAAAAGAATTAAATAGCGATATTCCGCAACTAGTTTTCGCTGAACCTAGAATTGCTGGAAATACGGGGGCTGCTATAAGACTTTGTGCTAATACTGGTTCAGTTTTGCATTTAATTGAACCATTGTGTTTTGACTTAGATGACGCTAAACTTAGGCGTTCTGGTTTAGACTATCATGACTTGACACATTTACAGGTTCATAAAAATTTCTCTGAATTTTTAGAATTCACTTATTCTGACAACCGCCGCATTTTCGCTTTTAGAACGCAAGCGAAAGTAAAATATAGTGATATACAATATAAGGCTAGTGATTATTTGTTGTTTGGCTCGGAGCCTGACGGTTTGCCAGAAAAAATTTGGCAGGACGATTCAATTAGTCAAAGTCTCTATATTCCTATGCGTAGTTATTCCAGAAGTATAAATTTAGCTAATAGCGCTGCTATTGCCTTATATGAAGCATATAGACAGTTAGGCTTCCCAGGATAATTAGAAAAGTAATTTTATAACAAATTGTTATATTTTATTATTTTTGGTGTGTTTAATTTGAAAAACCTCTTTTCCTGCTAAACTGTATTCAGTTGAAGATTATTAAAAAGTTTTTTTTATGGTCTTTAGCTAAAAAGAAAGAACGAGAAAAGGAAAGAATAAGTAATGAATAATAGCTCATCTTTATATTTCATAATTACTATTAACAATTCATCTTTATACAGAGCTAGAAATGTTACTTTTTCTATTTCCGACTCTGTAGGGGTGGCTTGCGCAGCTGAGCTAGCAGCTACCCCTAAAATCCGAAAAGCTTACAGTTTACTATTTTTTTGTATTTTAGATACAGTTTCGGAGCCAGAGCCTTCAGTTTTACTTCAATATTTCAAGGGTTAATAACAAGTAGGGTTTGACCTTCCCTGCTAATCTGGCTCCGAATTTTTTTGGAATCAAAAAAATGGTACTAAAAAACTAAATAAAATGAAAATAAATTAAGAACTAAATAAATGAAAATTAAATAAGAAAAAAACTAAAGTGAAAATAAATTAAGAAAAAAATAAAAATTAGATAAAATAAAAGGATAAAATGGAAAGAACAATACAATATAGGAAACAAACAAAAACAAATAAAAAAATATGTAATTTATTTATAGTTTTGACATTAATATTTGGAATATCAGCAATTTTTGGTTCTGATATGTCATTTGCTAATGATAAACAGATAAAGCCTAGCTTGCAGGCGGCGCCAGATGCACCGAAAAATGTGATTCTGTCTAAAATAGGCAAAGTTTTAACTGTAAATTGGGATTTATCAAACACGCCCGATGTTTTATATAAAGTTGAAATTTATAATGCTATAGATAATCTTGCTCTGTCATCAGAGAATTTATCTAGTCAAACTAATTCTTATACATTTTCAAATGTAAATACTAACTTTTATAAAAAAGCCAAAGTTTATGCAATTTTGGATAGTGAAAGCAGTTCCGCTGAATCTAAAGGGGTTTATCAACAGCTTTATGCTATAAATGCTAATAACTCTTTTGATGATATTTCGGCGCTGTCAGATGATGCTCAAAGAGCTATTAACTGGCAATTTGTTTATGGCGTGGCTCATGGTTATACTACGCAAAAATATGGTCCGAAAAATACTGTTACTCGTGAACAGATGGCGGCTTTTTTGCACCGTTTGGCAGGTTCTCCAAAAGTCTATAATTTAATAAATCCTTTTGTGGATGTTAGCCAAAAGAATTATTTTTTGCCTCATATATTATGGGCTTTACACAGCGGTATAACAACTGGTTTTGATGCTTCGCATTTTAGACCAAGCCAAAAAGTCACTCGTGAACAGATGGCTGTTTTTTTGTATAGACTGGCATCAAAGCCTGTTATACCTCAAATAGATATGCCGTTTTCTGATTGTCAGAGTTTATCAGATGAGGCCAAATCGGCCGTTCAATGGGTTTATAACGAATCTATTGTTTCGGGATATACTGATACGATATTTATGCCGAAAAAGGCTATTACACGTGAACAGATGGCTCAATTATTAAAAAAATATGCTGATGTTATGCGGTTATCACCTTTTATAAAATCTGAAACTGGTCCATATGTGGAGAATTTTTTCAATACAAATTTAAAGAGAGCAGATATAACTAGTTTTGAATTTATTAATACTATTCCAAATTGTCAAAATCCAATCGATTTAACTGATTCGACTTTAACTTCAGGAGCAATTTTAGCTTGCATTAACGGAACAGAGGTTCAAGTTGGCCAAGCCGGCGGGGTAATTGCTAATCCTGATAGCTCTATGGCACTTTTTAGAAATTTTAAAAATCCTAATTTGGCTAAATTTGATATTTCTAACTTTGATGCTTTTAATACTGAAAGTCTAAGAGCAGCTTTTTCGGAATTTAAAGTAAATTTTGATTTAAATTTACCGACCAATTTTGGCACTAGAACCACTAATATGAATTATATTTTTCATTTTATGAGAATAGATGGAAAAATAAATTTTTGCAAGAATTTTGGCAAAAATGCTTTAGAGGCTCAATATGCTTTTTATTTTGCTAGAACATCAGGTGATTTGGTCTTTCCAGATAAATTTTGTTCTAAAGTCACTAAAATGTCATACTTTTTTGGTTATTTTAACAACAATAATGACGCACCCTTGCCATTAGGTAAAATAGTTTTTAATGCAGGCTTTGGCGTTAGTGGAATAAATATATCCTATTTTTTGTATGAAGCAGAAGTTGATTCAATTTCAGCTTTTCCAGCTGGTTTTGGCGAGAAAGTCGAAGATGCGTCTAATTTAATATATTCTTCAGAAATTAAAAATTCTGGAATAATAATACCTGATAATTTTGCTATTAACCTAAAATATTCATATAACGTGTTTGCTTATAATACAATTAATGGTGATATAATAATAGGGAAAAATAGTTTTCAGAATTTAATTCTTCAGGTGGTCACTTATTTTGATAGCGATAATGTGACAGGAAGTATAATATT
>JAITSB010000082.1 GCA_031288095.1 Candidatus Opitulatrix roisinitermitis | reverse complement strand
TCATAGTTAAATTTTTACAAAAAAAAAAAACGCTCACTGTTCCAAGAAATTATTACTCAAATGTTAAATTTAAATATTTTTTCTTGGCATTGAAAATATTAGTTATCTCTGTCAATAATTTTTTGGAATTGTTCGCTAATATCAGGGATTTTTTCGTAAGAAAAAATCAAATATATTGACCGTAAACACCGGTATTTCTTATTTGCAGAACGTGGCATGAATTATTTCCGAAAATCTTTTCCATTTCTGTTTTATAGGTTTTTAAAATATCGTGTGGGACAAAAGCTAAAATAGTGCCGGCAAAACCTCCGCCGTGAACTCTAATGGCTGCTTGTTGGGCAGAGTTTTTGCAAAGAATTTTTTCGCTAAGCGCATACCCTATAGAAATAGCTTGGTTTTCTGGATATGCATATATATTTTGCAGATATTTGTATGAAGAATTTCCAGAGGATCTAACTTGAGTTAAAAATCCCGCAAAATTGTTTGTTTCTAAATATTTTTTTTGTTCTAAAACTCTTTGGTTTTCATTAAAAAAATGAATAGCTCTTAAAACTGGTCGGTCGCCGACTTTTAGCCGCAATTTGGAAATATTTTTAAAAAAATCTGTTTGATTAACTTCACGTAAAACATTTTTGCCAAAAAATTTTGCCACCATTTTCATTTCTTGCGGTATTTCAGAATAAGCTTTGGTTAGATCAGCATGGGAAGCATGAACATCGACTATACATAAATCATAGCCTGCTTGCTTTAAATTAAATTGAATAGGTTTTATAATAGGTTTTGTTTGATTTTTGAAATCTATAAAAACAAAACCCCCCACAGCGCTGGCTGTTTGGTCCATAAGTCCAGAAGCTTTATTCATATAATTATTTTCGGCATATTGTCCTGCTAGTGCTAATTGAACTGGCTTAATAGAATTATTATTAAATAAAAAATTTAGGGCTCCGCCAATTGCTATTTCAAAAGCAGCCGATGATGAAAGACCAGAACCTACTATAACATCGGATGTTAAATAGCCATCAAATCCCGAAATAGTATAATTATTTTTTTTAAACCAAGCAGCAACACCTTTTATTAATGCCTCTGTATCATTTTTATGCTTATCTTTTTCTAATTTATCTAAATTAATTTTTTGCATACCAAAACCTTCAGAATATAAATTAATATAATTTGAATTATTGGGAACCGCTAGGAGCAAAATATCTAAATTTATTGCAGCAGCCAAAACACAGCCTTTTTGATGGTCAGTGTGGTTTCCGCTAATTTCTGTTCTGCCCGGCGCAGAAATAATAGCTATTTTTTCTTGATTCTGTTTTTTGTCATTGGCTGAATTATTAATTTTAAAATGTTTCTGAAATTCTAATAAGGCGTTGTTAAGTCTGGTTGTTTGATTTCTCATATCTAGTTTATTCAAATTTCACACTCCAAGAATTTTTTAGTTTTTGTTTGGGCTTTAGAATTATTAAATTTTTGCCAGTTTTAAAAGCATTGGCGTAAGCGGTCATTGGTTCAATTGCTACACCGAATTTATAATTTTTTCCCACAGCAAAATCTGCGTTGCAAATTTGCCAAGCCTTATATGATTTATCAGCTTTAATAATTGTTATATGTTTGTCAGCCCCAGTCAGCTTAATAGTGTTATTTTTGACATCTAAAAAAGCATCATCCAAAGCAATATTTTTCAGAGACTTTTTTTGACTGAAATTGAATTTTTCTGGCACAGAGATTTCGGCCTGGGAGATTAGTCTTTCATTGGTTTTAATATAATATTGCGCCTCAAATTCTAAAAAAGCGTTATCCATATTTCCGCGAACAGAAAACCACGGATGCCAGCCCATCATAAAAGGAGCGTTAGATAATCCTAAATTTTTAATTTGTGAAGTGATGTTTAGCTTATCGTTGATAAATTTATATTCAATTTTCACTTCAACATTAAATGGGTAACCTTTTTGCGGAGGTAAGTGTAAACCTAGCTCTATTAGATCATTTTTTTTATTAATTAACCTGAAAGAATAAAATGGAGAAAGGGAATGAAGTTGATTATTTTTGTCTATTTCGTTTATGCCGGTCTGTATTTTGTTTCCTTCAAAATCATATTGTCCGTCTTGCAGGCGGTTTGCCCAAGGAAATAAGACTTGCCCTTGAAAAAATTCCGGAATTGTGTCAGCTTCATAAGGTGTCACAATATCTAAATTGTCAATAGTATATTTTCTTATGGATGAACCTATGCTGGCAATTGTTAGCATATGATTTCTGTTTTGGCTATCTTTGTAATTTATGCTATATTGGCTTCCGCTCATTTTATATTTATTGGCTACTGAAAGCATATTTACATTATAGCTCAATATTTAAAGTATAAGCAAATTATGGCAGCGTTAAAATTCGGGGACCGCTTTTTGTTATAGCAATAGTATGTTCACTATGAGCACCTTTTGATCCATCGGCGCTGAGCAATGTCCAGCCGTCATTTCCATATATGTATTTATCTGTCTTTGCTAAAATCCAAGGTTCTATAGCAAAAGTCATGCCGTGAGCTAAAGTAAATCCATGTCCTTTCACGTCGTTATTGGGTATATGGGGTTCTTCGTGCATAGTTCGCCCAACTCCGTGCCCGCCAAAATCAGTGTTGACGCCATAACCTTGAGAAATCAAATATTGCCCAATTCTATATGATATATCAGAAATTTTATTTCCAACGCAAGCGGACTCTATGCCCTTTTGCAGAGCGATTTCAGTAGCTAAAATTAGTTTTTCATCTTCTTGGGTTTTTTTATCTTCCGCGATATTATCTTTTGCAGCGTCATCTTCCACAATATCATCTTTCACAATAAAAGAAACAGCTGAATCGGCGGTCCAGCCATTTATTGAAACAGCTAAATCAAGCGATAAAAGATCTCCGTTTTGAAGAGTGTAATTATATGGCAATCCGTGCAAAACTGCGTTATTTACGCTGGTGCAAATATAATGTCCAAAGGGGCCTGATCCAAAATCTGGGGCATAATCTACGTATGAAGATTTAGCGCCCGCTTTGTCAATTCTTTGTTTAGTTATTTTATCTATATCTAAAAGATTCCATCCAGGCTTAACTTCTTTTTTAAAATATTGTAACGTTTGGCCAATAAATGAGCCAGTAATTGCCATTTTATCTATTTCGTTGTCAGTTTTAAGTTCAATCATTTTTGAAGTCTCTCTTTTCAAGGAATTTATTTTCTCAATTAGTTATTTACTTTTTCATTAGCTTTATTTTTTTTTGTCAAATTTTTTGATGATAATTAAATTTTACAATATTAATTGCGGAATAATATAACATTTGCAACTTAAAAACATTTGCAACTTAAAAAAAATAAGTCAGAAACGGTCTGTAAATAGCGGATTAAAACAGCGTTTTCAACAATTAGCATATTGCAATTTGACTTTTATATTTTAGGTCTAATAAAATATAAATTAATAAAAAATAAAAATTTGAAAGGGATCGGTATGTTTAATAGTAAGAGTGGAATTAATAATGTATCTATTAAAAATAATTCAGCATTTTTAGTTTGTCAAAAAAATTTACAACGCATTTTAACTATTTTTCAAAAACAAAATTTACAAAAATATAAATATAAAAATTCTAAACCAATTAATAGCCGTTTTTCTGAAAATATAGTTTCAAGTCAATTATATTTGCGTTTGGACAAAAATGAACTAATCAAGCGAGCTATGACATTAGGAGCAAGCAGCGTTCTTGGAAAATCTAATCCTAGAAATTTGCAAAATTTTTGTTCAGAAATATATTTTAGAAAATTGTTTATAGAATATAGCGATGCAAAAAAACATTTTTTAAAAGCAAATTATAGCAAAAGGGATTCTTGCAAAGTAGATAATGCAAACAAAATAGATAGACAAACTAATATTGAAAAAAATCAACAAGCTGATTTACTTAATTTTTGCTTAGTAAATTATGATAAATTAAAAAGTTTTGCGGTTGGAATAGTTTGTTTGAATGAAAATTATTATTCAGTTTGTGTGACTATTGTTTTGCAAGAATTTATATGGAAGATAAATGAAATTAATGTTGCTGTATTATAGTGCTGTGATAAACTTAAAAAGGCTCTATATGGTGTAATATAGTTTAATCCCCCAGGGCAGAAATGCAGCAAGGGTAAGCTAGCTCTTACAGGTATATGGAGCCTTTTTTGAAAGACGTTTTATGAAAAAAAATTTGAGAAGAAAATTAGACAAATTAACTAAGTTTGTTAATTCTGGTTATCTGTTAATTTTTGCAGCTGTTTTGGGATTAGTTTTGGCAAATTTGCCGACTTATAATATCTTTGATGAATTTTCAAAATACCAAATTCATTTGCCTTTTTATATGAATTTATCGGTGGAAAATTTAGTAGAGGAAGGGCTGCTTACCATATTTTTTTTAAATGTGGGTTTGGATTTGAAACACGAATTTCTTTTTGGGCCTTTTAACGATAAGAAAAAAGCGCTTTTGCCAATAATTTCAGCCGCTGGCGGAGTTATAGTTCCTGCATTATTTTTTCTGTCTATTGTTTTTTTTGCAGGTCAATTTCAGGTTCTCGCCAGCGGCTGGGCCATACCGTCAGTGACAGATATTGCGCTGTCTTTGGCAGTTTTGTCTTTTATTTTATTGAAAAAGTTTAATGATTCTGATAAATTATTTGTTAAATCTAGCAAAACTTTTTTAATGACATTAGCTGTGGCTGATGATATTTTTGGAATTTTAATTATAGCCCTTTTTTATTCGCGGTCGGTAAATTTTATATATTTGTTTTTTGCTCTTATATTTGTATGTGTTTGGCGGCTTTTTTCGCAATTTGACAGTTCTTTTAAGTGGCTAATTCTTGTTCCGCTTGGTTTGGCCGCTTGGTATTTTACTTTTAAGTCTGGAGTTCATACAGCAATAATAGGGGCTATTTTAGGTTTCACAATTGCTGCGGCCCCCAAAAAAAATAATTGGAAATCACGTATAGTAAAATACCGCGATTTCACTAGTGTTATTTCAGGGCTATTTGTTTTGCCAATTTACATATTCTTTAAAATGAAAATAAATTTTATCGAAATATTTAACACTGTTTTATATTCGGAAACTTCATATAGTGTAATTATAGTTATAGCTGCTATTGCTATGGCTTTAGCTATTGGCAAGCCTGCGGGAATTATGCTGTTTACATACATTTCTGACCGCTGGACTCCTTTCACATTAGAGAGCTCTTTAAATTTAAAAAATATATGGAGCATTTCTTGCTTAGCGGGCATTGGTTTTACTGTTTCTTTTTTAATTGCTGACTTATCTTTTATTTCGCCAATTATTATTTTATCGGCCAGACTAGGGGTTATTATTGGTTCCCTTCTTTCAGTGTTTTTAGCATATTTATTTTGTGTGAAAAATATTGAATAGTCATGGTATTTATGAAAATAAAGAATAGTTACGATATAAATTTATCTGGCATTACCAACATAAGAAGGTCTAAAGGCCGGCCGAAGGGGTCTACTAAATTTGAAACTTCTTATGGTGCTCGAAATTTGACAAAAATTTTGCATATTTTGCGCAATTATGAAAGATATAGACCTATTGTTGAGCCGAGTGATTCTGATTTAGAATATGAAAGACAAAGGAAAATTAGCGCCAGCGTGCCTTATTTGCGTTTAGAAAAAGATAAACTAGCAAAATTGGCATCTATTCATGGTGCGGCTGCTAGTTTTGGGATAGGTTATCCAAGCAAATTAGAAGGTTTTTGCGTTGACGGCTATTATGAACAATTAGTAGATTTATTTCATAATGCAAAAGGTTATGTTAACAATAATTGTGATGTAAAAGATATTGGGGATAATTTAGATCAGTATAAAATTAGTTTAAAAAGTTGTCAAGTTATAGATTTTGATAAGATAAAGTCTTTTGGCATGGGGCTGGTGGCTATAAACAGAAGCTATCATGTGGTTTGTACAACTATGGATTTGCAAAGGTTTTGTTGGCGAATAAGAAAAATTGAGATTGTGCCAAATAGCCATAATCAAGCGAAAAACATTTATGAAAATGCCTCTAAAAAAGGTCAAATTTGTAATTTGAATAAAATAAGCAATAATATAGTCGTGAGAATTTAATTTATATTTGAAAGCGTGATAATCTGTATATGTTATACAAAACGCCTGTTGCAGGAAAATAATTGTTGAAAGAATTATGGGTTTATAACGCGTGAATTGTGTAAATTTAGGGGCTATAGCTCAGGCGGTTAGAGCGCTGTCCTGATAAGACAGAGGTCCCAAGTTCAAGTCTTGGTAGCCCCACTTATAACTTTTTTTATATAATTCTGTTATTTTTGTGTTATACTGAAAGTATGACTAATTTAAACAATGTTTCAAAAACAAATTTAAGCTTATTGCAAAAAACCGCTGTGTTGGTCTTTGCTTTTATTTTTTCAGTTGCCCTTTCATCGTCAATTGTATTTACTCAGGGCTCTCAATTTGCTCATGCTAGCAATTTTTCTGAAAAAGACACGGCTTTTGTAGAAAATACAATTAAATTGCATAATTATGCCAGTCAATATTTAAAATCAAATAAAATTAGCGATAAACAAATTGATCAAAAATATGGTGATGCTTCTTATTTGACATTTGCTTTTATGCGCCAGTTTAATTATAAATATCAAGACCGCACATGGGCTATGACTGCCGGATTATTAGATAATAGCAAAACTGTCAGTTTGAGTTTTGGTGATAAGAAAATATCAGGTATTAAAACTTACCCAGGCGGATATAGTTTTATGAATTTTGTGAAATCAAATGATCCAGAACTATATAGTTATTTTTCAGCTTTTGGCATAGACGGTGTAAACGGTTTTGGTGTTAAAGTTAGTCATTTAGCAGTTAGCTTAATGGCTCGTATGTTTATTACAACTAAAGGGAATTATTCTGGAGAATTGAATAAACCTAAAATACCAACTCCTATTTCAATTACTTTGTCTGCTCTTATGACAGAACAGGAATTTGATTTTTTGGCTGGCTGGGCTGGCGATGTTCAAAAATTGAGTTTGGTTATATATCCGCAAGATATAAACGGAGACTATCAGGATTACTATAATAAAACTATGCAGGGTTTAACAACAGACAGCATATTTAAAGCAGGCGACGCTCAATATCCTTGGCAATGTCAACAAGCTGATGCTGATGCCACAAATCTTGGGTTTTTATTGAAAGATCAGAAGTCTGATGAAAAATTTGCTAATGTTTTGCGAAATTATTATTATAACGGCGGTTTTGAACATAAATTTGCTAATATGCTTAAATATGATGGGGTTAAAAGTGTTAAGCAAATTGAAAAATATAGCAATGTTGTTTACCGCACGCCCACTTTAATAAAAACTCATTGGCCTTTGGTTCAAATAATTAAACGCGATGTTCCTGAGGCTCAAGCAAAAGGAATGGCCCAAGCATTTTATGATTATTATAAAATTGCTGATTCAAAATAAACTAATAAACATAATAAGTTAATTTGTCTTTATTATGGAAGACGAAGATTATGGAAGATGAAGCTGAACAAGTTAGTATAAGAAAAGCTAAAAGGCAAAAATTAAATGAATTAGACCTAGAAGCATATCCTTTAGGGCTAAAACAGTCTAATAGTTTTTCTGAAATAAGACAAAAATATTCATATTTGAAAACCGATGAAAAAACTGATGACGTTGTAGCTGTTGCTGGGCGCGTTATGTATTTACGGGGAGCTGGCAAACTTTCATTTGTTAGTCTGCAAGATGGAAATAATCAAAAACTTCAAGCGATGTTTTCATTAGATCAGGTGGGCGAAGAGGCAATGAAAAATTTTCGCGATTTAGTGGACATTGGTGATTATGTTTGGGTGGAAGGAAAAATTATTTCATCTAAAACAGGCGAACTTTCTGTTTTAGTTAAAACATGGAAAATGGCGGCTAAAGCTTTAAGACCTCTGCCTGTTTTGCACAAAAATTTATCGGACGATTCTAGGGTTCGTCGAAGATATTTAGATTTATTAGTTAATGATGAAACTAGAAATATGGTATTTCTGCGTTCAAAAGTTGTTGCAGGATTGAGAGACGGTTTTGCTAAAAGAGATTTTTTGGAAATAGAAACCCCTATGTTGCAAACTTTGCACGGCGGGGCAGCAGCTCGGCCTTTTGTCACAAAAATGAATGCTTTTGATATAGATTTGTATCTACGCATTGCTCCAGAACTTTTTCTAAAAAGAGCAGTTGTTGGCGGAATAGATAGGGTTTTTGAAATAAATAGAAATTTTCGAAACGAAGGCGTCGATTCTTCCCATTCTCCGGAATTTTCTATGTTAGAAGCCTATCAAACATATTCTGATTATTCTGATATAGCTATGCTTACTAAAAAACTTATTCAAGAAGTTTGCCAATCGGCTTTTGGTTCAAAAATTGTTAAATTGGCAAATGAAGAAGAATATGATTTTTCTGACTATGCTGAAAATGATTTTGGTTGGGATAAAATTTCACTTTATGATTCTCTTTCGGCAGAAATTGGTCAAGAGATAAATCCTGAAACTCCGCTAGATAAATTAATTATTATTGCTAAAGAAAAATTGGGGGAATCAGAAAAAAAGCGGTTAACTAATTCAGAAGAAATGAAAAAACTCCTTCCAGGGAAATTGGTTGAGCTTTTATGGGAGCAGTTAGTTTGTCCAAAACTCCATAAACCGACATTCGTTTTTGATTTTCCGGAAGATACTTCTCCTTTGGTTTCTGCTCATAGACAAAAAAAAGGACTTGTAGAAAAATGGGATTTATATATTCGCGGTTTTGAACTTGCCACAGGCTATTCTGAATTGACAGATCCGGTCATACAAAAGGAGCGGCTAATTCAGCAAAGCCACCAGGCTAATATAGGCGATGATGAAGCTATGCAAATGGACAAAGATTTTATAGAGGCTTTAGAATATGGTATGCCTCCCACAGCTGGCATGGGCATGGGAATTGATCGGCTGCTTATGGCATATACCGGCTTAGGTTTGCGTGATACTATCACATTTCCGTTAGTAAAACCAAATTAGATTAAAACAATTTTTAACACATAAAATTCCGCTCAGTTTTAAGTGTAAACTGGAATTATGCAGGATTTTGTTCATTTACATTGTCATACGGATTTTTCTATGTTGGATGGAGCTGCAAAGATAGACAAGTTAGTAGATGAAGTGGCTAGTCTTGGTCAAAAAGCTGTGGCTATAACAGACCACGGGAATATGCATGGAGCATATAAACTTTATGAAGCTTGCAAAAAACGAGATATTAAGCCTATTTTTGGAATAGAGGCCTATTTGACTCCGGGCACGTCAAGATTTGACAAAAATAGAGTTCATTGGTCGCGAGCTGGGGTTGACGGCAAATATAGCCCATATGATATTTCGGCTAACGGTATTTATACTCATATTACACTTTTGGCGGAAACAGATATTGGCTTATCAAATTTAATAGAAGCTTCATCAAAAGCGTCTTTGGAAGGTCAATGGGGAAAATATTCTCGTATGGATAGAGAAATTTTGAATAAATACGCTAAAGGAATTATTGCCACATCAGGCTGCCCTTCAGGCGAAATTCAAACACGTATTAAATTAGGGCAAATGGACGAAGCTGTGAAAGCGGCTGGGGAATTTCAAGATATTTTTGGCAAAGACAATTTTTTTGTGGAACTTATGAATCATGGTATAGAAATAGAAGCTATGACCAGGGACGGGCTTTTGGAAATTTCTAAAAAAATCGGAGCACCTTTGCTAGCGACAAATGATTTGCATTATGTTAAAAAGTCTGATGCTCAATCTCAAGATGCTATGCTGGCTATAAATTCTGGTGATACTTTGATGAATCCTAATAGATTTCATTTTGATGGTGACGGCTATTATGTGAAAAGCGGCGCAGAAATGTTGGAATTATTTAAAGATGTTCCAGAAGCTTGTTCTAACACTCTTATGGTGGCTGAAAGGTGCACAGCAACCTTTAAAGAAGATAAAGGTCTTATGCCAGTTTTTCCGACTCCTAAAGGCGTAAGCGATGTGGAATATTTAAAAACTCAAGTATTTGCTGGTTTAAAAAAGAGATTTTCTTCGGGAATCCCTATGCCTATAATAGAGCAAACAAAATACGAATTAGATGTTATAGTTTCTATGGGTTATTCGTCTTATTTTTTGATAGTGGCTGATTTTATAAATTGGGCAAAAGAGCAAGGAATTATTATAGGGCCGGGCAGAGGTTCAGCGGCTGGCTCAATGCTGTCTTATGCTTTAGGAATAACAGAATTAGACCCTATGAAACACGGACTTATTTTTGAAAGATTTTTGAATCCAGAAAGAGAAAGCAAGCCTGATATAGATGTTGATATTGAGGAGCGCCGCCGTCAAGAAGTTATAGATTATGTTTCTGATAAATACGGTGAAGATACCGTTTCCCAGATTGTGACGTTTAATATAATAAAAGCTAGAAATGCTTTGCGCGATTCAGCTAGAATTTTAGGATGGAGCTATTCTGTGGGTGATGAATTAGCTAAGGCTGTGCCAGCTGATGTTCAAGGTAAGGGACTAAAATTAGCTGATGTATTTAATGAAAAAATTGACCGTTATCATGAAGCAGAAATTTTTAGAAAGTTGGTTATGGGTGATAAAAAAATTGCTGGAAATGCTTCGGTTCAGGCAAGACAGTTTTTTGATACAGACGGTCGTGAATTTATGCGTGAAGAAGTGGTTGATTATAAAGGTTTTTATGATTATGCTGTTAGAATTGAAGGGCTTATCAGAAATTGGGGAGTGCATGCTTCTGGGGTTATAATGTCGTCTAAAAATATTCAGTCAACTATTCCAACCATGAGAAGAGAAAAAGACGGAGCGATAATAACCCAATTTGAATTTCATGATTGTGAGGATTTAGGACTTGTCAAAATGGATTTTTTGGGGTTGAAAAATCTTAATGTTTTAGGCGACGCTTTAGCAAATATAAAAAAATCCACTGGGGAAACAATTGTTTTAGAAGATCTTTCTTTAGACGATGCTAAAACTTATAAAATGGTGGCTTCTGGAAATACATTAGGAGTTTTTCAGCTAGATTCTCCGAATATGAGAGAGCTTTTGAAAAGAATTAATACTGACAAATTTAATGATATTGTGGCTTGTATAGCGCTTTATAGACCTGGTCCTATGGGAATGAATTCGCATAAAAATTATGCCGATATAAAAAATCAGCGAAAAAAAAGAGTTTCCATTCATCCAGAACTAGATGAGCCATTAAAAGAAATTTTGGACGAAACTTATGGACTAATTGTTTATCAAGAACAGGTCCAAAGAGCTGCTCAAAAATTGGCTGGATATTCTTTAGGGGCGGCTGATGAATTGCGGCGAGCTATGGGCAAAAAGAAAAAAGAAGTTTTGGACGAGCAATTTATACCTTTTTCTGAGGGTATGAAAAAAAACGGTTATTCTAAGGACGCAATTCAAAAACTTTGGGACACTCTTCTGCCTTTTGCGGATTATGCTTTTAATAAGGCTCATGCGGCCGCTTATGGTCTTATAGCTTATTGGACAGCATATTTGAAAACTCATTACCCGCATGATTTTATGGCTGCTTTATTATCTAATGAAGAAAACACTGATAAATTAGCTACTTATATAAATGAGTGTTTGCGAATGAAAATACCTGTTTTGTTGCCAGATGTGAACGAATCAGATTTTGCTTTTAAGCCTGTGGGAAATACTATACGTTTTGGTTTAGAATCTATAAAAGGTGTTGGCAGTGAAATAATTAGACAGATAATTGAATGTCGAGAAAAAAAAGGAAAATTTACTTCATTTATGGATTATATGAATAAAGTTCCTATGCATGCTGTTAATAAACGAGTTTTGGAAGCGTTAATTAAATCAGGAGCTTTTGACTCTATTGAACCATCACGCCGGGCTTTATTTTTAATTTTTGAGGATGCGTCCAGAGAGGTTTTGCACACTAAACATCAGGAAGCAGAAGGTCAAATGGATCTTTTTTCAGGGGTTTTTGAAGATAATAATGCTTTGCGTTCATATCAAGTGGTGGTCCCTCAGGCTGAAGAATG